>NZ_JANFNV010000002.1:294183-339209 GCF_024436075.1 Aeromonas sp. JL9 | reverse complement strand
AATCAATGCGTTAAGGATGATTCCGGTGAATGTGAACAGTGATTCCGGGATGTTGAACACTGTTTCCGGAAAGGAGGGGCGAAGTGTTCAGGTTGAACCGGAATGAGCGTTCACATTGGTCCGGAAATGGTGTTCACGTTGAATCGGAATTGGTGTTCATGATCGGCCGGAATATGCAACCTACATCTGCACTCAAGAAGGGGGCTGTACCTGGCGGTGGTGCTCGACCTGTTCTCTCGCCAGATCGTCGGTTGGGCGATGAAATCACGCATGACGGCAGACTTGGCGGTTGATGCGTTATTGATGGCCGTCTGGCGGCGCAAGCCCAAGCAGCCGGTACTGGTGCACTCGGATCAGGGCAGCCAGTTTACCGGCAGCGAATGGCAGGACTTTCTGAAGACCCACAACCTGAGTTGCAGCATGAGCCGACGGGGCAACTGTCACGACAATGCGGTCGCCGAGAGTTTCTTCCAGTTGCTCAAACGGGAGCGGATCAAGCGCAGGATTTATGCGACAAGAGACGAAGCCCGCAGCGACGTATTTGATTATATCGAGATGTTTTACAACCCAATCAGGCGCCATGGTTCCAATGATGGGCTGTCGCCGGTAGAGTTTGAAAGGCAGTTTATTTTTCAGCAACAGAGTGTCTAGAAAACCAGGGGCGATTCAAGTATCTTGGGGCGATCCTGGTTCGGGTGCTGATAAGTAGTGCAGTACTGCCACAGTTGGTGAATGTAAAACACCTTTTTAGTGCCAGTAATGCATGTGCTACCCTGAAGTAGGACGGTACAGTCGTCACTTGGGGAATAGGAGATGGGGGACATCAACTGTTCTACTAGTCAAAAAAGTTAGCATCGTGGATGTATCAATAATTAATAAAATGGAGGGAGCAAAGCTCCCTCAAACATCAAATTAAATGTTACTGAATGTTACCAACAACTCTCCACTGTTGCATCCACCAGTTAGGGTCTGCTGCGACGGTTGGTGCAAGTGATTGGTTTTGGCAAGTAGCGGCCCAGTCACCAAAACACTCATAAATGTTCCCATCTGAAAACAAAACACGAGTGCCTGCGACATAATTATTTACTCCCGCAGGGAAGATGTACTGATATCCATCACCAGCAATCTCATTATCAGTATTTTTTACTACAAGCCGAGTTGAATCAGAAGCTACATGTCCATTACTGTCGCTCAACACCACATTGACATTGTATATTACATCCTCATTAACCACAGGAGCCGTAAATGTCAGCGAACTACCCCCATCAATGAAGTCAATACAATCAGGAGAAATAGTCCAGCTGTAATTCCCCACATCATTTAAATTCGTCGTCGTACCGATAGTGATCGTATCATTTTCTTTAACTTCAAGATGATCACCAATAATTGATATCACGGGTTCAATTTCCGAAGCTGTAACATTAATGGCTACAATATCTTCTGATGTGTGTTCATCAGCTGTCACTTTCAACTTAAACTCATAATGGGCATCGATAGCATCAACGTTGAATGAGGCAATTGCGGCCGTGGGATTATTCAATGCAACCTGATGCCCGCTCACTTGAGTCCACTGATAATTTATCGACTCTACATTTGCAGGAATATGGCTCGAACTGCCATCAAGCGTAATAGTCCCAGGTCCTACAATAACTTGATCCAGTCCGGCATTCGCACTCACCTCATCAATGGTGGGTAAACCAGATTCAGCAAATGGACTAAAGATTCGACTAAACTCATAAGTATCCGCTTGCTCTGATGTTAGACCGCTATGTTCAGGTGAAACTTGACCACTCACACCGGGGCGATCACGAAGTAACGACCAGATCCCTATCATTCCAAGATTATGGGTCTTCGCATGCTCCAAAACCAACTCAGCATCAGACTTATAGAACACCTCTCCTTTAACATCGTTATAGCCAATCATTGGTGTGGTACCAAGCATGTTCCAAATCTCATCATCAGACTTGGTATTGAAAATGCTCTTTACTTGCTCGAACAGCGACTCGATAGCGGTGGTTGCACACTTACCATGAATCTTTTGCCCTTCAGTATTATCCGACTGACATTGTGGTCGACCATAGTCCATTGTCATAACGTTTATACCATCCAATCGAACACCATGTTTTTTGGCGTTTATCAAGACGGCCATCCCATCTGCGGTAAGACCTTCAGGGATAATAGGCAAAGTATACCAGAGTTTGATGTCGCGACCCTCTGAAATCCAGCGTTGTTGGAGAATAGCCAACGCCTGATTTCGACGTTCAATCGATTCTGAATCCGCAACAGCCATCCCTTCAATATCAAAATCAAGCACTTTTAAATTGAGATTTTTAACAATACCATCATACACTTCTACCAAATCATCGATGTTCTTACATGCAACCGCCATTGGCGAGTTATTCGCGCCCCCCACAGAAACCATTACATCACCGCCAGCATCCCGGAGTGCTTTCACCTTGGAGTATTGCTTATAGCCATTAACAGGATACGAAGTCCCCCAAGTCGGCAAACATGTGTTTTCGTCTTTTGCCACAATAAATGCCAAAACGAAATTGTTAACTCCTTTCTCATTTTTGAGTTTGACCATGTCTGGCACGTCATTCATCACAAAATCGATATAAGGAGCATAAAACTGCTTTGGCCACTCAGTTTTTGGTGAGCCAACCAATTCTTTAGTGTTACCCCAATCGATGTACACCTTCCATGGAGTTTGTCCATCAGGAAGAACGCCTTGCACTGAAACTTTATTGAAGTAATAGTCACTGTTATATTTAACTAACGTATCAGGTTGATAGATGCTTTCCAAATTTATTTCGGATACTTGTGCCAGCTCTTCTTGGGTGAAATTGTGCCACTCCCCTTTTGGATACCACGGTTTTGAGTTTTGTTGCGTTGGATTTTGATTCTCTACATCAACAGGGTCAACATTAGCTTCAACATAAAATAACGCCATGTAACGATTGCCATCGGTCCCGACAACCTCATCACCTTTATGATAGACCCTGTTATTTTCCCATGTCATCAACGGGGTATATTTAGACCATGGATTACCGGATCCAGGTGAAAAAGATTTTGGCCTTACATCTTGTGTTGCTTTATAAGTCACTCCGCCAAGAGAAACGATATCACCAGTTGTGTATGACGACTCATAACTGAATTCTTCATACTTACTATCATCTGGATTTTCATCAGTGGTTATAATGCAATCTGATGGGTTGCCTATGGATGTGATTTCATCGGTAGTTGCCACACGAGAAAAACGCCAGCCGTTATTCGCAGGTTCTGTCGCTGCCATGAGCGGGCACTGGTCTGGGCCGACCCACCATTCATTTTTATATACACTACCGCCAAATATTACTTCACCTGCTCCCTTTTCAGCAAAAACTTGTCCATTCCATGCTTCCAAACCAGCTTTAGCTTGTACTGAAGTGAACAGCACAGAAATAATACACAGCGCTAAGTGGTTGCATTTTATTTTATACATAACAAAGCCTACCTTTGACTTGACATAAAAGGCCATGAAAACATATTAAATGAAAAAACAAAAATGAAAAATTCAGAAAAAACCTGAACAACCCGCCAAGCCAACCAATCCCGGTAGCGGTAAATCATGAATATTTACGCCCCCTACTCAAGCACCCGGGTAATTACGGTTATACTTTTTCTTCAGATGTAAAAGATATAGAACTTGCCATTATCACTTAATGCATAGTAACTTATAACCAGAGCATGGCACTCAATGATTAAATTTTAATGCATATAGACTAATGCGTGCTCTAATGTGTGCTTCAAATAAGCATGTTTTTTTCAGTTTCAATCTATCTTATGGCTGGTTAACGTATGGGAGGGGGCTTGCCACGTTATTTGAGAGTCGCGCAATGGTTGCTTGAGCAACGAGTACCTATTAGCTCACGAGAGGTTGCGAAGGTTTTTAATGTCTCATCTTGGGCCATAAGTAATGACTTCACCAAGATCTGTCGTCAACCGGACATCTTTGAGTGTAGGGAGACTAAAGAGGTAACAAAGACGGGGGGCGGGCATATTTTGCATGTGCTTTTTATACATCCTTACACTGTAGATAAACGAGGAATTGCTGAGTTAGACGATGGGAATAAAAGCAGATTTGATGTTCAAAAAACATGGAGAACATTAACATCTCAACCTTGGGGAAAAATGAAATCTCTCATCCACTGATAGTTTGGTTAGGAAAATTGCATCGTTTGAATTTTCTTGGAGGGCTGTCTGAATAATATACCCTGGCTGTTCAACAGCCAATCTTCTTTGGATATTGACGACTTTCTGTCACCTAAATAACTGATCCCAATAGTGAATCGTCCCCAGGTCCCTAAATAACTGATCCTAATAGTGCTACGGAAGGTGCGAACAAGTGGAGCGCACCTTCATCACGAGCTCTTTGTCCACATTTGAAATGCCCATCACTCCAAAAACCTGACTTTTTGCCACAAGTATTCGGCTATTAAGCGCCATTTAGCCTCATTTTCGAGGCTTATCTCGATTTTTGGGCACAGCTATCCCATGCTCGGCGTTGTTTCCCAAATCAATGCAGCTTGAATGGAACTAACTGAGGGCGCGGTGATCTGATCACCACTACCCCCTTCAAGTCTGCATCATGGGCACGTCGCTTCACCCCATCACCAACTGGCCTCAATACAACAAGTCTTCGATTAACCGTGGTTCACTCACCTTCTGGGTTGATACCGAGGCCATGAACAACTGGTTCCACACGACCATCATGGGCGGCGGGATCGCAGCCAGCTTTACACTGACCAGACCATCTGTACCTTCCTGATGCTCAAGGGGATTTTCAACCTCACTCTGCGGGCCACTCAGGGACTACTCGACTCCCTGTTCGAGTTGATGAACTTACCGCTTTGTGCCCCCGATTACAGCTGCGTCAGCAAGCGAGCACGCACAGTGACGGTCGCTTATCGACAGCCCCCAAAGAGACGCATTACCGACTTGGTTATCGACTCAACCGGGCTGAAGGTGTTTGGTGAAGGCGAGTGGAAGGTCAGAAAACACGGCGCAGAGAAACGGCGAATCTGGCGCAAGTTGCATCTGAATCGCCCCTACTTTCCTAGACACCTCAAGAGCCTCAAACTGAGGTCAATCAGGAGGTGTTATGAGCAAGCAGCAACGTTACACGGAAGAATTCAAACTGGCCGCCGTCAAGCAGGTGACTGAGCGCCATTACCCAGTGGCAGAGGTCGCGGAACGACTTGGTATTTCCAGCCACAGTCTTTATGTCTGGCTCAAACGCTACAGCCAACCCGAAGCGCAGCAACAGGATAACTCCAGCCAGCAAGCCGAAATTCGGCGCCTCAAGGCTGAACTGCGCCGCGTCACCGATGAGCGAGATATCTTAAAAAATGTATGGTCTGCTCCTTATCTGCAAGCTTGAACTGATTTCCAGAAGTCGTTTGCGTCAATGTATCCGGCCTCTCTGTGAGCCGTTTTCCGGCTCTGGCCTTGATGGGATCCGCACGTCGTCGTCCTAATAAAGCTACCAGTCATGAGAGACTGCTTTTTTAGCCAGGCTGCAACGTCGTGGGGTAAACGCTTCTGTCATCTGTTTTTGGCTCGCAAAACCGAGTATGAGTTCTATCAGTTAAACGGCTGAACTTGTGTTGGGATACGGTTGGTAATCCCTGCCGGATGTCAGCACTTTCCAGCAAATTCGCATTATCTTATTGGCCAAGGCGATAAGGACCACATGGTGGTGATGGCCGACCTCTAGCCTCGCGACCCATTCGCCTAACGATGATTTGTCACGCTTCATGTGAATTTTCAGCGCTTTGGCGCCCTGAATAACTATTTGCCTCAAATAGCTATTGCCACGCTTACTGATCCCGCCGAGCGAAGATTTGCCGCCCGTTGAATATTGCCTGGGGACCAGCCCCAACCAGGCTGACAGGTCGCGGGCTTTCTTGAATTGTGAGCCATTGCCAATTGCGGCAACCAACGCGGTTGAGACAATCGGTCCAATACCGGGGACGGTACTGATTTTTTGGCACAAACCTGATGCGCTTGAGGCTTGTCCGAGCATGAGGCTCATCTCATCAATCTGAATATCCAGCTGTTGCCACCGTTCTCTCAGGCGTAATACCAGGGCGCGGATAAAGTCAGGCAAGCCATTCTCGGCATCTTCAAGGATCGTCGGCAGAGAGCGCTCGAAGACTTTTCTGCCGACTGGCACGGTGAGCCCATATTCCAGCAGCAACGCTCGCATCTGATTGACAGTGGCGGTTCGTTCGACGATGAAACGCTGACGGACGCGATGAGTCGCCTGCAATGCCAACTGTTCATGAGATTTCAACGGGACACAGCGCATAGTGCCTCTGCTACCAGCCTCGGCAATGGCGGTGGCATCGTTGAAGTCATTCTTGTTCGATTTGAGGTAGGGCTTAACAAATTGAGCGGGAATAATCTTGGGCTCGAACCCCGCCTGTTGGAACAGGCGTCCCCAGTATTGCGAACCAGGACATGCCTCGAAGGCAACCCGACAGGGTGGAGTCGTACTGATGAACTGTTTCAGTTGTGAACGAGTGAGCTTTTGCTTGGTCAATACATGCCCCATGCGATCCATCGCCACCAGGTGAAACCAATTTTTGCCTAAATCGATCCCGTAAATGTAAATCTGCGCTTGCGTCATGATGAGCCTCCTTGATGCTGGCTCCAGCATAGCGGGGTGGATGGATTAGGCCGCCGCGTACTTTGCCAAGCTGTCAGGGTAAGGTACGCCTTCATCCGGGAGCACGCGTCCACACATCCCATCCGCCGACTGTGTCGGATGATGAATGTCCACCCGAGCGGTTATTACGCTTGGCAGCACCAACCTTTATCTGCCCTAGCTCTGGAAGACCAACGCCTCCTGGGCCAGATCAAGCAATGTTGGCTAGAAAGCGGGGGCATCTATGGTTATCGCAAGATCCGGGATGACCTGCGAGAGATGGGCGAGACCTGTGGGAAACACCGGGTGGCGCGATTAATGCGTCATGAAGGTTTACGTTCACAAACCGGTTATCGCCGCCGTCCCGGTCATTATGGTGGCCGGCCAACGGTGGTTGCACCGAACCATCTTGAACGCCAGTTTGATGTGACTGAGCCAAATAAGGTCTGGGTAACAGACATCACTTATATCCGAACCCATGAAGGCTGGCTCTATCTGGCCGCGGTATTGGATTTGTTTTCACGACAAGTCATTGGTTGGTCAATGGGGCCACGGATCGACCGAGAGCTGGCTATCAGCGCGTTACTGATGGCGGTGTGGCGACGGCGACCGGAGCAGGAAGTGCTGGTTCATTCCGACCAAGGGAGCCAGTTTAGCAGCTATGACTGGCAGGATTTTTTGCGGGATCATCGGCTTAAGGCCAGCATGAGCAGACGTGGCAATTGTCATGATAACGCGTTGGCGGAGAGTTTCTTCCAGCTCCTAAAACGCGAGCGGATCCGACGTAAAACCTATGCGGATCGCGAGGAAGCCCGTCAGGATGTGTTCGATTACATTGAAATGTTTTACAACCCCAAGCGCCGGCACAGTTTCAACAATGGGCTATCGCCAGTAGAGTGTGAAAAGCAATATTTCGAGCGGCTCGAAAGTGTCTAGAGAAGCCGGGGCGATTCATCTTCTCGTAACAGGCTCAGTAGCCGGCGAAGCGTGAAGGTTATCGTATTGTCTCCGTCTTCAAGCACCTCTGGCAGTTGTTGTTGCAGGCGTTGTAACCCGGCTGGAATAATGACCCCGTACTCGGCAAGTAATGCCCGTAGTTGGTTAGCCAGAGCGGTTCGCTGCTCAACTATGAGCTGGCAAGCACTACGTAACGCCTTGATATCTTGTTGCTCTGTAGTTTTAACTGATACGAAGTGGATCCCTGGTCGGCAAGCGGTTTCACAAATAGCTAATGCATCGTTGGCATCATTCTTCTGGTGTCTTGCAAAGGCTTTGACATGCTGTGTAGGAATGAGTTTTACGTCATAGCCCATCGATATCAGTGTTCGTCCCCAGAAGTGAGATGTTGAGCAAGCTTCCATAGCAATCAGTGTTTGCGGTGGAAACTGGCGCATCGTGTGGAGCAGTTTCTGGCGAGATATTTTACGATTCCAGGCAACAGAACCATCAGCCATCCATACACACACCTGAAAAATAGACTTGGCAATATCGATACCAACTACTTTGATCGTGCTCATGTGGTGCTCTCCCAAGTTGAACGCAGTCAGCCTAAGTATGAAACTGACCGCGCTGGGTGGGGGCGTCCATCACATCACTACATTGTGATTTTGCAGCATGTGCTGCATGAAGCCCATAGTGTCGTCTATTGATTTCGAATCCACGAGTTAACCCTTTCCAAATAGCTCATCCGCTGTCAGTCACGATGAGCTGATGAATCAGGATGACCCTCTATAGATAGCTGCTGATATGTCCCCATATTGTTTTGCGATCTTCCTCTCTGCTAGCGGTTGTGCACCTTAAATCAACTCAGCAAAGCGGTGTGCGTGGCTGGCAGCTTGGTTTGGTGGTAAAATCTTGACGTGTTGGGAGCCCCCAACTACACACGACTATACACACAAAGAAAAGTGCGTTAAGTTATTGTTTATTAGACTCTATTAGGTAGGGTCGTCCTGATTTGCAATCAGATATAAAGAGTCCGCCATGTTTAAACCAGAATTGCTCTCCCCCGCAGGTTCCCTCAAGAACATGCGTTACGCCTACGCCTATGGCGCCGATGCCGTCTATGCCGGTCAGCCCCGCTACAGCCTGCGGGTGCGCAACAACGAATTCGATCACGAAAACCTGCAGCTGGGCATCAACGAAGCCCATGCGCTGGGCAAGCAGTTCTATGTGGTGGCCAACATCCAGCCCCACAACTCCAAGCTCAAGACCTTTATCCGCGACATGCGCCCTGTGGTGGAGATGAAGCCGGATGCGCTGATCATGTCTGACCCAGGTCTCATCATGATGATGCGTGAAGCCTTCCCGGATATGCCCATTCACCTCTCGGTGCAGGCCAACGCGGTCAACTGGGCCACTGTGAAATTCTGGCATCAGATGGGCCTGACCCGCGCCATTCTCTCCCGCGAGCTGTCGCTGGACGAGATCGAGGAGATCCGCATGCAGGTGCCGGAGATGGAGCTGGAAGTGTTCGTTCACGGCGCGCTGTGCATGGCCTACTCCGGCCGCTGCCTGCTCTCCGGCTATATCAACAAGCGAGACCCCAACCAGGGCACCTGCACCAACTCCTGCCGCTGGGAGTACAAGGTGCACGAGGGTAAAGAAGATGACGTGGGCCAGATCGTCCACCGTCAGGAGCCCATCGCCATCCGCCCGGACAACACCCTGGGCCTTGGCAAGCCGACCGATGCCCTGGTGCTGCTGGAAGAGTCCAACCGCCCGGGCGAGTACATGAGCGCGTTCGAAGACGAACACGGCACCTACATCATGAACTCCAAGGACTTGCGCGCCGTCGAGCACGTCGAGCGACTGACCAAGATGGGCGTTCATTCCCTGAAAATCGAAGGGCGCACCAAATCCTTCTACTACTGCGCCCGTACCGCTCAGGTTTACCGCAAGGCCATCGACGATGCGGTAGCGGGCCGGCCGTTTGACCGCAGCCTGATGGGCACCCTCGAAAATCTGGCCCACCGCGGCTATACCGAGGGCTTCCTGCGCCGTCACAACCACAGCGAATACCAGAACTACGACTACGGCTACTCCGTCTCCGACACCCAGCAGTTTGTCGGCGAGATCACCGGTCGCAAAGGTGACATGATCGAGGTCGAGGTGAAGAACAAGTTCCTGGTGGGCAACAACCTGGAGCTGATGACCCCGCAGGGCAACGTCCGTTTCAATCTGGAGCAGATGGAGAACCGCAAAGGGGAGCTTATCGACACCGCGCCGGGCAACGGTCACGTGGTCTATGTGCCGGTCCCGAAAGATCTGGATGTGAACTACGGCATCCTGCTGCGCAATCTGGGCGACAGCCAGGATACCCGCAACCCGCACACGGCGGCCTGAAATGGCGCTGCTCATCACCGACAAGTGCATCAACTGTGACATGTGCGATCCCGAGTGCCCCAACCAGGCTATCAGTCTGGGTGAGGAGATCTACGAGATCGACCCCAGTCGCTGCACCGAGTGCGTCGGTCACTATGAGAAGCCGACCTGCATCAGTGTCTGCCCTATCGACTGCATCATCTGGGATCCCGCTCATGTGGAGACCGAAGATCAGCTGATGGAGAAATTTGTGCGGATGCACAGGCAATAAAACGAAAAAAGGCCGAGCAATCGGCCTTTTTTGATCCTGCGTGCAGCAGCTGGCCATCACTTGCCGACCAGCCGGATCAGTTTGTCCAGCTCCCGCTGGGCCTCCAGCATCCGGGTCTGGGACTCCTCCAGCCTGGCCTGCCGCTTGGCAATCTTCTCAGGTTTGCCACTGACTCTCGCCTCCTGCAGTTCAAGCAGACGCTCATCCACCTCGCCACGCAGCTTGTTAACCCGCTCTTTCTGCTCCTTGAGCAGACCTTCATCAGTACAGTTGGCCTTGATATTGCGCGCTGCCTGTTCGAGCCCGGCAATCTGCCCGGCGTTGTTGTGTGCTTTGGCAAACACCAGCTGGTCATTGACGGCCTGCAGACGGGCCTTGCAACCGACAGCCTCACTGCCAAAGGCCTGACCGCCAATAGCAGCAAGCCGGCTCCCAATACTTTCCACATCTCGATTCATCCGGTCTTGTTTGCGAGCTGACCATAAAAACCTCGATCGACAGCAGGGTCAAGCAAGTGGGAAAAAGGTGCGACAGAAGTTGTGCGACATCACGCAATTGGCACCCTGTTGGTTCTACAATGGCGCTCTTTCCAATCGGGAGTCTGTTATGAATCAACAAATTGTGGTCATTGCCAACGGTGCCCCCTATGGCAGCGAATCCCTGTTCAACGCCCTGCGTCTCGCTATCGCCCTCAACGAACAGGGGGGTGCCAGCCTGAAGCTGTTCCTGATGTCCGATGCGGTGAGCGCGGCGCTGGCCGGTCAGGCACCGGCCGAGGGGTACAACCTGCGCCAGATGCTGGAGATCCTGCTGGCACAAGGCGTCACCATTCGCCTGTGCAAGACCTGCACCGATGCTCGTGGCATCACAGCCCTGCCACTGATCGAGGGGATTGAGGTCGGCACCCTGCCGATGCTGGCCCAGTGGACCCTGGCTGCCGACAAGGTGCTGACCTTCTAATCTCCCCCTCCGGATCTCTTGCCCCTTTAGCCATCATCTGACCCTCCATGGCCCCCGCCACGCGGGGGCATTGCGTGCGCACCCGCCCAGCTGACTACACTATCAATTGAGACTCTTTCTTGCTTGTCCCACCTCACGGACAGCACAACGCCCAGCCATAGAGCGAGGACGACGATGAATCCGACCGAACAGACTCTGCTTGAGCAGATGAGGATCACCGAATTCGAGATTGCTCATCGCAAGGAGTTATTGCTGCTCAATGAACAGGATGTGGCGCGGCTGGCAAGTTACTGCAGCAAGATAGAGCCACGGATCGATGCCCTGGTGGATCGCTTCTACCAGCAGCAGACAGCCATCACCGAAATCGCCCTGCTGATCGGCGATGCCGACACCCTCATCCGGCTGCGCACCGCGCAACGGCGTTATGTGCTCGATCTCTTCAGCGGCCATTACGATCTGGAGTACGTCAACAACCGGCTGCGGATCGGGCTGGTTCACAAGCGGATCGGGGTCGAGCCGAAGCTCTATCTGGCCGCCATCAACACCCTCAAAGCTCTGCTTATCGAGGATATGTTCGAGCAACTCCACGATGAACCGGAGCGCCTCGCCATGCTGGCGGCACTGGACAAACTCTTTTTGTTCGACATCACTCTGGTCTTCGAAACCTATATTCGCAGTCTGGTGTCGGAAATAGAGTCCTCCAGAGAGAAGTCGGAGAACTATGCCAAGAGTCTGGAGCAGAAAGTGCGCGAGCGGACCAGGCAGCTGGAGGAGCTGAACCGCACCGATGCCCTGACCGGATTGCTCAACGTTCGTCACCTCAACGAGCTGTTGCTGCTGAGCCTGCGCACCTGTCAGCGCCGTGCCGAACCCATGGCCATCGCCTATCTCGATATCGACAACTTCAAGCAAATCAACGATACCGAAGGTCACCAGCGCGGAGACGAGATCCTGCGCATCGTCGGCCACTGCATCCGTCAGGTCTTTCGCGCCGAAGACAGCTGCTTTCGTTATGGCGGAGATGAGTTCTGCCTGATCCTGCCCAACTGCAACGAGAGTCAGGCGCGGGATATCTATCTCAAACGATTGGTCAACACCGTCAAAGAGCAGCTGGGCGATCTTACCCTCAGCATCGGCATAGTGCAGACCGGGCCGGAGCACTACGACGATGGGCTAAACCTGATCCGGCTCGCCGACGAGAGGATGTACGCTGCCAAGAAGGCGCTTAAAGAGAAGACGCCGGGTAGCACGCACTGAACATTCAGCATCAAAGATCCCCGCATTAACCGGGTCAGCTCCGCTCAACCACAGACGTGACCACAGCGGGACGCTGTACTCTGGCCCCCCACTCATAGAGCGCAAAAATCGCCACACAAAGCAGCGCCATCAGCACATAGAGCAACTGACCACTCCACTGCTCGAGGATCCAGCCTCCCAGCAGGGCGCCAGCAGCCCCTCCCAACCCGGCCAGTGCGCTGGCACCAAAGTAACTCCCCTTGAGGTGAGCGGGGGCCATCTGGTCGATCAGCACGTTAAGCAGGGGGAAGAGGATGGTCTCGCCGATGCTGAGCAGCAGCACGGCGCCAAACCAGTGGCTGCGCACCATCGGGTCCCCCAGCGCGAAGAGCAGCTGGGCCGCCAGAAAGAGCGCCATGCCGATATGAAGCCGTACCCGCACCGGCCAGCGTGACAACAAGCGCAGCAGCGGAAACTGCAGCAGCACCACGGTCAGGGCATTGGTCGCCACCAGCAGGGCAACCAGCTCGGCCACCTGCGGCATACCGGCCCGGGTCAGGTATTGCACCAGCGGCGAGTGAAACTGGGAGTAGACCAGCACCATCAGGAGATTGGCCATCACCAGCAGCAGGAAGGCGCGATCCGCCAGCAACACCTTGATGGCATCCCGTAAGCCGGGCCCGGCAGTCCCCAGCTTGCCTGTGCTGCCAGCCCGGCGAAAGCCCCAGCCAAAGGCCAGCGCCAGCAGCAAATAGCTCACCACCAGAAACAGGAAGGTCTCCTGCTGGGCGTTGATCCCGAGGGTCACCCCGAGCAGCGGCCCCAACGCCGCCCCCAGGTTGAGCAGAAAATAGCGCAGATGCAGAGCCAGCTCCCGCGCCTTGGCCGAGGCCAGACTGTCAGCCATCAACGCCTTGCCGGGGGCATCGATGAGTCCCGACGAGAGGCCGCTGCCCATCACCCCGACCCCGAGCCAGAACACCGCATGGGAGAAACCGAGCAGGCCGAAACAGATCATCGCCACCAGACAACCAGCCAGCAGTATGCTGCGCCGCCCGAAGCGATCAGAGAGCCAGCCGCCGTAAAAACTGACCAGGGTAGAGAGGGCCATTGAGCCCCCCAGCAACAGGCCGATGAAGGTGGCCGAAAGGTCATACTCCCGATAGAGCAGAATGGAGAGGAAGGGCCACACCATGTAGTAGCTGGTACGCACCATGAAGGTGCCCAGAATGACGATCCAGACCAGCGGGGTAAATTGCCTGAAGGTGCTCCATGACATCGCTATGCTCCATGCCCCGCAGCTCTTACCACAAGATCCTGTCATAAACGGGGAAAGCATTCAGTTGTAACAGAGGGCCTCAATAGAAACAACCCTCGCCCACCAGCAAGGTGCAACCGGATGCAAAAAGGCCAGCCGATGGGCATCGACTGGCCTTTTTATCACGGGATTTCCCTCTGGCTAGCGCCAGGGGCTCTGCTGCCACAGCCGCCCAAGTCCTGCCTCGAGCGCCTGCGCGCCCTGCTGCCCCAGCTTCTGGGTCAGGCTTTTTGGCTTGCGATAGCGGATGCCGATCACCTTGTGGTGGCTGGCCTGCGCCAACAGGTAATCATCACTGGTGCAGAGGGTATCCACCAACCCCAGCCCCTTGGCCTGACTCGCCAGCCAGTGCTCGCCGGTCGTGACCTGATCGATATCGAGTTGCGGACGGTGTTCGGCCACAAAGGCCTTGAAGCGCTCGTGGATCGCCGCCAGCTCCTCGCGAAACTTCTCGCGCCCCAGATCGTCGTTCTCGCCGAACATGGTGATGGTGCGCTTGTACTGACCGGCGGTGTGCATCTCGAATTCGATATCGTGCTTTTTCAACAACTTGTTGAAGTTCGGCATCTGGGCGATCACCCCGATGGAGCCGACGATGGCAAAGGGGGCAGCCAGGATCTTGTCCGCCACACAGGCCATCATGTAGCCACCGCTCGCCGCCACCTTGTCGATAGCCACGGTGAGCTTGATGTCACGATCGCGCAGTCGCTGCAACTGGGAAGCGGCCAAGCCATAGCCATGCACCACGCCGCCACCGGATTCGAGTCGCAGCAGCACTTCGTCGCCGGGCTGGGCGACGCCAATCACCGCGCTCACCTCCTCGCGCAGGGAGGCCACCTCTTTGGCATCCATGCTGCCGTTGAAATCGAGCACGAACAGGCGACTACGCTCATCCCCCGCCTTGGCGCGTTTTTTCTGCTCCTCTTTCTGCTGCTTTTCCATCACCTTGCGCTCGGCCTTGCTGGCGAGCGCGCTCTTGAGCGCAAATTGCCCCTGCTCCAGCTCGCTCGAGAGATCGGTCACCACCAGCTCACCCTTGCGCGCTTTCGGCTGGCGAGTGCTGACGATTATCAGGATGATGGCGCCGATGGCCAGCAGGAAGGTCACTGTCTTGGCCAGAAACAGGCCATATTCGGTCAGAAATGTCACGATGGACTCCAAAATTGATCGGTTTTCGTCACATTCTAGGGAGTTTGATGGAGGCGCGCAAAAAATCGCAGCCAGTGCCCGGAAAAACCAACCCGAGCATCACAACCTCTCTATTTTCTTCACATTTTTCTTGCCGCTGGCTGGTCAAACAGGCGCGCGGATCAGTACACTTGGCGCCGATTGCCATGCACTTATGGCCGGAATTTGTTAACAGGAGTTGTCATGCTCGATTATCAGGCACCCCGCGATCTGCTCAAGGATAAAGTCATTCTGGTCACAGGTGCCGGCGACGGGATCGGCCGCGAAGCCGCCCTCACCTACGCCGCTCACGGTGCCACCGTGATCCTGCTCGGCCGCACCAGCGCCAAACTCGAAGCCGTGTATGACCAGATTGAAGCGGCCGGTTATCCGCTGCCCGCCATCGTGCCGGTGGATCTGAAAGGGGCCACCGCCGCCCACTACCGCGGCATGGCCGAAACCTTCGCCCAGCAGTTTGGCCGCCTCGACGGCGTGCTGTTCAACGCCGGTCTGCTTGGCACCCTCTCTCCGTTTGAACACATTCAGGAGAAGGAGTGGGACGAGGTGATGCAGGTCAACGTCAAATCGGAATTCCTGCTGACCCAGGCGCTGCTGCCGCTGCTGCGCCAGACCGCCAAGGCGCAGGGCGATGCCTCCATCGTCTACACCTCCTCCAGCGTGGGACGCAAGGGGCGCGCCTACTGGGGCACCTATGCCATCTCCAAATTTGCCATCGAGGGGATGATGGAAGTGCTGGCCGACGAGCTTGAGAACACCGGTGTGCGGGTCAATACCCTCAATCCGGGCGGTACCCGTACCAAGATGCGCGCCAGCGCCTTCCCGGCAGAAGATCCCATGAACCTCAAGACTCCGGCCGACCTGATGCCGCTCTACCTCTACCTGATGGGGTCGGACAGCCGCGGCAAAACCGGCCAGACCTTTGTGGCTCAGCCCAAATAAATCAATAAAATACCCAGAGTGTTGTGCGGCAGGGGTTAAATTGAATAGGGGGCACAGGCTCCCTGTTCGAACCACTGACCATCCTATCTCCAATCAGGTTGAACTATGTTTCGTCCCAAGAGCACGTTTGAGCAATGGCGGATCTTTCAGGCGGTGGTCGACTGCGGCGGCTACGCCCAGGCGGCCGAGGCGCTTAACAAGAGCCAGTCCTCCCTCAATCATGCGGTTGCGAAGTTGCAGCAGAGTCTGGGGGTGCCCTTGCTGGAGGTGCGCGGCCGCAAGGCGGTGCTGACCCCGGCGGGCGAGATCTTCCTCAAGCGGGCTCGTCAGTTGAGCCAGCAGGTGGAGGAGCTGGAGAATCTGGCCAACAACCTCGAGCGGCAGTGGGAACCGCAGATCAACCTCTATGTCTCGGCGCTGCAGCCAAGGGATCGCCTCTATCGGGCGCTAGCCAGCTTCTACCCCCGCAGCCGGGGTTGCCGGGTCAACCTGCACGAACGCATTCACTGCCACTTCAACGCCCTGCAACCGGGGGATCTGATGCTCTCCGAGCACCTGCCCGGCGATCGCACCGGTTTGCTGCTGGACGAGGTGTGCCTGCTGCCCCTCTGCGCCGCCAGCCATCCGCTGGCACAGGAGGAGGGGCCCATCCGCAGCGACGTGCTGACCAGTCACAACCAGATCAGCCTTCATCCCCCCATTCACCGCTCGGTGGACTGGAACGATGCGGATGACACCGGCTGGAAGGCGACCCACTACCACGAAGTGCTCGCCATGCTGCGCCTCGGCCTCGGCTATGCCTGGCTGCCGCGTCATCTGGTGGAGCGGGAGTTGGCGGAAGGTTCACTCATACAGCTGGATCTGGAGAGCGGCAACGAGCGCCATCTCTATACCTACCTGCTGACCCTCTCCCCCGAATCCCTCGGCCCCGCGACCGAGCTGCTGCTGCGCTGCCTGCGCAACGAATATCAGGGCGAATCAGCGCCGCTCCCGCACGCCCACTCCCAGCACGATAAATAACAGCCAGATCCCCCGTCAGACGTTGGGCACCCGCCAGCTGGCGGCCAGTGCCACCAGTGCCAATCCCAGCGCCACCATAAAGACCCCGTGGAAACTCCACACCTCCGCCACCACACCGGCGATGGCCCCTGCCATGATGGAGCCGGTGCGGATACTGTTGGCAAACAGGGTGGTCGCTACCCCGGCTCTCCCCGGCATCAGATCCTGAAAGTAAGACATGCCGATCCCCGCCACGATACCGATGAAGATGGCGTTGAACAGCTGCAAGGCGATCAGGGCGTATTGGTCGGTGAGGGTCACCAGACCTGTGTAAAAGGCCGCGCCAGCCAGCACCGCCAGCAACATCATGGGGCGCTTGCCAAAACGGGCCGTGTAGTAACCCGCCAGCAGCATGAAGGGGATCTCCAGCGCCGCTGCCGTGCCCATCAGGATACCGGCAAGCTTCTCATCCATCCCGAGCTCCCGGGTGATGTAGAGCGGCATATTGATGAGGTACATGCTGTTGCAGGTCCACATCAGGGTTGAGGCGATAAAGAGCGCCCGCACCGCCGGATCCCGCCAGCTGCTGACCCGCTCGCTCTCTTCAGCCAGCTTGGGCAGCGGCAGCGAGGGCAGCCAGCGCCACACCACCAGGGCACAGAGCAGGTAGGCCAGTGCCGAAGCCAGGTACATCAGCTCGAAACCGTAGCCGATGGCCAGCGCGAAGGCGATGGGCGGGCCTATGACCCAGGCCAGCGAAAATTGGGCTCGCATCACCGAGCTGAACATGTCCGCCCGCCGGTTGCGGCTGTCGGAGTACTCCCGCGCCAGCGCAAACAGTTGGGGACTGGCAGTGGCCGCCAGCGCCGCCAGCATCACCCCCAGACTCGCCAACAGCCAGTAGTTGCGGTTCCAAGCAAACAGCAAGGAGAGCGCCACCCCGGCAAAGCAGCAGCGCAGGATCAGTCGCTTGCGATCCCCCTTGTTGTCGGAGCGATGGCCCAGCCACTGGCTGACCAGAATGCCCACCACCGCATTGATGGTATAGAAGAGCCCGACCAGAAAGGGGCGCACCTGTACCTCTTCGGCCAGAAACAGACTTAAGGTAGGCACCTGCAGTGCCACCGCGACGCCGGTCATAAAGGTCACGGCAAGAAATGAAAGAGAGACGGGGTCCGGGCGTTTGACCGCCGCTATCGACAAGCTCATAGGGTTACCACTGATTGGAGGGACGATACGGGCTAACGGGCGGCAGCCGTATGAAAATTCGGCGCCTATCTTATGTCACTATCAAGAGCGGGCTCAAGGATGGCATAAGCAGGTGTGCGCCTTGCGAGGGAGGCCGCGACCCCGTAGAGTGAAAGCCCATCCTGCCAGCACAAGGAGTTCGCATGTTTGATTTTGATCAGGAAGTAGACCGCAGTGGCACCATGAGCCTGAAATGGGACAAGTACAAGGGTCAGGATGTGCTGCCCATGTGGGTTGCCGATACCGACTTTGTCTCCCCCCCGTCCGTGATTGAGGCGTTGACCAAACGAGTTGCCCACGGCATTTTCGGCTATTCACGCCCCTCGCCGCGCCTGATCGAACTCATTATCGAACGGATGGCGACCCGCTATGGCTGGGCAATCGAGCCCGAATGGCTGGTGTTCCTGCCCGGCGTGGTGCCGGGGCTCAACCTCGCCTGCAAGGCGTGGAGCCAGCATGGCCGCGGCATCATCACCCCCAAGCCGGTCTACTACCCCTTCCTGCAGGCGCCGGGCTTCAATGATCGTCCCCTGCTCACCGTGCCGATGGTTGAAGAAGCCGGTCGCTGGGTGCTGGATCTGGCAGAGCTTGAGCGTCAGGCCCCCGCCGCAGATCTGCTGCTGCTCTGCAACCCCCACAACCCGGGCGGCACCATCTTCACCCGTGACGAGCTGCTGGCCATCGATGCCATCGCCGCGCGCCACAATCTGGTGATCTGCTCCGATGAAATCCACTGCGATCTGCTGCTGGATAAAAACGCCCGCCACATTCCCTACGGCGCCATCAGTGCGCAAGCGGCCGAGCGCTGCGCGGTGATGATGGCCCCGAGCAAGACTTTCAATATCGCCGGTCTCTGCTGCTCCTTCGCCATTATCCCCAACGCCCGTCTGCGCTTCAGGCTGCAGCAGGCGATGCGCGGCATCAGCGCCGACGTCAACCTGCTGGGCTTTGTCGCCGCCGAAGCGGCCTATGAGGGTGGCGAACAGTGGCTGACCGAGCAGCTCGACTATCTGGCGGCCAATCTGGCCCTGATCCAGCAGGCGGTTGCCCGCTGGCCCGGCGTCAAACTGGCCAACCATCAGGCGACGTATCTGGCCTGGATCGATGTGAGCGCCCTTGGCCTTGCCGATCCCATCGCCTTCTTCGAGCAGGCCGGCGTTGGTCTCTCCCCCGGCGCCCAGTTTGGCGACGGTCAGTTCGTGCGGCTCAACTTCGGCTGCACCAGGGCACGGCTGACCGACGCGCTGGCGCGGATGGAGCGGGCAATCCTCAATAACAAGCCCTGATCAGCCAGCAACGGGATGGGCAAGCCCCATCCCTTTTTCCCTGTGTCATCAGCCAGCGGTCAACTCAGTCAACGGTCAATTATGTCTCTACGGATCTTGCATCACCTTCTGCTTCCCCTCTGTGCACTCTCTGCGCTGCTCCCCTTTGGCAGCCAGGCGCTGACTATCGGAACGGGCCCGCTCAATGGGGTCTACTACCCGACCGGTGGCGCCATCTGCCGGGTGCTCAATGCCGGCCATGCCCTGCATGGGGACAGCTGCACCGTGCAGAGCACCCGTGGCTCGATGGCCAACCTCAAGGCACTCGACAAGGGGGACGTACAGCTGGCGCTGGTACAGTCCGATGTGTTGCACCACGCCCTGCACGGCACCGGCCCCTTCAGCGGGCAGGGGACCAACAATGAGCTGCGCAGCCTGTTTCGCCTCTATCAGGAGTCGTTAACCCTGCTGGCCGCCCCCAATAGCGGCATCACCACCCTGGCAGATATCGAAGGGAAGCGGGTCTATCCGGGCAACAACGGCGCCGGTGAGCAGATCACCAGCCAGGCCCTGATGGCAGCCATGGGATGGCAACCCGGGCAGTTTGCTGCCTATCAACTCAAGTCGGACAGCGAACCGCTGGAAGGGCTGTGCGATGGCTCGCTGGATGCCGCTTTTGTGGTAGCCGGTCACCCCAGTCTGGCGGTCGGCGATCTGATCAGCCGCTGCAAGGTGCGCCTCATCCCTATCGAAGGGGAGCAGATCGACAGGCTGCTCAAGCAACACCCCTACTACCAGCGCAGCCGCATCGCCGCCAACCTCTATCCGGGGCAGACCACCGCCATCAACAATATCGGAATGAGTGCCGAACTGGTGGCGCTGGCCAGCCTGCCGGACCCCATCGTCCGTACCGTGCGCGATACCCTGCTGGCCCGGGTCAAACAGTTCAGCCGGTTGCATCCGGCACTGAGCAAGGTGACCCCCGAGCAGTTGCAGGCCCACACCGAGCTGCCACTCCATGCGGGGATGTCGGATCAATCGCCAGCCCCCTTGCCACTGCCCCCCGAGCAGTTAACCGCGGAAAATCTGACGCCGGAGCCGTTAACACCAGCGCCATCGGCCTCTGAGGCGGCACCAACGGCAGAGCAGGTGAGTGCCGCCAACGGGACGACTGCGCCCTCTGACGCGACCGCCACCAGCAGTGCCGCAGTGGCGACAGAAGCCACAGAGGTTAATCCCTTGCCCGAAGAGGCACTCGAGGTCACCCCCGAGCTCACTGCTACGCCGACCACCGAGGGTGAGAGCGTGGCCCCTTCGGCCGCAGCGTCAACGGCCCCAGCACCGTCGGCTGCCGTTTCGGCTCAGTTGCCGCAAAGCGCCTCTGCGGCCACTGCGCCGCAAGAGCAGGCAACCCAGCCTGCCAGCAGCGCGGTTGCTGACGAAACCCCAACGCAGGATAAAACCGATACACTGCCCTCCCCTGCTACCAGCGCAGCCACACAGCTGCAACCCTGAATGGTCAGCTCCCACAAATGCATCAGGGCAGCCTCGGCTGCCCTGATTGTTTACGCACGTTCGATAGTGACGCAATTGATGGCGGCACAGTCACCCCGATAGACCTACTCACCTTGCCGCCCCGCTACGGCTCCATCACCCGGGTCAGATAGGGGTTGGGCTTCTGGATCTCCTCCTCTACCCAGTGCAGCAACTGCTTGATGGCCCGCGACAACACCTGATTCTGGCGCACCACGTAGCCCAGACTGGTACCGGGAAAGTCGCCGAGGCTGGTGACCGGCGCGGTGAGGTTGAGGCGCGGATGCAGGGAGAAGTCCGGCACGATGGCGACACCAAAGCCCGCCTCGGCCCAATCGAGCTGGGCGTCGACGCTGCCCACCTCCATGATGCGGCAGGGGGGCAATGCCAGCAGCGGCAGGGACGGGTCGATCAACGCCCGGGTGCGGGTGTCGTGACCGAGCAGGATCAGGGTCGGCTCGTCGAGGGGATCGCTCTCTCCCGCCACCGCCCGCGCCTGCCAGCGGGCAAGGCCGTGCCCCAGCGCGCACCAGGTCACCTGTTGCAGCTCGGTATAGAAGAGCGGTTCGCTGCGCTTTTGCGCCATCACGAAGCCCAGATCCGCCTTGCCCGCCTTGACCAGCTCGGCCGCCTGATCCGAAGTGGTGTTGAAAAGAGTGAGGTCGATGCCGGGGAACTCCCGCTTGAAGCGCTGGAACGGCTGGATCAGCAGCAGGCGGGAGATAATGTCGCTGGCGGCGATGGCCAGCGTCCCCTGACTCAGTTGGTTGAGGGCATTGAGATCGGACTGGCAGAGCTGCAACTCGGCAATGGTGCGCTCGGCGCTTTGCAGCAGTCGCTCCCCCGCCTGCGTCAGGCGAAATGGGCTGCGCTCGATCAGCCGCACCCGGGTCGCCTGCTCCAGCCGCTTGATATGCAGGCTGACATTGGGCTGGGTCATGTGCAGTTCGGTGGCGGTCTGGCCAAAATGTTGCAATCGGGCCAAAGTGACAAAGGTTTGCAGCCAGTGAATATCCAGCATAAGAGTCCCTCAACCCGCGATGTGCGGGGCTTGTCAGGCAAAATCGGACGGTTTGCCGCTTAATTGGCCATAATTATATGTTTCTCTTATCGGAATTATAAAGATAATTAATTTTTCTAATCCGCATCAGGCTCCTAGGATGGACGCCTAACGTCTTAGGAGAAAGAGTCATGTCGTCTATCGTAGTCGTAGGTGCTAACTGGGGTGATGAAGGCAAAGGCCGCATCGTGGATTATCTGGCAGGTCAAGCTGGCGCCAGCATTCGCTTCCAGGGCGGCAACAACGCTGGCCACACCGTGGTCAACGACCTTGGCACCTTCAAGCTGCACCAGGTTCCGAGTGGCGTATTCAACCCGGATTGCCTGGTTGTCCTCGGCCCGGGCATGGTGATCAGCCCCGAGAAACTGACCGTCGAGCTCGAGGAAGTCAAAGCCTCCGGCGTGACTCCGAAGCTGGCCATCTCTGACCGCGCAACCCTGTGCCTGCCGCTGCACGCACTGGAAGATACCCTGGAAGAGCAACGTCTGGGTGACGGCGCCTATGGCTCCACCCGTCAGGGCATCGCTCCTGCCTACGGCGATCGCGTGATGAAGAAAGCGATCCTGGTTGGCTGGCTGAAACAGCCGGACGTACTGGTCGAGCGCATCCAGTTCATGCTGGACTGGAAACTGCCGCAGATGAAGGCTATCTACCCCTCCTTCGAATTCACCCAGACTGCCCAGGAGATGGCCGACTGGCTGCTGGAAGTCTCTGCCCCCTGGATCGACGCCGTCTGCAACGTCAGCATGCCGCTCAAAGCGCTGCAGGCAGAAGGCAAGACTCTGCTGTTCGAAGCGCAGCTGGGCGCTGGCCGTGACCTGATCTACGGCGAATACCCCTGGGTCACCTCCTCCCACGTATCTGGCGCCTACGCCGGTATCGGTGGCGGTCTGCCGGGTCTGCGCCCGGAGCGCGTCATCGCTGTGGCCAAGGCATTCAGCTCCTCTGTCGGTACCGGCACCCTGCTGACCGCCATGGAGAACCAGGACGAGTTCCGCAAGATCACCAATGAGTTCGGCGCTACCACCGGCCGTCCCCGTGATGTCGGTTACTTCGACGCCGTCGCCACCAAGAACGGTGTCGAGCTGCAAGCCGCCACCGAAGTGGCTCTGACCAAGCTGGACTGCCTGACCGGTCTGCCGGATCTGAAGATCTGCGTGGCCTACGAAGGTGCCCACACCGAGAACCCAATTTGGCCGCAAACCGCTGCCCTGAAGCCGGTTTACGAGCAGATGGAAAGCTGGAGCGAAGACATCACCGGTTGCCGCACTTTCGAAGAGCTGCCGCGCGCTGCCCAGCAGTACGTGCTGCGTATCGAAGAGCTGCTCGGCGTACCGGTTCCGATGGTTTCCGTCGGCCCGGGCCGTGACGAGATGATCCTGCGCTAAGCCGCATTTCTCATCGTCAAACAAAAAACCGGCATCCCTGATGCCGGTTTTTTTATGGCTGCCGTTTACCTTCTTGCCATAAAACAACCCAAATGCTCAATTAACTCACCAATCAACCTCGCATTGAGCCGTTATGCAATATTATTCTGCCCTGCCCTCGTTAAAGTGAACCCGTTACCACACGAGGAGTCACCCAATGAAATTGCTCAAACAGAGTGCCCTGTTGCCACTGCTCTGCCTGACGGCCATGCCAGCCTTTGCCATGACCCTGAAGAGCACGGATATTCACGAAGGCCAGCTGATGGCCAAACAGTTCAGCTTCAACGGCTTTGGCTGCAGCGGCGACAACCACTCGCCCCAGCTGAGTTGGCAGGATCTGCCGGCAGGCACCAAGAGTGTTGCCATCACCGCCTATGACCCCGATGCCCCCACCGGCAGCGGTTGGTGGCACTGGCTGGTGGTGAACCTGCCTGCCACCCAGAGCGAGCTGGCCAGCAATGCCTCCGGCAAGCTCAAGCAGGGGTTGGAGATCCGCACCGACTTTGGCAGCCAGGGTTACGGCGGCCCCTGCCCGCCCGCTGGTCACGGCATGCACCGCTATCAGTTCACCGCCTGGGCCCTGCCCCATGACCTCGAGGTGAAGGCTGATACCCCGCCCGCTATGGTAGGCTACATGCTCAATAGCATGGCGCTCGGCAAGGCCACCCTGACCGCCACCTTCGTCACCCCCTAGGAGCCAACCGGATGAGCACTCCCCTGCTGCAACAGAGCCACTATCTCGGGATCCGCCAGCAGCCCCTGCACCGGGTGCTCATCTACGCCCCGACCCTCATCTGGGTCACCCAGGGGAGCAAGCAACTGTGGTGGCGCGAGCGGCGTCTGTCGTTTGACAGGGAGCGGTGGCTGCTGATCCCGGCAGGCCACCAGCTCACCTTCGTCAATCAGCCGGAGCAGGGCAAGTTTCGCTCCCACGCCATCACGCTGCTCACTCCGCCGCCACCAGAATGGCTGGCCGAGTCAGCCCCTTCCCACGCCGATCTGGAGGAACCTGCCGTCAAGGTCACCCCCGGGCTCGCCTTCTGCTTCGAGCTCATCAGCACCATGGCCGAACGGGGACTGAGCGAGGCGACCCAGGCCGAACTGCTGCGCGGCTTCTATGCCGAGCTGCGGGCCGCCAACGCCCTCGGATTGCTCTTTCCCGCCAGCACCATGACCCTCGCAGAGCGGCTGGCACGCTACCTGGCGGTGGACCCCGGCATCGACCACACCCTGGAGGCGGTGGCCCCCCACTTCTCCATGAGCCGCGCCTCCATGGTGCGCAAGCTGGCCGCCGAAGGTCGCAGCTTTCGCCAGTTGCTGGCTCAGGTACGCATGAGCCACGCCCTCAACCTGTTGCAACAGGGCCTGACCCCGCTGGAGGTCGCCCTCGCCTGCGGTTATGACTCCCCCAGCCGCTTTGCCGCCCGCTTCAAACAGGAGTTCGGCCTGACGCCTCACCAATACCTGCACACCTGCCCTGCCAGATTGGCGAGCAACGACAAGTAAAGCATTACTTAAAACCAATCTTATGTAACCTGATGTAACCCGGTGATCCCGCTCACATTGCCGTCTCTTCAGAGTGTGATCTCGCGCCAGCGCCCCCTTTCCCCTTGCCATACAATGGCTACCGAACACCTTTTCACTAAAAATAAGCGTAAAAAATCTTCCTTTTAACCTACATAAACGGAATTGGAGCGAGAAATGTTTCGTAAAACTTTACTCTCGGTAGCCCTAGGCACCGCCCTGTTCGGACTGACCGCCTGCAACGATAACCAGACAGAGAACAGCACAGTCGCCAAACCGGAGCAGGCCATCCAGTACAAGGACGTGATCGACCGTCGGGGAACACCAACCCAATTCCGCGACTTTGACAGCTACTCCAACCTCAAATACAACCCGCTGCTCGATCTGGGGGCATGGCACGGTTTCCTGCTGCCTGCCAGCGACAAGGAGTGGGGGGGCTTTACCGGCCCCATGGTCATCTCGGAGGAGTACAGCCTCTTCTTTGCCAGCGAGCTGGACAAGCTCACCCTGAGCGATGCGAGCGGCCGCCCGTTCCCGCTCACCAGCGCCCGCAAGCAGGAGGTGTACGCCATTCCCGGTGCGCTGGTGCAACGCTTCGAGTTCGAACCCTTTACGCTGGAGCTGGAGCTGCGTTATGGCGATGCCCGCACCGCCCTTATCCGCACCCGACTCATCAACCAGACCGATACACCGCTCACCCTCAACCTCAACTGGCAGGGCGAGTTGCTCAATCAATGGGATACCAAGGATACGATTGCCAGCAAATATCCAGGCTGGACTCGCACCATCAGCGAGAGCGACAGAGGAATCGAATTCCAGTTCGGCAAACTGCGCAGCACCTGGAACATCATGCAGAGCGGCAGCGCCCGCTATCGCATCGACCGTACCCTGCCAAGCCGCACCACCCTCGACCAGAAGACACTGGGCTACCAAAGCGACGCCAGCATTACCCTGGCTGCCAAGGGGAGCGAGGATATCTACACCCTGCAGAGCTATCTCCACTCCGCAGATGACGCCAGCCGCCATCAGCAGAGCCGTCAAGCCCTGCTGGCCAACCCGGCCAGCTATTTTGCCGACTCCATCCGCCGCTGGGAGGACTACCTTGCCAAGGGTCTCTCCAATCAGGGGATCCCCGAGTCGGAGCGTCGCATCGCCGTCAAGGCGATGGAGACCCTCAACGGCAACTGGCGCTCCCCGGCTGGCGCCATCCTCCACGACGGGGTAACCCCCTCCAATACCGCCCGCTGGTTCGACGGCGTCTGGGCCTGGGATAGCTGGAAGCACGCCTATGCCATGGCACACTTCAACCCTGAGGTAGCCAAGAACAACGTGCGCGCCATGTATGACTATCAGGTACAGCCGGATGATCCGGTGCGACCACAGGATGCGGGCATGGTGATCGACGCCGTCTTCTACAACAAGCTGGCGGATCGCGGTGGCGATGGCGGCAACTGGAACGAGCGCGACACCAAGCCGCCCCTCTCCGCCTGGGCCATCTGGGAAATCTACAGCGCCACCAAGGACAAGGCCTTTATCGCCGAGATGTATCCCAAGCTGCAGGCCTACCACGACTGGTGGTACCGCGCGCGGGACAACAACCGCAACGGCATCATCGAATATGGCGCCACCAAGCATGTGGAGCACAACGACGAGTACGGCAATATCACCTTCAAGGTGCAGTACTCCAACGGTATTCCCGCCGGGCTGGATCTCTCCAGCTGTACCAGTGAGGGGGATGGCTGGTATGCCTGCGCCGGTATGCCGCTCTATCAACAGGTGTTGAACGTGGGCGGGTACAGCGACATGGATATCGGTGCCCAGCACGGCGCCGGTTGGGAGTCAGGCATGGACAACGCCGCCCGCTTCGGCTTTATCGAACCGGGCCAGTTGCAACGCTATGCCGACAAGACCTATGGCGGAGATTTGGCCAAGGCACGTCAGGACTGGAACGTCGCCTTCTTTGAAAACCATCAGGACAATGGCGATTTGATCGGGTTCTCCATCGATCAGGAGTCAGTGGAGCTCAACGCCTTCCTCGCCAAAGAGAAACGCATTCTAGCCGACATGGCCGACCTGCTTGGCAAGCCGAACGACGCAAGCCGCTACCGCGATGGCGCGACCCAGCTGGCTGGTTACATCAACAGTTGCATGTTCGATGAGGCATCAGGCTTCTATTACGATCGTCAGATTGCTCAGGGGGATGTTGCTGACGGCAACGGCTGCGTCGGCAAATTGCTGACCGCCCGCGGCCGTGGCCCGGAAGGGTGGAGCCCGCTCTGGGCAGAAGTCGCCGACAAGGAGAAAGCGGCACGGGTGCGCGAGGTTATGCTCAACGCCCAAGAGTTCAACACAAAGATTCCGCTGGGCACAGCCGCGCTGACCAACCCGGCCTACGACCCCAATATCTACTGGCGCGGCCGGGTATGGCTCGATCAGTTCTACTTCGGGGTGAAGGGGCTGGAGAACTACGGCTACCGCAGCGATGCCGAAGCACTGGTCAACAAGCTGTTCAACAACGCAGAAGGCTTGGCGGGCAGCGGCCCCATCCGCGAAAACTACAATCCGGAGACCGGCGCCATGCAGGGGGCAAGCAACTTCAGCTGGAGCTCGGCCCACCTCTATATGCTCTATCGCAACTTCCTGAAACCACAGGCGTAAGCTTGCTCCACCATGCAAAAGGCCTCCGGATGGAGGCCTTTCTGTTTTCACTCAAGTTGCACTCACACAATACCCGCCACGCGGCGGGTACGGGCTCGTCTTAGCCGTTCGTGAGCGGCAGAGAGAGGCGTTTGGCCAGTGCCTGGAAGTGCTGGCTCACCTCGGCCCCGAACAGGGGGTCGCCAATGGCGCGGTTCTGCCAGTTTTGCTCCAGATGACGCCAGTCATCCTCGGTCAGGGTGTCACGCAGATGGGGGAAGATCACCCCCTCTTCATAGTTCATGTGTGCCTCTTGCAGCTCCACGAAGCGCTCCAGCTTGGTGGTGAACTGATCGAGGGGGATCACCGCATCCATCAGGATCATCTCCACCATCTCCTTGAGATCGGCCCCGGCCTCCAGCAGCTTGACGTGCTCCTCCTGCAGGCGGTTGGCGACCTCCCCCTCCACCACCCGATATTTCAAGTAGTAGTCATAGATGAGGTCTTCCTTGGGATGGTGGTACTTGTCAGAGACCTCCCGCAGGTAGTCGATGACATCGCGCACCAGAAAATAGCTGATGGGCTCTTCGGCACGAATGGCTGCCAGTTTGTGCTTGAGCAGCTCCAAAAGTCGGGCGATGTTGAGATGGTCCTTGTGCAGACTGGATAACATGGGCACTCCTTGGCTCTGAATTAATCTTATGTCCCTGAGTATACGGTCATTTGTCGCCCGAACTTTGCACTCAATCAAGTGGGATGCAGACAGATTTCCACTCTATTGGACTCTTGCCCTGTTGTTCCAGCAAGCGATTGGTCTCGCTAAAGTGGCCGCAACCGATGAAACCGCGGTGGGCAGAGAGTGGGCTCGGGTGCGGCGCGGTCAGCACATAGTGGCGCTGGCGGTCGATGAAACGTCCCTTCTTCTGGGCGTGGGCACCCCACAGCAGGAACACCACACCCTGACAACTGGCATTGATCTGCTCGATGACCCGATCGGTAAAGGTCTCCCATCCCAGATGGGCGTGCGAGTGGGCCTGACCGGCCTGCACCGTCAGCACAGTGTTGAGCAGCAGGACCCCCTGTTTGGCCCAGGATTCGAGAAAGCCGTGATTGGGTGTGACGAAACCTGGCAGGTCACGCTGCATCTCTTTATAGATGTTGACCAGTGAGGGAGGCGTACGCACGCCGGGCAGAACGGAGAAGCAGAGCCCGTGCGCCTGATTGGGGCCGTGGTAGGGATCCTGGCCCAGGATCACCACCTTGACCTGATCCAGCTCGGTCAGCTTGAAGGCATTGAACACATCGGTAGCTGGCGGGTAGATCACCTTGCCCGCTTCCCGCTCGGCTCTGACAGTTGCCAGCGTACTCTTGAAATAGTCCTGCTCTTTCTCAGAGCCAATCACATCACTCCAGGTCAGCACCCCGGCCTCCTCACTTGATACGGCGAAGGGCTCAGGATAGGGGGCCAGCCCGCAAGACGCAACCGTGGCTCACGCTTTCCAGAGCCTGGCGAGGCGCCCCGAGCGCTCCAGCTTGCGCAGGCCGGTATTGAACAGCAGCATCAGACGGCGCGCCTCGGGATCAGCCTTGCGCATCAGCAGGTATCCCGGTTGCGACCAGATGAGGTCGGCGGCGCCGGTCAGTGACAGCGATTGGGGATGACGAACGAGCGCCATCTGGAACATGGTCTGTGCCACCTGCTCATCCATCACCAGATAGTGGATCCGCCCGTCAAGCAGCTTGCCCATGCTCTCCTCATCGGAATCTGACCACTCGAGGGTGAGCCCGGCTTGACGAGCGGCAAAACCATCGCCATAGAAATAGCCACGGGTCACCCCGACCGGCTCGTATTTCAGCTCACCCAGATTGACCGCGGGCGTACCGCTCAGCGTCATCAGGCGAGTGGTGAAATGGCCGAGCGAGGCGGAGAGATAGAAAAGCTGCTCCCGCTCGCGGGAGCGAAACCAGGGCATGGTGACCACATAGCGCCCCTCCAGAGTCAGTCGGTAAGCCTCGGCCCAGGAATAGAAGTGAAAGCTGACATCGAGCCCCTCTTCGGCAAAGGCCTGGCGCACCACCTCACAGAGAAAGCCCTGATTGGGCAGCGCCTCACTGATATAAGGTGGCCACTCGCCCACAGCAATACGCACCGTCTCGGCCCGTACCGCAACACTGCTTGCCCAGCAACAGAACAGGGCCAGCCATGCCCACTTTCGCCACCCATTATTCACCCGGCACTCTCCTCGCTTTTTTTGCTGAGTGTAGCCAACCCCTCAATTAACCTCAGAAAAAGCTGAAAAGATGTAGTTAAATTACTAGATTGACGAGATAAAAGATGCATAATTTGCATATCTTACAAAATCAGAAAAATGACCTATTTTTGATTCAACTCAAGAATTTAATCCCATTGAAATGGCGCTTTGTCGGGTTTTCTTGATCTGGATCAATTTTGGTAATATTACCACCGTGGTATATATGACCCCATCAAAGAAAAGGTGTAAGGCAAGGGCCCTTTAAGTCATCGCCATCGACGGTAGCTTAAATACATCAGGGTAATTTCCTTACAGTTGGATTCGCGTTCCCATTGAGGAGTCATACCATGATCAAAGGCATTCAAATCACCCAGGCCGCCAACACCGCTCTGCTGAACTCTTTCTGGCTGCTGGACGAAGAGAAGCAACAAGCTCGCTGCATCTGCGTCAAAGGCGATGCTTTCGCTGCCGATCAAGAAGTGCAACTGGCTGACCTGGGTCAGTTCGAATACCGCGAACTGCCGGTTCAGGCTGAGCCTGCTGTTGAAGGTGGCCAGCACCTGAACGTCAACGTGCTGCGTCGCGAAACTCTGGAAGATGCTATCGAAAACCCGGAGAAGTACCCGCAGCTGACCATCCGTGTATCTGGCTACGCAGTGCGTTTCAACGCCCTGACCCCGGAACAGCAGCGTGACGTGGTTACCCGTACTTTCACCCAGAGCCTGTAATCAGCGCCCTGCAGTGAAAAGCTGATACTTGCGGTATCAGCACAAAAAAAACGGCCGATTGGCCGTTTTTTTATTGCCCCCGCACCAGCCAACGCGGCCGTGCGGGGGGGAACAGCGCTTACGCCCTGTCCGCTTCCAGTTGCCCGACCTTGCCGCCGAGCACTGCATCCATTTTCTTCTCGTCCAGCTGCTTGCAGTATTTGGCGACCACCACGGTGGCAACCCCGTTACCGATCAGGTTGGTCAACGCCCGCGCTTCGGACATAAAACGGTCGATCCCCAGGATCAGCGCCAAACCAGCCAGTGGCAGATGGCCCACCGCCGAAATGGTCGCTGCCAGCACGATAAAGCCACTACCAGTCACCCCCGCCGCCCCTTTCGAGGAGATCAGCAGTACCACCAGCAGGGTGATCTGCTGGAACAGGTCGAGCGGCGTATTGGTGGCCTGGGCGATAAAAATCGCCGCCATGGTCAGATAGATGGAGGTGCCATCCAGGTTAAAAGAGTATCCGGTCGGAATGACCAGCCCCACCACCGATTTCTGGCAACCCAGCTTCTCCATCTTATCCAGCATCCGCGGCAGTACCGACTCTGAAGAGGAAGTCCCCAGCACGATCAGCAACTCCTCGCGAATGTAGGAGATGAAACGCAGGATGCTGAAGCCTGAGGCTTTAGCGATGCTGCCCAGCACAATGAAGATAAAGAAGAGGCAGGTGAGATAGAAGCAGGCAATAAGCTGGCCCAGCTGTACCAGTGAACCTACTCCATATTTGCCGATGGTAAATGCCATTGCCCCGAATGCACCGACCGGCGCCAGTCTCATTATCATATTGATAATGCCAAATATGACTTTGGAGAAACTGTCGATGACGCCGAAAATAATCTGTCCTTTTTCACCAATATGATGCAGGGAGAAGCCGAACAGCACCGCAAACAGTAACACCTGCAAGATATTACCGCTGGCAAAGGCACCGATCACACTGCCCGGAATAATATCCAGCAAAAAGGCGATAATGCCCTGGGACTTGGCCTGCTCCGCATAGGCGGAGATGGCGCTGGCATCCAGCGCTGCCGGATCGACGTTCATGCCGGCACCCGGTTGCAGCAGGTTGACCACGCACAGCCCGATGATCAAGGCGATGGTGCTGACCACCTCGAAGTAGAGCAGAGCAATGGCGCCGGTCTTGCCGACCGCCTTCATACTCTCCATCCCGGCAATGCCGGTAACCACGGTACAGAAAATAACGGGGGCGATGATCATCTTGATCAATTTGACGAAGCCATCACCGAGGGGCTTCATATCGGCGCCCAGTTCCGGATAGACATGCCCCAGAAATACCCCGAGGGTAATCGCGAGCAATACCTGAAAATAGAGGCTGCTAAATAGTTTCTTTCGCATTATTAACGTCCTGTTAATTTAATTGCACATTGTTATGGCAGCAATAAACATGCAGATAGCCGGACGAGATATCTGCGTACCTCACCCGATCCATGCTGTTTCTGCATTACTACGGGGACCACTTTACATGTAATAAAAAACAATTAAGAGACATTAATCACACAACAAAATTAACACCATTAACACCACGGCAACCGACAATTATTTGCTCGCAGATTAATTTGAGTCTTCAACTAAATATGGCAGATATAAAAATACCCCGCATTGCGGGGCATTTTCATCAGGCATGACAGCGTCGGGATCAGGCCGAGGTATCGAGAGGTTCGAAGCCCTTGATCAGGTCATCGATGGCCTTCATCTGTTTGAGGAAGCCTTCCAGCTTCTCCAGCGGCAGGGCGCTCGGGCCATCACAACGGGCAATTTTCGGGTCCGGGTGGGATTCAATAAAGAGACCGGCCAGACCGACCGCCATGCCGGCGCGCGCCAGCTCGGTCACCTGCTCGCGACGGCCACCGGAGGCGGCACCCAGCGGATCACGGCACTGCAGGGAGTGGGTCACGTCAAAGATCACCGGATATCCACCGGTGCTCTTCTTCATCACGCCCAGACCCAGCATGTCCACCACTAGGTTGTCGTAGCCGAAGTTGGCACCGCGCTCGCACAGGATCAGCTGGTCGTTGCCGCACTCCTCGAACTTGTCGGTGATGTTCTTCATCTGGCTGGGGCTGAGGAACTGCGGCTTCTTGATGTTGATAACGTTGCCGGTGCGGGCCATGGCTTCCACCAGATCGGTCTGGCGTGCCAGGAAAGCGGGCAGCTGGATAACGTCAACCACCTCGGCGACCGGCTTGGCCTGATGGGGTTCGTGCAGATCGGAGATGACCGGCATGCCGAAAGTCGCTTTCAGCTCCTGGAAAATCTTCATCCCCTCTTCCAGACCTGGGCCGCGGTAGGAGTGGATGGAGGAGCGGTTGGCCTTGTCCCAGCTCGCCTTGAACACGAACGGGATGCCCAGCTTGCTGGTCACTTCCACGTACTTCTCGCACACCGCCATCGCCATGTCGCGGGATTCCAGCACGTTCATGCCACCAAACAGCACGAACGGTTTGTCATTGGCAACGTCGATCTGGTTGATCTTGATATTCTTCTGTTCCATCTAAGACATCCTTAATAAAAGGGCCTGAAGCCTAGTTAATCCGTTGCGACCGGACGCAGCGGCCTTGATATTCTTCTGTTTCAGTTTCAAGCCGCCCTTAATGGAGGGGCTTGGGGCTCAGATCCAGCGCGGCCAGCTGCACTTTCAGCACATCGGCGACGGGATCGTCCGGGCATTGTTCAATAAAATATTCAAAATCGTCGGCGGCCTGACGCGGGCAGTCGAGCTGCTCGTAGATAAAGCCGCGATCCCGCGTCTCCAGCGGATCGCCGGGCTTCATACGCAACAACAGCTCGCTGCAACGCAGCGCCTCGGGCATACGATCTTCCCGCAGCAGGGCCCCCTTGCTGACGTTGAGCAGCCGTTCGATGATCTCCCACTGGCCGGAGGGCTGCAGGTAGTCGGGGGTCAGGGTCGCCAAGTCCCCCAACGCACCGCGCAGCAGCAGCTCGATGCGGGCCAGGCTCAGCTCGTCGCCGGTAAAGGGGTCAACATAGACCTCCCCCTCGCCACCGGCAAAGCTCACCAGGAAGTGGCCGGGGAAGCAGATCCCCTCCACATCGAGCCCAAGCTTGCGTCCCAGCTGGATGATGAGAATACCGAGGCTGACCGGGATCCCCTTGCGCTGAACCAGCACCTGATTGAGATCGCAGTTGTTGGCAGAGAAATAATCCTGCCAGTCGCCATGAAAACCGAGGCTGTGGTAGAAGCCCTGCAGCAACTGCTGGCGCACCTCATCGCAGGTGCCCTCTTCGATCTGCTCGTCCAGCCACTCGTCCAGCAGGTTCAACTCGCGCATCCCCTCCTCGACCGAGCCATAAATCTCGTCACTGACTGACAACGCCAGCTCGGTGATGTCGTGGGCTTCGAAATCGGTCCATTCGTCTATGTGTAACATTCTCTTCATGCCTTAGCCGAACACACTCGTCTGTTTGAGCACTGCCAACTTGGCAATAAAGTAGATCCAGCCGAGCGCCCCCAGAAAGGAGCACCAGCGCACCAGATTGCTTTTGGCCAGCCGCAGCGCCATCGCCGCCAGAAATACCAGCACCAGAATGGCCATCAGCTTCTCGCTGAGCCAGGGCGTTCCGTTATTGAGCGGGTTGAGATCCAGCACCATGCAGAGCAATACGCCGGAGAGCACCACCAGACCGTTGAGCCAGCCGCTGACCTTCATCACCGGCGCGCTGTAGGCTCGGCCAGTGGCGGTCTGTACCCAGTAGAAACGGAGCATAAACATCAGCACGGCCCCGGCAATCAGGGTGAGGTGCAGGTGTTTGAGCACAAAAATCATATTCAATCCTTGCATGAGGGCGCACAGGCAACCCGCCGAGTAACAGTGAGGAACCGTCAGCGCAGCGGGCAGAGGCCCAGCGTCACCCTGTCGTTATCCCCGTAATCACGCACCGTGGCTACCTCGCGGTAGCCGCCATCACGCAGCAACTGACGCACTGCCTCCCCCTGATCCCAGCCATGCTCCAGCAGCAACCAGCCATCGGTCAGCAGATAAGCGGGAGCATGGGCCACGATGTGGCGGATATCAGCCAGCCCGGCGTCATCGGCAACCAGCGCCGAGCGGGGTTCAAAGCGCACGTCACCCTGCTCGAGATGGGGATCGGCGCCATCAATATAAGGGGGATTGGAGACAATCACCGCAAATCGTGGCGTTTCGTCGTGATCCGGCTCGCCAAGGGGCTCGAACCAGCTGCCATCGCGCACCTCGATGGGTAACCCCAGTGCGACGCTGTTCTCGCGCGCCAGTGCCGCGGCATCCGCCATCCGATCCACCGCCCACACATCGACCTCGGGCCGCTCGGACTTGAGCGCCAGCGCGATGGCGCCGGTGCCGGTGCCCAGATCCAGCACGGCGCACGGCCCCTGCGGGATTTTGGTCAGCGCCTGCTCGACCAGCACCTCGGTATCGGGGCGCGGGATCAGGGTCGCCGGGCTCACCTTGAGGGGCAGCGACCAGAACTCCCGCTCGCCCACCAGATGGGCGATGGGTTCGCCATTGAGACGACGGACCAGCCACCCCTGCAGGGTGGCCTGCTGGGCGGCATCCAGCTCACGCTCGGGCCAGGTCATCAGATAGCTGCGACGACACCCGAGCAGATGGCAGAGCAGTACATCGGCATCGGCGCGGGGGGACTCCCCCTCAGCCAACACAGTCATGATATGGGTGCGGGCCTGCTGTATCTGCATCAGTGCCACTCCACCTTATGGGCACGACACTTAATGCGAGCTTGCCGAATCACCATTTGCATCAGTTGTTCTCGGCCAGCGAGGCGAGCTGATCGGCCTGATACTCCTGCACCAGCGGCGTGATGACGCAGTCCAGATCCCCTTCCAAAATTTCGGAGAGGCGATAGAGGGTCAGGTTGATGCGGTGCTCGGAGAGGCGACCCTGCGGGTAGTTGTAGGTCCGGATGCGCTCGGAGCGATCGCCGGAGCCCACCAGATTGCGGCGGGTGCTCTGCTCGGCGGCGCGGTGACGCTCATCCTCGGCCGCTTGCAGGCGGGCGGAGAGCACTGACATCGCCTTGGCGCGGTTCTTGTGCTGGGAGCGCTCGTCCTGACACTCCACCACCAGACCGGTCGGCAGGTGGGTGATGCGGATGGCCGAGTCGGTCTTGTTGACGTGCTGACCACCGGCACCGGAGGCGCGGAAGGTGTCGATCTTCAGATCGGAAGGGTTGATCTCGATCTGCTCGGCTTCCGGCACTTCCGGCAGCACGGCGACGGTACAGGCGGAGGTGTGCACCCGACCCTGAGATTCGGTCTCCGGCACCCGCTGTACCCGGTGACCACCGGATTCAAACTTGAGACGGCCATAGACGCGCTCGCCGTCGATCTTGGCGATCACCTCCTTGTAGCCACCGTATTCACCGTCGTTGCAGCTGACGATGGAGACGCGCCAGCCCTGACGCTCGGCAAACCGTGAATACATGCGGAACAGGTCACCGGCAAAGATGGCCGCTTCGTCGCCACCGGCACCAGCGCGGATCTCCAGATAGCAGTTGTTGTCATCCTTGGGATCCTTGGGCAGCAGCATCAGTTGCAGCTCCTGCTCCAGCGCCTCCAGATTGGCCTTGGCCAGCGGCAGCTCCTCCTGCGCCATCTCACGCAGGTCGGCATCATCCTCCTCCAGCATCATCTGGGTGGTCTCAAGATCATCCTGCGCCTGACGGTAACGCTGGAAGGCGTGAACGATATCTTCCAGCTGAGCATATTCGCGGGTCAGGGCGCGGTAGCGATCCTGATCCGAGACCACATCTGGCTCGCCGAGCATGGCCTGTACTTCTTCGTGGCGCTCGATGAGGCCTTCCAGCTTTCTGATCAGTGACGGATTCATAACTCTTGCATTCTCAATGGAGGACGGGACAACCGGCAGGTTGCCCGAAAATTATGGCTCTTGTGACAACCCCAGCGCCTGCCGCAAGCGGGAGAGCTCGCTCTGATCCCCCTGGGAGGCAGCCTGGCGCAACGCCTGGGTCGGCGCGTGGATCAATTTGTTGGTGAGGCGATGGGCCATCGCCTTGAGCGCCTGTTCGGCACTCTCGCCCTGGGCCAGCGCCAGCAGGGCGCGTTGCAACTCTTCGTCAGCCACTTGCTGGGACTGATGGCGGTAATCGCGAATGAGGTCGACCGAGCTCTGGCCGCGATACCACCCCATAAACTCGTCCCGCTCTTCCTGCACGATCAATTCCGCCTGTGCGGCAGCCCGTTTACGGGTTTCGAGGTTCTGCTCGATGATCCCCTGCAAATCATCCACCGTGTAGAGATAGGCATCGGAGAGCTCATCGACTTCGGCTTCGATGTCGCGCGGCACGGCAATATCCACCAGAAACATGGGTTTGAAGCGGCGGGCCTTCAGCGCGCGCTCCACCATCCCCTTGCCGATGATGGGCAGGGGGCTGGCGGTCGAGCTGATGACAATATCCGCTTCGTGCAGATAGTCGGGGATCTCTTCGAGCGTCATCACCTGGGCGCCGAATTCGGCTGCCAGGGTCTGGGCACGCTGCAGGGTGCGGTTAGCCACCATCATCTTGGTGACGTTCTGCTCGCGCAGATGACGGGCAACCAGTTCGATGGTCTCCCCCGCCCCGACCAGCAGTACCTTGGTCTGGGAGAGATCGGAGAAGATCCGCCGACCCAGGCTGACGGCGGCAAAGGCCACCGACACGGCACTGGCGCCAATCTCGGTATCGGTACGCACTCTTTTCGCCACCGAGAAGGATTTCTGGAACAACCGCTCCAGCGCCCCCTTCAACGACTCCGCCTGCTGGGCGTGGGCATAGGATTGCTTGATCTGCCCCAGGATCTGCGGCTCCCCCAACACCAGCGAGTCGAGCCCGCACGCCACCCGCATCAGGTGGCGCACCGCCTCTTCATCGTGATGCTGATAGATGGCAGTGACCAGTTCGGCAGCGTCCAGCCCGTGGAACTGCTGCAGCCAGCGCAGCACTTGCTCCTGCCGCTGCTCCTCCAGATTGCAATAGAGTTCGGTCCGGTTGCAGGTGGAGACGATCACCGCCTCGCTGACACCAGGTTGGCTCACCAGCTCACGCAAGGCGCGATCGATGCAGTCCGGGCCAAAGGCGACCCGTTCCCGCAAGGCGACACTGGCGGTGTTGTGGTTGATTCCGAGGGCAAGCAAACTCATGAGTGGGCGACGATCATTTCATACGCTGGGTGCAAAGGCTGCCAATTGTACGAGAAAGGGTAAGTCTTTAAAAGCAATACGGCCGCCCCGTATACTGTGGCAAATTCCTCTCTCTGGAGCCATCTCTTGCTGCTACGTATTTTTACCCTCACCTGCCTGCTGTTGCTGGCCGGTTGTGCCACCACCCAGCCCCAGCGTGACCAAGTGAACTGGAACCAGGAGCGGACCCGTCTCGAGCAACTGACCCACTGGCAGCTATCCGGCAAGATGGCCATCATCACGCCACAGCAAAAGGGCAGCGCCCGTCTCAACTGGCAGCAGGATGGGGAGGATTATCGCCTCAACCTCACCAGCCTGATTGGCACCAGCATTCTGGAGCTCTCCCGCAGCAAGGGCGAAATCACCCTGCTCGACAGCGACGGCAATCGCCACCAGAGCCAGGATGCCGAAGCGCTCATCTATCAACTGACCGGCTGGAATATTCCGGTTGCGGGATTACCGGAGTGGATCAAGGGGCTGCCGGGTCAGGCGGAGTTTGAACTCAACCCCGACAGCAGTCTGGCCAGCGTGCGCGACGGCCAGTGGCAGATCGTCTATGGCGATTATCGGGATCAGGATGGCTACCGCCTGCCGCACCAGCTGACCATGACTGGCCAGAACAGCCGCCTCAAGCTTCAGATCAACCAATGGACTCTTGCACGTTAATGGCTTCCACACGCTGGCCGGCACCGGCCAAACTCAACCTGTTTCTTCACGTCAATGGCCGTCGTCCCGATGGCTATCACGAGCTGCAGACCCTGTTTATCTTCCTCAACCACAGCGACTGGCTCGAGTTCGAGGTGATACCGAATAACGACACACTCACACTGAGCCCGGCCATTCCCGGGGTACCGGATGAGCAGAATCTGATTATTCGGGCGGCACGCCTGCTGCAAGCAACCCTGCCGAGCCCGCAAGGTGCCCATATCCGGCTGGAAAAAGTGCTTCCCATGGGCGGCGGCATTGGCGGTGGTTCATCCGATGCAGCGACCACGCTGGTGGCGCTTAACCACCTCTGGCAAGCGGGTTTGAGCGAAGATGAGCTGGCAGCGCTCGGCGTCCAGTTGGGGGCTGATGTACCGGTGTTTGTCCGTGGCAAGGCGGCCTTTGCCGAAGGAGTGGGCGAGCGGCTACAACCGGTCGAACTGCCCGATGCCTGGTATCTGGTACTCAAGCCAGATTGCCATGTAGCGACCGCGGCCGTATTCCAGGATCCGGACCTGCCGAGAGCCACGCCGAAAATGGCGCTGGACAACCTGCTGGAAGGCGAGTGGAAAAACGATTGCGAATCACTGGTGAAAAAGCGCCACCCCGAGGTTGCCAATGCGCTCGGCTGGTTGCTAGAATACGCGCCGTCAAGAATGACGGGCACAGGAGCCTGCGTCTTTGCTCAATTTGAAGACGAAGTGACTGCTCGGGAAGTGTTGGCCTGCGTGCCGAAGGGACTTGATGGGTTTGTCGCCAAGGGCGAGAACATATCACCTCTCTTCTCCACATTGCAACAGTTCAAATGATTGGGGTATCGCCAAGCGGTAAGGCAGCGGGTTTTGATCTCGCCATTCCTAGGTTCGAATCCTAGTACCCCAGCCAATTTTACCGAACGGTATTGATGATGATTAACGTGGCCGGTTTTGCACTCGGCCACGGATTCGGGTTACCGGTATCATCACAATCATTGGGCAGCAGACACCTTGTACGTTATCTTGATAAATCGTTTGCCCCAAAACGATAGGGTCTGATTTCAGACTCCCCCACATACTGGATGCAACCCCGAGGTTTCAAACCGTGCCTGACATGAAGCTGTTTGCTGGTAACGCAACGCCGGAACTAGCCCAGAAGATCGCAGATCGCCTGTTTATCAAACTCGGCAATGCTGCCGTAGGTCGCTTTAGCGACGGCGAGATCAGCGTACAGATCAATGAGAATGTACGTGGTGGCGATATCTTCATCATTCAATCCACCTGTGCCCCGACCAACGACAATTTGATGGAATTGATCGTCATGGTGGATGCTCTGCGTCGTGCTTCAGCTGGCCGTATCACTGCCGTTATCCCCTACTTTGGTTATGCCCGTCAGGACCGCCGCGTCCGCTCCGCCCGTGTGCCTATCACCGCCAAGGTTGTCGCTGACTTCCTCTCCAGCGTCGGTGTGGATCGCGTGCTGACCGTTGACCTGCATGCCGAGCAAATTCAAGGTTTCTTCGACGTTCCGGTAGACAACGTGTTCGGTAGCCCGGTGCTGCTGGAAGACATGAAGTCCAAGAACCTCGAGTCTCCTGTCGTTGTCTCCCCGGACATCGGTGGCGTCGTGCGTGCCCGCGCCATCGCCAAGCTGCTGGATGACACCGACATCGCCATCATCGACAAGCGCCGTCCCCGCCCGAACGTCTCCCAGGTCATGCACCTGATCGGTGACGTTGCCGGCCGCGACTGCATCATCGTTGATGACATGATCGACACCGGCGGCACCCTGTGCAAAGCCGCAGAGGCCCTGAAAGAGCGCGGTGCCAAGCGTGTATTCGCTTACGCTACTCACCCGGTCTTCTCCGGTTCCGCCGTCGAGAACATCAAGAACTCCGTGATCGACGAACTGATCATCACCGACTCCATCCCGCTCACTGCGGAGATGAAAGCGGTAGGCAAGGTCAAGCAGCTGACGCTGTCAACTGTACTGGCCGAAGCCATTCGTCGCATCAGCAACGAAGAGTCCATCTCTGCCATGTTTGAGCATTGATAGATTCAGCAATAACGAAAACCGCCATCAGGCGGTTTTCGTCTTTCTGGACCTTCTCTTTCCAACTTTCTGCTATCTGGTACGACCCTGCCCCCGGCAGGCTTAAGGATTTACCCATGAATTGCTTGCGTCCCCTCCTGCTCGCGACCCTCACCTCCGCACTGTTCGCCTGTCAGCCCGCCAAAGAAAACCCGCCCTTCGTGCTGACTCTGGCTCACATGAACGACACCCACTCCCAGTTTGATCCGGTCAATGCCGAGATCAAAGGGCAGATCTTTGCCCAGCAGGGGGAGACGGACACCCTCTATACCCGCTTTGGCGGTTATCCGCGCCTGCTGACCATGGCGAAAGCCTATCAGGCCGATGCACTAGCCAAAAACCAACCCTTGCTGCTGCTGCACGGCGGCGATGCCTGGCAGGGCAGCGGCTACTTCAAGCTCAACGAGGGGATGGCCAACGCCGAGTTGCTGAGCCAGTTCGGCCTCGATGCCATGGCGCTGGGCAACCACGAGTTCGATCTGGATAACCAGAAGCTGGCCCGCTTCATCGAGGGGGTCAACTTCCCGGTGCTGGCCGCCAACCTCGACACCAAGGCCGATCCGGCCCTCAGCAAGGCTGACAACCTCAAGCCCTTCGTGGTCTACGCCTTTGACGGCAACCAGAAGAGCCCGGTCACCGATCTCGACAACCTGCCGCAAGGCAAACAGCTGGTCGCCGTCATCGGTCTGGTGCTGGAAGACATGGGCAATATCGCCCCCAACGTCGGCAAGCTGCGCTTTGGCAAGGAGGTCGCCTCGGCTCAGGCCACGGTCGACATGCTGCAAGCCAAGGGGATCCACCAGATCGTGGCGCTGACCCACATCGGCAACGAGCGGGATCTGGCACTGGCCGCCAAGGTAAACGGCCTCGACGCCATCGTCGGCGGCCACTCCCACAGCCTGCTCGGCGATTTTCGCAACATTGGCTGGGGCAAGACTGGCGATTACGCCAAGCTGGTGACCAATCCGGATGGCATCGGCAAGACCTGCGTGGTGCAGGCGGGCTCCTACGCCCAGGCCATCGGTCTGGCACAGGTGACCTTTGACAGCCAGGGTCAGGTGACCGACTGCCAGGGCCACAATAGCCTGCTGGCCAGCCGCGACTTCTTCGCCGATGCGGCGCGCAAGCAAGCACTCGACGATGCCCGCAGCAAAGAGGCAAGCCAGTTTGTCGACAACCAGCCCAATCTGGTGACCGTGGACGAAGATCCGCGCCTGCGCGGCATCATCGACAGCCACTACAAACCGGCGCTGGAGAAAGCCTACGGCCCGGTGATCGGCACCATCCCCAAGCAACTGCAAAATGCCCGTCGCCCCGGTGACAACGGCAGCGACAGCCATGGCTCCGACGTGGCGCCGCTGGTTGCCGAAGGGGAGTTCTACTGGGCCAATACCCCAGCAGTACAAAATCTGACTGGTGGCCCGGTCGATTTTTCTCTGGTTGCGGTGGGCGGCGTGCGCGCCGACCTGCCTGCTGGCGAATGGCGTGAGGGGGATAGTGCCCTCACCCTGCTGCCGTTCAAGAACCAGCTCTCGGTGCTTACCCTGACCGGCGCCGAGGTGCGTGCCCTCTTGACCGAGACCATCACCGCCACCCTGCCCGCCAGCGCCCATGCCGGCAAGTTCCCCTATGGCGGCCACCTGCGTTACACCTTCCAGGAGACCGACGCAGGCAAGGCGGGCACCCTGACCCAATTGCAGCGCAAGACCGCAAGCGGCGAGTGGCAAGATCTGGTGGATAGTCAGCGCTATTGGGTAGTGATGAACGCCTACAGCGCCAACGGCAACGATGGCTGGCAGGCACTGGCCAATGCCCAGCGCCACCAGAGCGAGCGGGTCGACATCGCCAGCGTCAATGGCAAGCTGACCGCCTTCCCGGTGCTCAAAGTGGCACAAAATGGCGAGTTGCTCGGCGCCGTCTACGCCCCGGGCCAGGCCCTCGATTGCAAAGCCAGCGGCGTGGATTGCGGCACCGATGCAGCCTCTTTCGTGGAGTATGTGCGCGATGCCCGTCCCACCCTGACCGCTCTGGATGAAGAGACCGTCACCCTGCTGCGTGCCAAATAACGACGGTAGTCAACCGGGCACAACCCATCGGCAAGCTGAAATGGGCCTCATGCAAGAGGCCCGTTTGCCCACCGTTAGCCACCCATTGGCCGCAATAATGCTGCAAATCCCGCCATAACATGCGCATTGGTTGAGTGATCGCCACTCGGCGGCTAGAATATTGCGTCCTATTGCCCTGGGTAGTGTGCCCACGGCAGCTGCGAGTGAAGACATCAAGCGTGACAAGCGAAATCAAACTGATCGTCGGACTGGGCAACCCCGGCCCGGAATATGCCAAGACCCGCCACAATGCGGGCGCCTGGTATGTGGAGCAACTGGCCCGCTGGCACAATGTCAGCCTGCGTGAAGAACCCAAGTTCTTCGGCCATACTGCCCGCATCCTGGTCGAGGGGCAGGATGTGCGGCTGCTCATCCCGAACACCTATATGAACCTCTCTGGCAAGGCGGTGGCCGCACTGGCGCGTTTTTATCAGATTGAGCCGGAAGCGATTCTGGTGGCCCATGATGAACTGGATCTGCCGCCTGGCATCGCCAAGTTCAAGCAGGGTGGTGGTCACGGTGGCCATAACGGCCTCAAGGACATCATCGCCAAGATGGGCAACAACAATAACTTCTTCCGGCTGCGTCTCGGGATCGGCCATCCCGGCAGCAAAGAGCAGGTGGCTGGCTTCGTCCTGACCAAGGCCCCCAGCAGTGAACAGAACCTGATCGACGCCGCGCTGGACGAGTCCCTGCGTGCCACCGACATCCTGTTCAAACAAGATATGACCAAGGCCATGAATCGCTTGCACAGCTTCAAGGCGGAAAAGGGTTAGGTCGGTTTGACCCTGTACGGGCATTGTGCCGGTACATGAGCAACGACCAGAACAAGCATGACATGGGCCGCCTGCGGGCGACCCCCAACAGCATCCATCAAGTAAGGTAACAATCCATGGGTTTTAAATGCGGTATCGTGGGCCTGCCCAATGTAGGCAAATCCACCCTGTTCAACGCGCTGACCAAGGCCGGTATCGAAGCCGCCAACTTCCCGTTCTGCACCATCGAGCCGAACACAGGTGTGGTGCCGATGCCGGATCCCCGCCTCGATCAGCTAGCTGCCATCATCAATCCGCAGCGCGTTGTGCCGACCACCATGGAATTCGTCGACATCGCCGGTCTGGTTGCCGGTGCCTCCAAGGGTGAAGGTCTGGGTAACCAGTTCCTGGCCAACATCCGTGAAACCGAAGCGATCGGCCACGTAGTGCGCTGCTTCGACGACGAGAACATCATTCACGTTGCCGGCAAGGTCTCTCCCGCTGACGATATCGAAGTGATCAACACCGAGCTGGCCCTGTCGGATCTGGACGCCTGCGAGCGCGCCATTCACCGTCAGTCCAAGCGCGCCAAAGGCGGCGACAAGGATGCCAAGCTGGAAGTGGAAGTGCTTGAGAAGATCAAGGTTGCGCTGGAAAACGGCCAGATGATCCGCGGCATGAAGCTGGATAAAGAAGAGCTGGCCGCTGTCAGCCACCTCAACTTCCTGACCCTGAAACCCACCATGTATATCGCCAACGTGGCGGAAGATGGCTTCGAGAACAACCCCTATCTGGACAAGGTACGTGAAATCGCCGCCGCCGAGAACGCGGTCGTGGTCGTGGTCTGCTGCGCCATCGAAGCCGACATCGCCGAACTGGACGATGAAGATCGCGCCGAGTTCATGGCTGACCTTGGCATCGAAGAGCCGGGCCTGAACCGCGTTATCCGCTCCGGCTACCAGCTGCTCAACCTGCAGACCTACTTCACCGCCGGTGTGAAAGAGGTACGCGCCTGGACTATTCCGGTCGGTGCCACTGCCCCGCAAGCGGCTGGCAAGATCCACACTGACTTTGAAAAAGGCTTTATTCGCGCCCAAACCATCGCCTTTGAAGACTTTATCAACTACAAGGGTGAGCAAGGCGCCAAGGAAGCGGGCAAGATGCGCGCTGAAGGGAAAGATTACATCGTCAAAGATGGCGATATCATGAACTTCCTGTTCAACGTCTAATCCCATGACAGGCCAGCATTTGCTGGCCTGTTTTTTATCTGCCATTGCCCGGGCAATCATGGCAATGTCTTAAAAAAAACCAGATTGTTGGGCTTTTGCGCAACAGAGACCAATAACTGGTCAAACGCACTCAAATTGCGTTTTTCTGGCAAAAAAAGGGTTGACGCCCCAGAGCCAGATACGCATAATTCGGCCCGCACGGTGACGAGGTAACGACTCACCGGAAGCAAGGTTGGCTATGTAGCTCAGTTGGTTAGAGCATCGCACTCATAATGCGGGGGTCACAGGTTCGAATCCCGTCATAGCCACCA
>NZ_JANFNV010000002.1:137891-294084 GCF_024436075.1 Aeromonas sp. JL9 | reverse complement strand
GGGTATCGCCAAGCGGTAAGGCAGCGGGTTTTGATCTCGCCATCCCTAGGTTCGAATCCTAGTACCCCAGCCATTTTTCTGTTCTCTTCCACATCAGTGGTCGATAACAAACGGCTATGTAGCTCAGTTGGTTAGAGCATCGCACTCATAATGCGGGGGTCACAGGTTCGAATCCCGTCATAGCCACCATTAATATTGCGGAAGTGGCGAAATTGGTAGACGCACCAGATTTAGGTTCTGGCGCCCTAGGCGTGAGAGTTCGAGTCTCTCCTTCCGCACCATTAATAGCAGTACCAAACAGACCAGCTCACGCTGGTTTTTTTGTGTCTGAAATTTGCCTCTCCCCAGTTTTTCTCTCGCTCCTCTATTAACCCAGCTCCACGTTAATTCCCGTCCACATCACTCTTCACTGATTCCGAACACGCCTTGCCACTCTTGTCTCCCAGACATAAAAAAGCGGCCCGCAGGCCGCTGGTGCACACATTCATCATCCCGGTTATCAGAACGGGAAGAACCAGGGGATCGCCACCACGCTGACCGCCATCACCAGCAGGGTGAAGGGCACCCCGATGCGGATAAAATCGGCGAACTTGTAGTTGCCCGGCCCCAGCACCAGAGTATTCACCGGTGACGAGACCGGCGTCATAAAAGCGGCCGAGGCGGCAATGGCAATGGTCATGGCAAACGGATAGGGTGATACCCCCATCTGTTGCGCCGTGCCCAGCGCAATGGGTGCCATCAGCACAGCAGTCGCCGTGTTGGAGATAAAGAGCCCGATCACCGCGCAGAGGGCAAACAGGCTGGCCAGCATGACCCGCGGCCCCATCTCCCCTACCGCATTGATCAGGCCACCGACGATCAGATCCACCCCGCCGGTTTTTTGCAGCGCCAGCGCGAAGGGGAGCATGCCGACGATGAGGATCAGGGTCGGCCAGTGGATCGACTTGTAGGCACTCTCCATATCGATGCAGCGAAACTTGCCCATCAGCAGACAGGCGATCAGCGCGGCAATCACGTTGGGCACAGGATCGGTCACCATCAGCAGGATCATTACTCCAAGACAGAAGAGGGCATGAATGGCCTGGCTGCGGGCGGGGGCCATCTCGTCCACTTCGGCGGGCAGCCCCATCAGCAGAAAGTCGCGGCTATGGGTCTGCAACTGTCTGATGTGGCTCCAGTTTCCTACCACCAGCAGGGTATCCCCCATCTGCAGCGGCTCGTCCACCAGCTTGCCTGCCAGCGCTTCACCGTCGCGGCGCAGCCCCACCACGCTCAGACCATAGCTGGAGCGGAAGGTCACCTCACGCACGCTTTTACCCAGCAGCTTGGACTCAGGGATCAGCGACACCTCGGCCATCCCCACCTCCCGCGCCTGATCGGAGAAGTACTCCCCGCGCAGGATCATGGGTTCGAGCCGCGCTTCGCTGCAAAACGCCCGCACATCCACCTCGGGGTCTGACATGTCGATCAGCAGCACATCCTTGGCCTGGAACTCACTGATCCCGGACACCGGCACCATCACCCGGCGAAACTTGCGCCAGCGCTCCACCCCGATGACGTGGGCACCATAACGGGCACGCAGTTGCAGCTCATCCAGGGTATGGCCAATCAGCGGGGAGTCCGGCCGCAGCGCCAGACGACGGGCCCGACCGGCCAATCGGTAGTCTCGAATGAGATCTCGCAGGGTGCGGCGCCCGGTCGGCTTGCCCTTGCCCTCTTCCCCTTCGCCCACCAGGGAGCCGCGCACCAGCAGCATGTAGAGGATGCCCAGCCCCAGGATCAGCACGCCCATCGGGGTGAAATCGAAGAACCCGAAGCCGTGAATGCCGTGGCGCATCAGCTCACTGTTGACCACCATGTTGGGGGGCGTGGCCACCAGCGTCATCATGCCGCTGATCAGCCCGGCAAAACCGAGGGGCATCATCAGGCGACCGGCCGGGATCCCCATCCGGTTCGCCACGCTCAGCACCACCGGGATAAAGATGGCCACCACTCCGGTGCTGCTCATCACAGCCCCCAGACTCGCCACCGCTACCATCAGCAACACCAGCAGCTTGGTCTCGCTGCTACCCGCCACCTTCACCAATGCATCCCCCACCTGATAGGCGATGCCGGTGCGCACCAGCCCCTCACCCACCACAAACAGGGCGGCAATCAGAATGACGTTGGGATCGCTAAACCCAGCCAGCGCCTCCGGCAGGGTGAGGGTGCCGCTCAGCACAAAGAGGATAATGATCAACAGAGCGACCACGTCCATGCGCACCTTGTTGGTCATAAAGAGATAGATGGCGCCAGCCAGCAGACAGAGCACCCAGACAAGCTCGGAATTCAATACAACCTCCTTTTATCACGTGATTCTCCTCCCGGAGAGTGGACTCTATCAGACCACAGCCACGGCGCTATCATCTTGCTACATATCAATAAAGTCCGGCCCGCCGGGGCACCATAACCCATCACTGCTGGAATAACCGGGAGGCAGCGGCGATTTCTTTGATATGGGCCAAGCCCGGGGCGGACAAAAGTCCTGCCCCTCCTCCCCCTCACCCCTTAGAATGGCGCCCTTGCATACTAACCCTCATGCCCAAGGATCAGAAAATGAGCATATTCGAGCTGTTCAGCATCAATAACACGCTAGTGACCATACCGCTGGGTGGCGGCTATGCCATGTCATGGATTGAAGCCATCGGCACCCTGTTCGGTCTGGCCTGCATCTGGTTCGCCAGTCAGGAGAAAACCATCAACTACCTGTTTGGCCTGATCAACGTCAGCCTGTTTGCCATCATCTTCTTCCAGATCCAGCTCTACGGACTGTTGATGCTGCAGCTGTTCTTCTTCTGCGCCAACGTCTACGGCTGGCACGCCTGGACCCGCCCGGCCAACGATCAGGGGGATACCCTGCAGATCCGCTGGCTCAGCAAATCCAAGCTCATCGTCACTGCTGTGGTGAGCGTGCTGGCCATCGCTCTGCTAACCCGCTATATCGACCCGGTCTTCGCCACCCTGGCGCGCACCTCGGTCTCCCTGCTCAACCTGTTTGGTGCCAACCTTGCCACCCCCGAGCCTTCCCCCGATGCCTTCCCGTTCTGGGATGCCAGCATGACGGTGCTCTCGGTGGTCGCCCAGATCCTGATGACCCGCAAATACGTGGAGAACTGGATCCTCTGGGTCGTCATCAACATCATCAGCATCGGTGTCTATGCCGCGCAGGGCGTCTACGCCATGTCGCTGGAGTACCTGATCCTGCTGTTTATCGCCGCCAACGGCACCCGCCTCTGGGTGATTGCCGCCAAGCGTCAGCCACAAGGTCTGTAAGCCATGACGCTATTACCCCATCTTCAGTGCCGCCCCGACCAGATTGCCGAGCGGGTGGTACTGTGCGGCGACCCGGCCCGGGTCGATCGCATCGCCAGCCAGCTCGAACAGTGTGAAGTGCTGGGGCAAAACCGGGAGTTTCGCCTCATCAACGGCCGCTATCAGGGGCTGCCCATCACGGTCTGCAGCACCGGCATCGGCGGCGCCTCGGCCATCATAGCGCTGGAGGAGCTGGTGCAAGCAGGTGCCCGCTCGCTTATTCGGGTCGGCTCCGCCGGTGCCCTGCAGCACGACATCGGCCTTGGCGACCTTATCGTGGTGGAAGGGGCGGTGCGCAATGAGGGCGCCTCACAGGCCTATCTGCCCGCCGAGTACCCCGCCTGCGCCGATATCTGGCTGCAGGCCGCCCTGCTCAACCATGTGGCCACTGGCAGCCAGCCTCATTGGCACGGGCTGGTGCGCTCCCACGACAGCTTCTATCGGGATGACGAGCAGGAGGTGTGCCGCTACTGGCATGCCCGTGGCGTGCTTGGCGCCGATATGGAGACCGCCTCCCTGCTGACCGTGGGGCGCCTGCGCAAGGTGCGGGTTGCCGCCGTGCTCTGCAACGTGGTGCTGTTCGAGCAGGATGTGCAACAAGGGGTGGCGGATTACGCCAGTGCCGAACAGGCGATGATGGCCGGTGAGCAGCACGCCATCGCGGCCGCCCTCCACGCCCTGGTGCAATAAACCGCAAACCGTTAACTCCCGCACATCCGCTACCGTGCGGGCTGGTATCCGGCCCGCACTATTGCTAGCCTCATGGCCCTCGTCATCCGGTGCGACAGGCAAGTCATGCAGCAACAGCCCTACCCCCTCGGCCGTTTTCACGCCGAACTCAAGCAGCTTGAACCCCGCTTTGCCGCGGCGCTCGACGCTTGCACCCTGTTTCTGCGCCGCTACCTGCCGGGCGAATTGATCATGCGCCAGGGGGAGCAGAGCGAGCAGCTCTATCTGGTCGAACATGGCCGGGTCTCCCTCAACAGTACGGTGCACTCGGGCCGCATCTTCCAGCTCGGCGAGATTGAGTGTCACAGCCAAATCTTCGGTGAGATGGAGTTCTTCAGCGCCACCCCGGTGCAGTGGAACGTGGTGGCCGAGACCGAACTGGATGCACGGGTCATCTGTGCTCACAAACTGGCCCAGCGCCTGCTGACCGAGCCCGAGCTGACCCTCTTCTTCGCCGCTGCGCTTGCCAGCGACTATCTCGATACGCTGGAGATCACCACCAGCCGGCTGCTCCACCCCATCGCCTACAACATCGCCTACGAGTTGTGACGCGAGCGCCAGCGCACTCCGATGCTGGGATCGCGCAAGCGGGCCCATGAGGCGGCGCGCTTCGGCACCACTGAGCGGGTTTACCGCCGCGCCCTCAAGGAGCTGGTCGAACAGGGCATAGTTGCCGACGGCAGCGACGGCCCCGTCATCGCCGATCTGGCCAGGCTGCGCGCCTATCTCGACCTTTGATTTCCATTCATCCCATTTCGATTCACCTTGTCAGGAGTCACCATGTCTACTCACACCTATCCAGAGTTCACCTTCTTCAGCCGCTTCGTTACCGACATTCAGGCGGGCCGCAAGACCATCACCATCCGCGACGAGAGCGAGGCCAACTGGCAACCCGGCCAGCGGCTGGCACTGTTCACCAACCCGGAGCACCAGCCCTTCGGCACCATAGAGGTACTCTCGGTCAAGGCGGTCGCCTTCGATGAACTGAACGACGAGCACGCCCGTCAGGAGAACATGACCCTCCCCGAGCTCAAACAGGTGATCCGCGACATCTACCCCGATCTGCCGCCGCTCTATGTGATTGAATTCAAACTGATTGCCTGAGCCGGATTTGGCCATTGCCGAGCGATGTGTTAATAGTGTCCTCTTTTGAATCATGGAGGTGACCCGAGTGTTTGAGATAGCGAGCCTGAGAGAAGGGATGATGCACGGGGTCGAGCTGTTCCAGCTGCTGCTGGAGATCATCTCCATCGCCTGTGTGGTGATAGGGCTTGGCAAGACCCTCTGGCTGGCGGCACGGATGGAGGATCACGAACCGGGCTTTCCGCGTATTCGCCTCTGTTTTGGCAGCTGGCTTATTCTGGCGCTGGAGTTCCAGCTCGCCGCCGACATCCTGGCCACCACAGTCGCGCCAAGCAAAGAGGAGCTGATCCGCCTTGCCATCATCGCGGTGATCCGCACCTTCCTGAACTACTTCCTCGGCAAGGAGCTGGAGGCACAAGCGGAACACCAGCAGGAGCAGCGCAGCGAGCAGGCCAAGGCTGCTCAATAACCAGTATTCCTGCATAGCATCAACGCTAAGTGCCGTGCCATCCCGACCACAGCCGTGGCCTGGGATGGCACCTTTGTGACCCTTCCCTCACTTTTGGCAATCAGCTCACTATGGAACCCTTTTCAAGGTTTCCCCTGCCCTGTTGACTGCCCGCCCATCTGGGTAAGATAGAAAATCTCTTCCCCCAACCGGCCACGCTGATGAATACGCACTCCCTTCACACGCCCGATATCGACCTCGATAGCTGCGTCATCTACCAGATCTACCCCATGAGTTTTCAGGACAGCGATGGCGACGGCATGGGCGATATCAACGGCATCCGTCAGCGCCTCGACTATCTTGCCACCCTCGGGGTCGATATGCTGTGGCTCACCCCCATCTATCGCTCCCCCAAACGGGACAACGGCTACGATGTGGCGGACTACCGTGCCATCGACCCCGCCTTCGGCACCCTGACCGAGATGGAGCAGCTGATAGCCGAAGCGGCCGCCCACGGCATCGGCATCATGATGGATATCGTTGCCAACCACACCTCCACCGAGCACGAGTGGTTTATGAAGGCACTGGCCGGGGATCCCCGTTATCAGGGTTATTACGTATTCCGGGATCAAGCCTTTGTCGATGCTCACCCCATTACCTCGATTTTTGGCGGCAGCGGCTGGCAGTATGTGCCAGCGCTTGATCGCTACTACCTGCACAACTTCGATCCCGGTCAGGCCGATCTGGACTGGGACAACCCGGCGGTGCGGGCCGAAATGGCAGCGGTGATCAACTTCTGGCTGGGCAAAGGGATCAAGGGATTTCGCTTCGATGTGATCGACATGGTGAGCAAGGAGTGGGACCGGCTGACCATGAGTAACGGCCCGCGCCTGCACAACTATATCCGCGAGCTCAATGCCGCGAGCTTCGGCGGCAAGGGGATCATCACGGTGGGGGAGACCTGGGGGGCCGATCTCGCCCATATGCAGAACTATTCGAACCACGATGGCAGCGAGTTCAGCATGGTGTTCAACTTCGAGCATCTGGGGCTGGGCAGTGACAAGTGGTCATCCCGCTTTGATCCCCTCGCCTTCAAGCGAGCCATGGCCCGCCACCAGCAAGGGCTGCACGGACGTGGCTGGAACAGCCTGTTTCTCGGCAACCACGACCTGCCTCGCGCCGTCTCCCGCTTTGGCGATGACAGGCCAGAGTGGCGGGAAACCAGCGCCAGGCTGTGGGCCATGGTGCTGCACCTGATGCAGGGCACTCCCTTCATCTATCAGGGGGAGGAGCTCGCCATGACCAACCGCCACTGGCAGCCGGGCGAGCTGCGCGATGTGGAGGCCATCAACTATCGCGCCAGCCAGTCAGGGCTGGATCCTGCCGAGCTGAGTCGGCGGCTCGATGCCATCGGCCGCGACAACGCCCGCACCCCGATGCAGTGGGACGGCGGCCCCCACGCCGGTTTCAGCACGGCCACGCCCTGGATTGCCCTCAACGCCAACCACATTGAAATCAACGCCGCCGAGCAGTTGATCCGCCCCGACTCGCCGTTTCACTGCTATCGCCAGCTCATCGCCCTGCGCAAGGCTCACCCTGTCGTTCGCCACGGCAATTTCGAGCTGCTGGATGGGGATGACCCCGAGCGCATCAGCTATCGCCGCCACTGGCAGGATCCGGCCAGCGGAGAGCGGCACACCCTGCTGCTGCTCGCCAATCTCACGGCGAACCCCTTGCCGATGCCCCACTTCGACAAGGTGGCAGACGAGATGCGGTTGCTGCTGGCCAATTACCCAAGCGAACCGATGCAGCTCTTCGCCCCTTATCAGTGCGCCATCTGGCTGCTAGTGGATCAGGGTTAACCCCGTGCTGACGGGCCATACCAATGGCCCGTCAGCCACCTCCCGTTGGCTGTCAGCAGAAAATCATGCAGCCACGCAGCGGGATTAAATTAACCACTGTTACTGACTTATTAATTGATTATTTATCCCGTTTGATACGCTCTTATTGCCCCTCTTACTATGCCTGCGACCTATCCATTGCCGATGCAACTATCGGCCTTCAAACTGGCATAGCAAAGTGGAAAACACATGATCACCACAGACGGGAATAACGCAGTCGCCTCGGTGGCGTACCGCACCAGCGAAGTCATCGCCATCTACCCCATCACCCCCAGCTCGGCCATGGCTGAGCAGTCGTCGGCCTGGTCGAGCGAGCGGGGCAAGAACCTCTGGGGGGATGTCCCCCGGGTTGTCGAGATGCAGTCGGAAGGGGGTGCCATCGCCGCCGTCCACGGCGCCCTGCAGACCGGCGCGCTGGCGACCTCGTTTACCTCGTCGCAGGGTTTGCTGCTGATGATCCCCAACCTCTACAAGCTGGCGGGTCAGCTTATCCCCTTCGTGCTGCATGTGGCGGCGCGTACCGTGGCTACCCACGCGCTATCTATCTTTGGCGATCACTCGGACGTGATGGCGGTGCGCCAGACTGGCTGTGCCATGCTCTGTGCCAGCAATGTGCAGGAGGCGCAGGATTTCGCCCTGATCTCCCAGATAGCGAGCCTCAACAGCCGCCTCCCCTTTATCCACTTCTTCGACGGCTTTCGTACCTCTCACGAGATCGCCAAGATAGCGCCGCTCGCTGATGATACCCTGCGCGCCCTGCTGCCCGCAGATGCCATCCGTGCCCATCGTGACCGGGCGCTCACCCCCGACAAACCGGTCATTCGCGGCACCGCCGCCAACCCGGACACCTACTTCCAATGCCGGGAGGCGAGCAACCCCTGGTATGACGCCGCCTATGGCCATGTGAGCGAGGCGATGCAGGCTTTTGGCGAACAGACCGGCCGCCACTACCGGCCGTTTGAATATGTCGGCCACCCGCAGGCGGAGCGGATTGTGGTGCTGATGGGCTCGGCCATCGGCACCTGTGAAGAGGTGATCGAGCGCCTGCTTGCCCAAGGGGAGAAGGTGGGGCTGGTGAAGGTGCGGCTGTTCCGCCCCTTCTCGGCCGGGCACCTGTTGGCCGCGATTCCCGAGAGTGCCCGCGCCATCGCCGTGCTGGATCGCACCAAGGAGCCGGGCGCACAGGCCGAGCCCCTCTATCTCGACGTGATGACGGCGCTGGCCGAAGCGGTCAGCCGGGGCGAGCGGGCAAGCCTGCCACGTGTCATCGGCGGCCGCTATGGCCTCTCCTCCAAAGAGTTCGGCCCCGCCTGCGCACTGGCAGTGTTTGCCGAACTGGCGCAAGAGAACCCGCGCCCGCGCTTTACCGTCGGCATCTTCGATGACATCACAGGTCTCTCACTGCCGCTGCCCGCGCTGAATTCGCCAAGCCCGATCCACGGCCAGCAGCACAAGCTGGAGGCGCTCTTCTACGGCCTTGGCAGCGATGGCACCGTCTCGGCGGCCAAGAACAGCATCAAGATCCTTGGCAACCACACCGACCTCTACCCGCAGGGCTATTTCGTCTACGACTCCAAGAAGGCGGGCGGCCTCACCGTCTCTCACCTGCGGGTGGGCGAGCGGCCGCTGCAATCGGCCTATCTGGTGGAAGAGGCGGACTTTATCGGCTGCCATCAGTGGCAGTTTGTCGACAAGTACCGGATGGCGGAGCGCTTGAAGGCGGGCGGCATCTTCCTGCTCAACACCCCCTACAGCGAAGCGGATATCTGGCAGCGCCTCCCCAGCGAGGTGCAGCATGCCCTGCGCGAGAAAGAGGCGCGCTTCTACATCATCAACGCCGCCAAGATTGCCCGCGACTGCCAGCTCGGCAACCGCATCAATACCGTGATGCAGATGGCCTTCTTCCAGCTCAGCGCCATCATTCCCCCCGAGGAGGCCACCAGCCTGCTGAAGCAGGCCATCGCCACCAGCTATGGCAGCAAGGGGCAGACACTGGTCGAACGCAACTGGCAGGCACTGGAGGCAACCTGCGCCGCCCTGACCCGAGTGCCACTTGGCGAACTGGATCCCGCCAGCCGCCCGCGCCCGCCGGTGGTTTCCGCCAAGGCCCCCGATTTTGTCCAGACCGTCACCGCCGCCATGCTGGCGGGGCTGGGGGACAACCTGCCGGTCTCAGCCTTCCCGCCGGATGGCACCTGGCCAGTCGGCACCACCCGCTGGGAGAAGCGCAATATCGCCAAGGAGATCCCCATCTGGGAGGCGGAGCTCTGTACCCAATGCAACTACTGCGTCGCCGCCTGTCCCCACTCGGCCATTCGCGCCAAGGTGGTGGAACCGGATGCGCTGGCCGCAGCTCCCGCCACTCTCGATGCGCTGGATGTGAAATCCCGTGACATGCGCGGCCAGCAGTACGTGCTGCAGGTGGCGCCGGAGGATTGCACAGGCTGCAACCTCTGCGTCGAGGTGTGCCCGGCCAAGGATCGCAGCAACCCGGATCGCAAGGCGATCAATATGGCTTCACGCCTCGATCACCTCGACGAGCAGAAGGCCAACTACGACTTCTTCCTCGACCTGCCAGAGCGTAGCGTCGAGCAGCTGGAGCGTATCGACATCCGCACCTCCCAGCTCATCTCGCCGCTGTTTGAATACTCCGGCGCCTGCTCCGGCTGTGGCGAAACTCCCTACATCAAACTGCTGACCCAGCTCTATGGCGATCGGCTACTGATTGCCAACGCCACCGGCTGCTCGTCCATTTATGGCGGCAACCTGCCTACCACCCCTTACACCACCAACGCCAACGGGCGCGGCCCAGCCTGGGCCAACTCGCTGTTTGAAGACAACGCCGAGTTCGGACTGGGCTTCCGTCTCACCGTCGATCAGCACAGGGAGCGGGTGCGCCGCCTGCTGGCGAGCCTGGGCGACACCATACCGGCAGCGCTGCGCGAGGCGCTCGGCGATGCCACCCTGCCAGTTTCCGAGCAGCGGGCCCATATCCAGCAGTTGCGAAATCAGCTGCAACAGAGCAAGGCCCCGGCAGCCCTGGAGCTGGCTCGCGATGCGGACTATCTGGTGGAAAAATCGGTCTGGCTCATCGGCGGCGATGGCTGGGCCTACGACATCGGCTTTGGCGGGCTCGACCATGTGTTGAGTCTGGGGGAGAACATCAATGTGCTGGTGCTCGACACCCAGTGCTACTCCAACACCGGCGGCCAGCAGTCGAAGGCGACGCCACTCGGTGCCATCACCAAGTTTGGCGAGCAGGGCAAGCGCAAGGCGCGCAAGGATCTCGGGGCCAGCGTGATGATGTATGGCCACGTCTATGTGGCGCAGATCTCCCTCGGCGCCCAGATGAACCAGACGGTGAAGGCGATTCAGGAGGCGGAAGCCTACCCGGGCCCCTCGCTCATCATCGCCTACAGCCCCTGCGAGGAGCATGGCTACGACATGGCCGAGAGCCACGAGCAGATGAAGCAGCTGACCGCAACCGGCTTCTGGCCGCTCTACCGCTTCGATCCGCGCCGCGCTGACGAGGGCAAACTGCCGCTGGCACTCGACTCGCAGGCCCCCAATGCCTCGCTGGCCGAGACCTTGCGCCACGAGCCCCGCTTCCAGCGGCTGGAGCGCCAGCTGCCTGAGGTGGCCAGCCAGCTCTATGAAGAGGCGGAGCAGGAGGCCAATCGCCGCTTCGCCTGGCTGAGCCAGCTGGCAGGCAAGGAGAGTCCGGCGCAGGAGTAACTCGCGCATGGCTTGATGGCAGCAGCCACTCTATTCGCCAAATAACAATCAGGGCTCCCCGCGGGGAGCCCTGATGCTATCTATGGTGAGACAATCTCGGCGCTGGCCAAATCAGGCGCTGATGGAGGCCAGCTCATGGCGTTTAAGAGCGAGCAGTGTGATGAGCAGCGCCAGCGTGGCGATCAGTGCCATGCCGATATAGGTCGCGCTGAAGCCCGGGGCCAGCAGATCGGGGGCGAGCCGGCTCAGATCGCCATCGCTGCCGGCTGGCAGGCGCAAGTGGAACAGCATGGAGCAGATGGCCACGCCGACGGCACCGCCAAGCTCCCGTCCGAAGTTGAACAGCGACATGCCGATGCCGCGATCCTGCCGTGGCAGGGCATTTTGCACCACCACCGAGAGGGCGGGCAGCACCAGACCCAGACCAATACCGGCAAACCCGAGGGCCAGCTTGACCCAGGCATCGAAGTGGATCTGCCACAGAGCCACCGCGGCCAGCGCAAACCCGACCGCAACAAAGCTTTTGTAGTGACCGGTACGGCCTATCAACTTGCCGCCGACAAAGGCGCCGGCGGTGATGCAGATCATGAAGATCACCATGCTCATCCCGCTCTCGCTGGCGCTCAACCCCTTCTGCCACTGCATCTGCAACGGCAGATAGACCAGCACGGCAAACATCAGCAGCTGGGAGAGCATCACCAGCAGCACGCTCACCAGATAACCGGGCAGCCGTGCCAGATGGGCAGGCAGAATGGGGTCGTGGGCACGCCGCTCAATCAGAATGAGCAGCAGCAATGCAACGCCCAGCGCTGCCGAAAGCCAGACGGCGGGCAGCGCCGCCTCCGGCGAGAGCAGCAACAGGGTGAGCGTGGTGACGGTAATCAGCAGACCCGCTCCCTTCCAGTCGAAGCGACTGTGGCGACGCACGTTGAGCTGTTTGAGGTTGCGGTTGATGAGAAAGACCGCCAGCGCCCCGAGCGGCAGATTTATCCAGAAGATCCAGCGCCAGCTGAGCTGCTCGGTGAAATAGCCGCCGAGCAAGGGGCCGGCGATGCTGGAGACCGCATAGACCGCCGAGATGTAGCCCTGATACTTGCCCACCTCCCGCGGTGGAATGGTGTCGGCAATCACGGTAAACGCGAGGGCAATCAGGCCGCCGCCCCCCAGCCCTTGCAGCACCCGTGCCGCCAAAAGGGTCGGCAGATCCTGGGAGAGCGCACAGGCCACCGAGCCCGCCAGAAACAGGCCGATGCCGATATTGAGCATCCGCACCCGACCAAAGAGATCGCTCAGCTTGCCATAGAGGGGCAGCACGGCGGTGGCGGCCAGCAGGTAGGCGGTGACCACCCAGGTGAGGGCGGCCCCAGCGTGCAGCTCGGCGCCAATCATGGGCAGCGGGGTGGTGACTATGCTCTTTTCCAGTGAACCGAGTGCGATCACCAGCGCCACGCTGGAGAAAATAGTTTTGGGGGATATTTTCGAGGTCATAAGCGGACTCGCAGATCTGATATGCCAAAGTATCCGGCAATGAACGGATTATTGTCTCACAAATCAGCAAGAGATAGAAAAAACGGCGGCCACAATCTGCCCAACCATGAGGCCGATCCCACAAAACGCCGACCGTTTCTGCTAGCCTGCTCTATTTGATTCAAGGAGCCCCCATGAGCGAGCGTGAGCAGTACGGGTTTGATCACTACGATGCCCTGATTTTCGATATGGATGGCACTTTGGTAGATTCCATGCCCCTTCATCTGGATGCTTGGGAGCTTACCTGCGCCGAATTCGGTATCCCCTTCGAGCGGGATCAGCTCTATCAGTACGGCGGCATTCCCACCCGCAAGATCATCGCCATGCTGGCCGAGCAGCAGGGGCTGACGGTGGATGTCGAGGCCTTTACCCGTCGCAAGATTGCCCTCTATATGGAACATATCGACAAGGTCAGCGTCTTTCCCAAGATGTGGGAACTGGTCAGGCACTATCACGGCAAGGTGAAGATGGGGATTGGCACCGGCTCACCGCGCAATCAGGCGGACTCCATCCTGAAAAGTACCGGGCTTGATGCCTATATCTCGGTGGTGGTGAGCGCCGATGATGTCACCAACCACAAACCGCACCCCGACACCTTTTTGCGGGTGGCCGAATTGCTCGGCGCCAATCCGGCCAACTGTCTGGTGTTTGAAGATACCCGGATCGGGCTTGAGGCCGGCAAGGCGGCAGGGATGGATACAGTGCTGGTTATCGAAGGTGAGCTGCACCAGCGCTAAACGGCTCAGGGCAAGCAGGCAAACCGATAAAATGGTGCCATGACAGTGGCACCATTTTTTGTTTACGTGAGCACGGCGGCGGCGTCAGTGCCCGGACAGAGTTGCGATCGCCGCCGGAATAGCGGCAACCGTCAGACAAAGGGCGTTGGCGTTGGCCTCATCCTGTAGTGCCTGATGAGTGCGAAGCAGCTCAAGGGCTTCGGCCGGGGTATCTGCAAAGGTGGGGGCGGCGATGGCGGCAAATCCCTGTTCGACCAGTTGACGACGCTCATCGCTATAGCTGGGTGCATTGGCATCTAGATAGGTAAGCGCCTGACCCTGCTTGAAAAAGTGATAGTTAGGCATCGATTGGCCCCGCAAAAATAAAGCGCCATTCTACTCCTTTTTGCTCCGCCACCAGCGTCAATCTGTGTCGTCTCAAGTGATCTAGTTCACATTTTTATCAACAAATTTTCACCTGTTAGGCGCCGTCCAAATCCCCTCTTCACGCGGCGTCAGACAACACCCGATATCGTCACTCTGCGCCAAACAAAACGCCTCCACAAAGGAGGCGTTGCGACTGAAACAGGGTGGCTCCCGTTACATGGCATTCGTCGATTCGAAGATCTTGTCGGCCGAGGCCTCGACAAAGCCCGGATAGAGCACGCCGTCCGCCTGCGGATAGCGCAGGGCAAACTCGTAGAAGCAGCTCGGGATGGTACGCACCCCATCGCTGAACGGCACCTCGGCTTTGTCTGCCATTGTGGAGGATTGCTCCAGCATCACCTGCGGATCCCCTTTCACCTCGCCACCCACACTGTTGAGGACGAAACCCGCCGCCTTGAGCGCCGCATTGACCTGATGGATGGTGTCGAAATCCTTCAACTTGTTGATATTGACCGTGAAGTGGTTGGCACGATAACCCCAGGCTGCCATCCAGGCCGCATACTCGCTCTCCGCCAGCAGAGTCTGATAATCGGCATAGGAGACCTGCCAGGGGGCACCGGTGTAGAGAAATGCCGGGGTATCTGTCAGATGATCGGGCACCTGATCGGCCAGCTTGTGGATGATGGCCTGCGCCGCTGGGGAGAGTTCTTCCACCTTCAGCTCGCTGATAAACACCTTGGGAGCGTCCGGATCCTGATGCTCGAAGTGCTTGGCGTAGAGCTTCTTGGCCTTGAAAACGTACTCGCCCTTCTGCTCGTAACCGAGCGCCAGAAAGTGGGCTGCCAGCTTCTCCAGCCCCAGCTTGGGCAGGTTGTAGGTACGAAACGCCACGTGATCGTTGACGATGGGCTCGCCGCCACCCAGCAGGGTGTGCACCTTGAGGGCGCTCGGGGTCACCTTGATGTAGTTGTCCCACAGATGGCTAAACAGGGTGTCGATATCCTTTTGCATCTCTCTTTCCTTTGATTGCGGGTACAGATGGGGGCACCGCTGGATGCCCCGTGTCATTATCAGAAGCGCAGGCCGGGCGACAGTTGATCCGGCATAGCGGCTTTGCTGTCTTCGACAGAGGCAACCGGATACGCACAGTAGTCAGCAGCGTAGTAGGCGCTCGCTCTGTGGTTGCCGGAGGCGCCGATGCCACCAAACGGCGCGGCACTGGAGGCGCCGGTGATGGGTTTGTTCCAGTTGACGATACCGGCGCGGATCCGCTTGAAGAAGTGATTCCAGTCCGCCTCCTTGTCACCCAGCAGACCGGCCGAGAGACCATAACGGGTAGCATTGCCCTGATCGATGGCGGCATCGAAATCGTCATAGCGAATGAGTTGCAGCAGCGGGCCGAAGTACTCTTCGTCCGGCAGCGCGCTCACTGAGGTCACGTCGATAATGCCCGGGGAGACAAAGCCGGTGCCCGCTTCCAGGTGCTTGAGGGTAAGCAGGCTCTCACCACCGAGGCGCTGCAGGTTGGCTTGTGCTTCGACCATGCCAATCGCAGCCTTCTCGCTTATCATCGAGCCCATGAACGGCTGCTCGGCGGCGTCATAGAGGCCGACCTTGATCTGGCTGACCACCTCGACCAGTCGATTGACCAGGGCATCGCCCCGCTCGCCGCGCTCGACAAACAGGCGGCGGGAGCAGGTGCAGCGCTGACCGGAAGTGATGAACGCCGACTGGATGATGGCATGCACCGCACCGTCGATGTCGCTCACATCTTTCACGATCAGCGGGTTGTTGCCGCCCATCTCGAGGGCCAGAATTTTGCCCGGCTGACCGGCAAACTGCTGATGGAGGAAATGACCGGTGCGGGAGGAGCCGGTGAAGAAGAGGCCGTCGATATCGGGGTTGCCAGCCAGCGCCTTGCCGGTCTCGACCTCCCCTTGCACCAGATTGAGCACCCCCTTGGGCAGCCCGGCTTCCTGCCACACCTTGACCATGGCTTCCGCGACCATGGGGGTCAGCTCGGAGGGTTTGAATACCACGGCGTTACCCGCAATCAGTGCCGGGACTATATGGCCGTTGGGCAGATGGCCCGGGAAGTTGTAGGGGCCGAACACCGCCACCACACCGTGGGGCTTGTGACGGACAAACGCCTTGGCGCCCGGCATGGCATTTTCAACGGTGCCGGTACGCTCGTCGTGCGCCCGGATGGAGATGGCAATCTTGCCCTGCATCGCGGCTACTTCGGTGCGGGTCTCCCACAGCGGTTTGCCTGTTTCGCGGGCGATGGTCAGGGCCAGCGCCTCTTTCTGCTCGCCGAGCAGGTCGGCATAACGACGCACTATGGCCAGACGATCCTCAAGGCTCATGTCCGCCCAGTGGTAGAAGGCGGCACGGGCGGCCTTGACGGCGGCATCCACTTGCGCCGCACTGGCGGCAGCCCCCTGCCAGATCACCTCGTTCTTGGCCGGATCGGTTGACTCGAACGGCTTGCCTTCACCGGCAAGCCACTGACCGTCGATAAATTGCACTAACTGGCTCATCCATTCACTCCCTGTCGCTGGCAGGCAGCCTCGGCTGCCTGTCTGATAATCGGTTTGCTTGTCCTGTTTGCCTCAGTCGAGGTCAACCACCCGCACCATGTCGCCATCCTGCACCTTGAGTGCCGCCGCCATCTTGGGCGGAATGATGGCTTCATGCTTGTCGAGATCGACCCGGATATTGCCGTAGCAGGCGCGGTAATGTTCGAAACGGCTGTTGCAAATAAGGTGGGTCTTGCCACCGATGGGCTCGCCCACCAGCACCCGCAGTTTCTTGCTGCGGCGCACGCTGCGGATATTCTTCACGTCGCACTCGACGGTGGGGCCCGCATCGAAAATATCGACGTAGCCACGGTTCACGAAGCCCTCGTCCTGCAGCATCTTGATGGCAGGGCGGGTCTTCTCGTGGGTCTGGCCGATAACGGCCCGCGCCTCTTTGCTCAGCAAATTGACGTAGATGGGGTACTTGGGCATCAGTTCGGCGATAAAGCGCTTCTTGCCGATGCCGGTCAGATAGTCGACGGTAGGAAAATCCATCGAGAAGAAATGGGTTTGCAGCCACTCGTAGAAGGGGCTGTGACCGTTGGCATCGGAGACGCCGCGCATCTCGGCGAAGACGGTCTCGTCAAACAGCTCGGGGTGCTCGGCCATAAACAGAAAGCGGTGCTTGGAGAGCAGGCGGCCGTTGAGCCCCTCGCGGGCACATTCGCGCAAGAACAGGGTGCAGAGCTCGGAGTTGCCGGTGTAGTCGTTGGAGAGGGTCAGGGTTTCAACGACGTTGTAGATGCCGAGCTTGGGGGAAGAGTGCACCACTTTGCCGATGTGGTAGTTGTAAAACGGCTGGGAGAGGCCAACCGCGGCATCGATGGCACAGGTGCCGACCATCTCGCCAGTCTCCAGATCCTCAGCCACGAAGAAGTAGAGGCAGTCCCCCTTGCCTGCGGGCTTGTCGGAAAAAGTCTGGGTAGAGGCATCAATCTTGCGCTGCAGCAGCTCATCGTTGACGGGCAACGAGGTCATGCCGGTGCCGGACTCGATGGCGCAGGTCTTGAGCCCGGCAAAATCTTTTTGCTCGATGGGACGGATAACCAACATAAATGACAACTCCCTTTCATTGACGACAGGTGGGGTCCCGGCTCCTGCCGGGAGAGCTCCCCACCTCAATTTGGAATCAGGCGTTAACCACCTGGGCAACCGCCTTCTCGAAGCGGGCCAGCCCTTCCTTGATGTCCGCTTCCGGGATCACCAGTGAAGGGGCAAAACGAACCACGTTGGTACCAGCCACCAGTGCCATCAGCCCCTGATCGATGGAGGCCAGCAGGAAGTCGCGGGAGCGCCCCTTGTAGGCATCGCTCAGGGCCGCGCCCAGCAGCAGACCCTTGCCGCGGATCTCGCTGAAGCAGTGGTATTTGGCATTGATGGCCTCAAGTCCATCACGGAACAGCTGCTCGCGCTGCTTGATGCCCGCCAGCACCTCCGGGGTATTGATCACATCGATCACCGCCTCGGCGACCGCACAGGCCAGCGGGTTGCCGCCGTAAGTAGAGCCGTGAGTGCCCACTTTCAAGTAAGAGGCGATTTCGTTGGTGGTCAGCATGGCGCCGATGGGGAAACCGCCCCCCAGCGCCTTGGCGCTGGTGAGGATGTCCGGCGTGACGCCCAGACCCATATAGGCATAGAGATCACCGGTCCGGCCGACGCCGGACTGCACTTCGTCATACACCAGCAGGGCATTGTGTTTGTCACACAGCTCGCGTACCCCTTTGGCAAACTCGTCGGTAGGACGAATGATGCCCCCCTCCCCTTGCAACGGCTCCATCACCACGGCGCAGGTGTTGTCGGAGATCACCTCGGCCAGCGCCGCCAGATCGTTGTAGGGTACGTGGGTAATGTCACCGGGCTTGGGACCGAAGCCATCGGAGTAGGCTGCCTGGCCACCGACGCTGACGGTAAAGAAGGTACGACCGTGGAAACCCTGATTGAAGGCGATGATCTGGGTCTTCTGCTCGCCAAACTTCTCGATGGCATAGCGGCGAGCCAGCTTGAGGGCCGCTTCGTTCGCTTCGGCGCCTGAGTTGCAGAAGTAGACCTTGTCGGCGAAGGTGGCGGCAACCAGCTTCTTGGCCAGACGCAGGGCCGGCTCGTTGGTCATGACGTTGGAGAGGTGCCACAGCTTCTCGCCCTGGGTTTTCAGGGCCTCGACCAGCTTGGGATGACAGTGACCCAAACCGTTGACGGCGATGCCACCGGCGAAGTCGACATACTCGCGCCCTTCCTGATCCCAGACACGTGACCCTTCACCACGCACCGGGATGATCTTGGCGGGCGCATAGTTGGGAACCATCACTTCATCAAACACTTCACGTGTCACTGCCAACAACTCTGACATATAGCTCTCCTTCGATTCGGCGACAGAATAATCCACCGCCCAAAAGTTAAATCCGTGTAAACGTGACGGGATTATCACAGAAATAAAGTAAAAAGTCTGTAACAATACGGCCTATAAGGAACAATGTTCGATTGCTCTTGAGATTTTAGGCAACCGCATTGCATAACGACTCAGGGGGGCTTGGCAAGAGATAATTTGGGCAGGAGAGGGGGTGAATAAAGTGTCAGGGAAATTTTTTTTGCCTTCTCTCGAACTTGAGAAGGCGATCACAACTTTTTATGAACGCGCCAGAAAATTGGCCAGCAACTGATGACCCTGCTCGCTCAAAATACTCTCCGGATGGAACTGAACACCCTCGACAGGAAGCGTCTTGTGGCGCAGCCCCATGATCTCGTCAAACGAGCCATCGGCATGCTCGCTCCAGGCGGTGATGTCGAAGCAGTCGGGCAGCGTGTCGCGCTCCACCACCAAGGAGTGGTAACGGGTCACACGCAGCGGGTTGTTGAGCCCCTTGAACACTCCCTCATTGCGATGGCGGATGAGCGAGGTTTTGCCGTGCATTACCTGACGGGCACGCACTACGCGGGCGCCGAAGGCCTGCGCCAGCGACTGATGACCGAGACAGACGCCGAGAATGGGCAGCTTGCCAGCGAAGTGGCTGATAGCGTCGAGAGAGATCCCCGCCTCATTGGGCGTACAGGGACCGGGAGAGATCACCAGAAAACGGGGGGAGAGCTGCGCTATGGCATCAAGCGTCAGTTCATCATTGCGCTTGACCACAACCTCTTGTCCCAGGGCGCCGAAATATTGCACCAGGTTCCAGGTAAAAGAGTCGTAGTTATCGATCAACAACAGCATGAGATAACCAACAGCGGAGAATTAACGATCGAGATAACGACCCTGTTCCATTTCCCGTTCACGCTGACACTCGGCCAGATAGATGGCGGCAGCAACGGCAGGGGTTTTATGGTGCTTGTCGATGGCATTGGAGACCATCAACTGCAGGGTATTGAGGTTTTTCGCCTTGCGAAATTTACGTAGCCAGTGACCTTTGTCACTCAGCTCTTCAGCAGAAATAGTTGGTTGAACAGGCATGCTTTCTCTTGGGGATATTACCCAGGTTGAAATAAAGAAATTAAACAAAATAGCCGGGCAGAAAATAAAGAAAGCCAGGCAAATACCCAGCTCTCTTCTACTACACCTTCCCAGTATGTCAGGCTCGAGGAACGAAGCCGACTACATCATATACGCTGGTCAGGGTTTTTTCAGCTCTTTCGCGCGCCTTTTGTGCGCCTTCTGCCAGAATCGCGATCAGATGGGCCTCATCCTGACGCAACTCGTGGAAACGGGCCTGGATCGGTTCCAGCAGCGCAACCACGGCTTCGGCGGTTTCGGTCTTGAGGTGACCGTACATCTTGCCTTCGAAGTGCTGCTCCAGCTCGGGGATGGAGCGGCCGGTCACACCGGACATCAGGGTCAGCAAGTTGGAAACTCCCGGTTTGTTTTCCGGGTCGAAACGCACCACAGCCGGCTCGTCGGAGTCGGTCACCGCACGCTTGATCTTCTTGACGATCTGCTTGGGATCTTCCAGCAGGCCGATGAAGTTGGCCTCGTTGTCATCCGACTTGGACATCTTCTTGGTCGGATCCTGCAGACTCATCACCCGCGCCCCTTCGGTCGGAATGAAAGGCTCCGGCATAGTGAACACTTCACCATAGAGGTTGTTGAAACGGGTACAGATGTCACGGGTAAGCTCCAGATGCTGCTTCTGGTCGTTGCCGACCGGCACCTGATTGGCCTGATAGAGCAGAATATCAGCTGCCATCAGCACCGGATAACCGAACAGGCCGACGTTGACGTTGTTCTCGAAACGGGCGGACTTGTCCTTGAACTGGGTCATGCGCGACAGCTCACCCATCTGGGTATAGCAGTTGAGGATCCAGCCCAGCTCGGCGTGCTGCGGCACGTGAGACTGGATGAAGACGGTGCTCTTCTTGGGATCAATACCGACCGCCAGATAGAGGGCAGCCGCGTCCAGACAAGCTTTGCGCAGGGCAGCCGGGTCCTGACGAGTGGTGATGGCGTGCAGGTCGACGATGCAGTAGAGGCAGTCGAACTCATCCTGCATGTTGACCCACTGACGCAGGGCCCCCATGTAGTTGCCGATGGTCAGTTGACCGGAGGGTTGCGCTCCGCTCAATACGATTGGTTTAGTCATGAGAGTGTTAATCCTTGTTATTCAGCCAGCCCAGCTGCGCTATTAGACCAAAAGTGCATCGAGCTGGGCAAACTGCTCGAATACCCAGTCTGGATGGGAGTCGGCGATGGGGCGGCCATAGTTGTAGCCGTAGGTAAGACCCACCACCTTCATGCCAGCCGCCTTGGCCGCCAGCACGTCATTTTCTGAGTCGCCCACCATCAGGGTGCGAGCCGGGCTCACCCCCAACTCTTGGCAAGCGTGCAGCAAGGGCTCCGGGCTCGGCTTCTTGACCGGCACGCAGTTGCCGCCAAGCCAGAGTTCGAAACAATCGCTGATGCCAAGGGCATCGAGGATGGGTGCCACGAAATCGCTCGGCTTGTTGGTAACGATCGCTTGCTTGTAGCCCAGGCTTTGCAGGCGACGCAGACTCTGTGCCACCCCTTCATACATCGCCAGCCCTTGCAGCAGGCAGGCGTTGTAGTGCTGGAAAAAGATCGGTCTGGCCTTGGCAAACAGCTCGGGATCGGCCTCTCGATAGGCGAGCGCCCGCTGGATCAGCTTGTCGGCACCATTGCCGACCCAGGTACGGATAACCGCTTCATCAGCTTGTTCCAGACCCAGATCAGCCAGAGTCAGATTGACCGCCAGCGCCAGCTGGGCGGCACTGTCAATCAGGGTGCCGTCCAGATCGAACAGCACCAAATCAAATGCGCGCTCAGCGTGTGACATGAGCCAGCTCCGCACGCATCTTGTCGATCACCGCCTTGTAGTCAGGCTGGCTGAAAATGGCAGAGCCGGCGACAAACATGTCGGCACCCGCTTCGGCGATCTCGCGAATGTTGTCGACCTTCACCCCACCATCGATCTCGAGACGGATATCGCGGCCACTCTCGTCGATCAGACGACGCACCTGACGCAGCTTGTCGAGGGTGCCGGGGATGAAACTCTGGCCACCGAAGCCCGGGTTGACCGACATCAGCAGGATCACGTCCAGCTTGTCCATCACATACTCGAGGCAGGAGAGCGAGGTAGCAGGATTCAGCACCAGACCGGCCTGGCAGCCCATCTCCTTGATGAGGCCCAGAGAACGGTCTACGTGGTCAGAGGCTTCCGGATGGAAGGTAATGAGGGAAGCACCCGCCTTGGCAAAATCGGGAATGATGCGATCCACCGGCTTGACCATCAGGTGCACGTCGATGGGGGCCTCGATACCGTAGTCACGCAGCGCCTGACAGACCATGGGGCCAATGGTCAGGTTGGGGACATAGTGGTTGTCCATCACGTCGAAGTGGACCACGTCGGCACCGGCAGCCAGTACCTTGGCTACATCGTCACCCAGACGGGCAAAATCGGCAGAAAGGATCGAGGGGGCAATCAGAAAGTCTTTCATCAGCATCATCCATTGGCAGCCAGGGAGAAAAAGCGGCGCAATTTTAACGTAAAAGGCGGGCGAAAACGACTCGAATGCGGGGTAAATGGGGCAATCACCTCCCCTCCCCCAGCAACCCGGGTTATAGGACATCGGCACGGGCGCGGACTCGCCCATAAAAAACGGCGCCCTTGGGCGCCGCATGGTCTGTTACGTCAGTGGCAGTAGTTCACTGTCGCTGGGATAGTAGCCCTGCTCCGGTTCGATTCCGGGGGGATAGAGCGCCAGCAACTCGGCCACCTTGTTGCGGGTGCCGCCATTGCGGCTGATGGTGCGCTTGACCAGGATCTCGTCGAGGCGGGCACCGCGATAAAGCTCACGAGTCAGCTCGATATCGTGGTTGCTGATCAGCACCGGCACCCCTTTGTGAGCGGCTGTGTGGCGGGCCAATCGCGCCAGGATCGCCTGATCATCCAGGGTAAACCCGCCGGAGGCATAGGTGGTGAAGCTCGCCGTAGTGGAGAGCGGCGCATAGGGTGGATCACAATAGATAACCCAATCCTCTTCGGCACGCTTGATGGCGTCGGCGTAGCTCTCGCAGATAAAGGTCGCCTTCTGCGCCTTTTCGGCAAAGGCCCACAGCTCTTTTTCCGGGAAATAGGGCTTCTTGTAGGAACCGAACGGCACGTTGAAGCCGCCCTTCTTGTTGTAGCGGCACAGTCCGTTGAAACCGTGACGGTTGAGAAACAGGAACAAGAGTGCCCGCTCGAAGGTGGTCTCGGTCTGATTGAACTGGGTACGCAGCCGGTAATAGGCCGCCTTGTGGTTGTGCTCTGCCACAAACAGCTTGCGCGCCTCGGCAATGAAACTGTCCGGCGTCAGCTTGAGGTGGTTGTACAGGCAGATCAGATCCGGATTGATGTCGTTGAGCACATACGCGTCGTAGTCGGTGTTGAGAAACACAGACCCGGCCCCGACGAAGGGCTCCAGCAACACACGCCCGGCCGGCAGGCGCTCGGCAATCTCTTCAACCAGGGAGTATTTTCCCCCGGCCCATTTTAAAAAAGCGCGTGTTTTTTTCATGGAAATCCGGTGTGTAAGAAGGCAAGACCCAAAAAGGGGGACGATTCTACCCCCTTATCCGGTATCAAGGCTATTGCTTCAGCTCTTTTTGTACCTGTGCAAACGACTTGGGCCAGGGCTGACCTTTCAGCAAAGCTGGCGGAAGCTTGCGAATGGCACTCTTGGCCTGGGTCAAACCGGCATAATCCCCTTGCAGCACCACATACCAGGGGCTGCCACGGAATTTGGTCTGATAGATCCATACCTTGCCCGCCAAACCATGCTCGGCGACAAACTGATCCACCGCCTTGGTGTTGCTCGCCCCCATCAGCTGAACGCTGTAGTGATTGCGCGGCTTCTTGTTCAAGGTGGCGACCGGTGTCAGGGCCACCTTGGGTGCAGGCGCGGCAACCGGCTCGTTGCTGGCTGTTTTGGTGGTGGCCGCAGGCGTTGCGGTTGTCACCGGGTTCTGTACCTTGGCGGTACTGGCTGGCGCCGTGGTTGCGATTGCACCACTGGGGGTTGCGCCGTTCTGGGCCTTGCCGGTCAGCTCGTCCACCACGTCAGTAGGCAGAGCGCCGCTCACCTTGGGTTCGGTCATCAGCTTTTGCACGACCTCGTCAGAGATCACCACCCGACGCCCTTCGTAATTGGTTGATTCGGTGGTCACGGTTTCGCTCTCCACCGATTTGGGCAGCACTTTCGCCTCCGGCTGCCAATCTTTCACCACCCCATTGGGATTGCTGGCTGCATCGCTGTTTTGCGCGCCTTGTGCAGCAGCATCGGTATTCGAACCGCCAGCGGTGAGGGGATCGCCTCCCGCTACCGGGATCGGCAATGCCGTGTTCTGCGCCGGGTCCTGCAGCGCCGGTTTGCTTTCATTGTCAAACAGCGCAGGCAGCAGGTAGCTCAACGCCAGCAGACCGCCAGCGACCAGCGCGATAGCGGTGGCAATCTTCTTGACAGGCAACTCCGCCTGACGCTTCTTGGGCCTTCTGTCGGTCATGATATCCTCCAGTAACTGCATGATGGTGGACGGATGTCCGTTCGCCGTTTTCAGGATCTCCTCCACTTGCGGCTTGGGCAAGAGGGTCGCCGGGATCTTGAGCTCTTTGGCTTTCTCATACAAGAAGATGCGCTGCTCGGGCGGGCTCAGTGGCGGCACTTCCAGCTCAAGGGCTGGCATGGCACGCCCTTTGAGCTGCGGCCGTTGCGTACGACACCAGACGTCACTGCCCGAGACAATAATGGCCAGCTGATGGGGCGCCGCCAGGGTATCGTTATGACGGATGATCGCCCACAACTCTCCCAGCAATTCGGCTGGCAACTGATCGGCCCGCTCTATCAGTAGCAACAGGGTGGCAGGCTTGCTCCCCTCCAGCATGCGAAAGAAGCTCTCCGCCAGCGCATCCTGTGGATTGAACAGCGGGCGCGCCACTACCTGTGGCAGCAACAGCTGGCGCACATCCACCATCTTCATGGCAGGCGTACCAATCAGGCTTACCACCCGCACTTTTTCCGGCAACACGCCGAGCAGGGATTCGCACAGGGTACCGCGACCACAACCGGGTTTACCGGAGAGAAAAATGAAAGGGTGATTGAATTCAATCAGATGCAGCAGCCGGTCAACCAGCTGCCGCTGGGAAGGAAGTTTTAGCAGTTTATTCGTCACGACCAGACTCGATCACCGCCAGCAACTCGGCATCGGACACATCCCCCACCACCTGCGCATGGCCGATGCCAACCGGCAACACCAGACGCAGCTTGCCTTCCAGCACCTTCTTGTCACGGCGCATATGGCGAATAAAGGCGGCGAAATCCATCTCGGCAGGCGCATGAATGGGCAGATTGGCGGCCAGCAGCAGAGCGCGCACTCGCGCAACGTCCGCTTCGCTCATATCGCCACGGGCCTGCGCAGTCCAGGCAGCCAGCATGGTGCCGGCGGATACTGCTTCACCGTGCAGCCAGTTGCCATACCCCTGCTCGGCCTCGATGGCATGACCAAAGGTGTGACCCAGATTGAGCAACGCACGGACGCCGTGCTCGGTCTCATCCTGACCGACCACATCGGCTTTGATCTCGCAGCAGCGTTTGATGGCGTAGGCCAGCGCGGCAGGTTCCAACTGTTGCAGACGCACCATGTTCTGCTCCAGCCAGCTGAAGAAATCAGCATCCCAAATGATGCCGTACTTGATCACCTCGGCCATCCCTGCGGCAAATTCGCGGGCTGGCAAGGTACTCAGACATTCGGTATCGATAACAACTTGTTTGGGCTGATAAAAAGCCCCAATCATGTTCTTGCCGAGGGGGTGGTTGACAGCGGTTTTACCGCCAACAGAGGAGTCAACCTGGGAGAGCAGGGTGGTCGGGATCTGGATAAAAGGAATGCCACGTTGATAGCTTGCTGCCGCAAAGCCCACCACATCCCCGATCACGCCGCCCCCCAGAGCGATCAGTGTCGTATCGCGCCCATGGTTGGTTTCAAGCAGAGCAGACATGATCTGCTCAAAGGTCGCCAGGTTCTTGTACGCCTCGCCGTCAGGCAGGATCAGGTGTTCAACCTGAAAACCCGACAGCAGAGCGGTTACCCGTTCAAGATAAAGCGGAGCAACGACCGTGTTGGTCACTATCATCACCCGCTTGCCCTTGATGGTCGATACCAGCGCCTCGGGGCGCTGCAACAACCCGGCAGCTATCTCGATGGGATAGCTGCGTTCACCCAGTTCGACCTTCAACCGTTCCATGGACGTCCTCTAGATTACATACCGATCAGCTTTACAATTTGATTGGCAACGATTTTTGCGCTCTGGTCATCGGTGTGCACAACAAAGTCGGCAACCTCTTCATACAGGGCATTGCGCTCTTGTGCCAGACGTTCCAGCACTTCGCGTGCCGGTTCTTCGGTCTGTAGCAGAGGGCGGCGTTTGTCTCGCTGTGTGCGCGCCAGCTGCTTTTCGATAGTGGTTTCGAGGTAGACCACGATGCCGCGAGCAGACAACTTGTTGCGGGTTTCGCGACTCTTGATGGCACCGCCACCCGTCGCCAGCACGATACCCTGCTGCTCTGACAATTCGCCGATCACCTTCTCTTCGCGAATCCGGAAACCTTCTTCGCCTTCAACATCGAACACCCAGCCGATATCAGCACCACTGCGGCGCTCAATCTCATGATCTGAGTCGAAAAACTCCATATGCAGTTGTTCTGCCAGATGTCTACCTATGGTGCTCTTGCCCGCACCCATGGGACCTATCAGGAAAATATTGCGTTTCTCAGCCATGTCTTTTCGTTAGTAATTACAAACTGTACGACCCCGATGAATACTGGATCGGGGTACCTATGAACCTTATCTTGCGATGGATCAGGAGGGGGATTATCTCAATAGATATCGGGACTGGCAACCGCAGCCCTTACGCCCCAGCCTCATTGGGGCGTAAGGTTATATGTGTTTTACCCTCACATGTAAAGCATTCAGAAGGCGTCGGTGACTATCTTGGGCGTCACGAAAATCAGCAACTCCCGCTTTTTGTTCTCGCTGGTGGTCTTGCGGAACAAGGCCCCCAATCCGGGAATGTCACCCAGCAACGGCACCTTGGTCACATCGCTCTTTATGGTCTGCTGATAGATGCCGCCCAGCACCAGGGTCTCGCCATTGTTCACCAACACCTGAGTGGTGATGGACTGGGCGTTGATGGAAACCGCATCACCGGTACCGGTCGGTACCGTTTCACCCTTGGTATCCTGGGTCACGGTCAGGTCGAGAATCACCCGATTGTCAGGGGTGATCTGCGGAGTAACCTTCAGGCTCAATACCGCCTTCTTGAAGGTAACCGAGGTAGCGCCACTGGAAGAGGACTCCACATAGGGGATCTCGGTACCCTGCTCGATCAATGCCGGTTTCTGGTTCGCCGTGGTCACACGCGGACTGGCGATAATCTCGGCCTTGCTCTCTTTTTCCAGCGCCGACAACTCGAGATCCAGCAAGGTGCCATCAGCCAAACGGGCAACCTGGAAGGCCAAAGTACCGGCCGCATTGGTCACCGGCAGATTGACGTTCAACCGATCGTCTGCTGTCGGTCTGGTAATTGTCGAGCCACCATTGTTGTTACCAGAGCCATCATTCCCCTCGATGGAGCCGGACGTACTGTTGCCATGACCATCGTTTTTGGTCACCCCCCACCGCACCCCGAGCGCTTCATCAAAGCCGTCATCAATGGTCACCATCCGCGCCTCGATAACCACCTGCTTGACCGGAATATCGAGAATATCGAGCATCCGTTTGATGCTGCTGATGACATCGGCGGTATCCTTGACCACCAGCACGTTGGTCCGTTCATCCACACTCACCGCACCACGGGGTGACAGCAACTTGGTACTTTCGGAAGAGAGCAGGGCAGCCACTTCCGAGGCCTTGGCATAGTTTATCTGCAGATATTCGGTATAGAGCTGCGCCAAATCAGCGACCTGATTGCGGCTCTCAAGTTGCTGCTTCTCGCGCGTTGCGATCTCTTCTGCAGGCGCTACCAGCAAAATGTTGTTATCCAACCGCTTATCCAGACCCCGCACCTTCAAAATAATGTCGAGCGCCTGCTCCCACGGCACCCCATCCAGACGCAAGGTAATATTGCCTGCTACCGAATCTGTGGTTACCAGGTTGAGATTGTTGAAATCAGCGATCAGCTGCAGCACGGTACGGACCGGAATATCCTGGAAGTTCAATGAAATGGGCTTGCCCTGATACTGCTTGGATGCCGTGGCCGTCGTCCGCTTTTTCACCTCGATAATGAAGAGCTTGTCTGCCTGATCGTAACGGTAATCAAACTGACCATTGATCGACAGTTCAAACAGGGTATCACTGCCCTGCCGGGAGACTTCAACCTGAGAGACCGGCGTTGCAAAATCCTGCACATTGATCAGATTAAGCAAGCCATCCGGTACCCGAGTGCCATGAAACTTGGCCAGTACGGTCTGGCCTCGGCTGCTCACATCGACGGCGGCCGAGCTGTTATCCAGCGTGACCAGAAACTCCCCCTGGCCATCTTTACCACGACGAAAATCCACACCGGTAACCGAGTTGAAATAGGCGCCGCCCCCACTGCTCTGATAGTTGTTAAGCACCGGCTTGCTGGCAGGCTGTGTTGCTACCGGCGTAGTCACGGGCGCAACAGGCATCGACCGGGCGACGACCTGAGGATTGAGCAGTGCCGAGGGAGAGGGTGTGGCCACCATCGCAGAGGGTGCTGTCACAGGAGTAGCCGAGGTTGCGGGTGCAATCAGCGCGCTCTCACCATTGATGAGCCCGGAAGAGGCCCCCTCGCCCAATGACACCAGTAATTTGTTCCCCTGTTGCTGCACCTGATAGGGAGCAAGCTGATCGAGTGCGATCTTGATATCCAGACCTGCGCCCTTACCCTCAACCTTGATATTATCTACCCCCAGGCGCTGGATCGGCAGCGGGTTCACTTTCAGCGCCCCTACCGCACCGGGAACATGCAACAACAGCTGATTGGGTTGGTAAGAGAGACGATCGGTAAAGCCAGTGACCGGCTCACTAAAACTGAGCTCCACCAGCAATTGATCGGCCAGCAGCGGATTGACCTTGATCTCCTGCAGGGTTGCCACTGCCCACGCCTGACTGAGGGCGCTGGCGCAAAACAGCAAAGCCACTTTGGATACACTCTCTATTGTTGTTCTCATTGCTGTTCGTCCCTGATTATTGTTTTTCTTGCACATTGGCCATCGCCAACTGGGTTTCTCTTGTTACCCAGCACCCCTTCCCGTCCGGAATGGTTTCCAGCAAATCCACGGCGGTGTCTGTGATCTTGATGACCCGCCCCTGATCAAGCCCCATATACTGGTTGAGCCCGACCCGCATCGATTTGCCATCCGGGGTACTGATCAAGGCCCACAACTGACCCGCCTTACCCAAAGAACCATGCATCGACAGACTGGCCAGCGAATAATTTTCCAGCACCTCTTTCTCACGATCCATCAGGGTCTGTGCACAATCCGGCTGGGCCTTGGCAGTACTTGTACTTCCGACCGTCGCCTCAGGCTGAGGAACCATGAAGGGGCTGCGCAACTCGCGTTGCTGGTAGTGCATGGGGGCAAAAGGCTTCAGCTCGGGCAAGGGCTCTATAGGTATGGGCGGCCTTGCTTTGGTCTGGGCGACATAGCTATCCATGTCCTCCTGGCCACCACATGCCGCCAGCAAGAGGGCAGGCAACAACCAGCAGATGCGTCTCATTGTTTCGGCTCCACTGTTTTACCGTTGTACTTGTAGGTCTTGGCCAGCATCGACATCGAAATCAGCTCCCCTTCATCCTTGCTCTGACCCAGAGTGAAGGAGTCAAGGATGACGATACGGGGCAAGGCGGCCATGTCAGCGGTGAACTTGCCAATTTCATGGTAAGTGCCCACGACTTCGATACGCATTGGTAGCTCGGTTGAAAACTCGTGCTTTACCTCGGGTTCCCAGTTGATCCGGTTCAATTTCAAGCCGTTGTCGGTAGCAATAAAGCTGATATCGTCCAGCAGCCCGGCAACCTCATGGGTATTGGGCAACTGCTTGAGCTGGGTATCAACCAGTTGCTCAAGCTGAACCATTTGCGCCTTGTATGCCCCCAAGTTGGCAGCCAGCATCGCCTTGCTTTCAAACTGGGCTTTCAGTTCGGTCTCCTTACCCGCTTCCTGAGTCAAACTGGTCAGTGAGTTGGCAATCACGTAGTAGTAGATGGCGCCACCGGTCAACACGCAGCAGAAAAAGATGAAGACCCCTTTTGCCCATTTTGGCCAGCTTGCTATGTCATTGATATCCAGCTCGTTGAGTTGCTGAAGATTCATTGTTGCTCCTTGGCCACATTCCCTGCAGCCGCAGCATTGTTGGCGATCAGGAACATCATGGAAAACTGGCTCAATGACACTGGCGCAACATCAGCCGCAAAAATAGTGCTTATCTTTGCCTGACCCAACCAACCGGAACCATCAATCCGTCGCATCATGCTGGCTACCCGCCCATAGGCCTCGGTCTTGCCATTTACATCAATAATATTGTTCTGCATCGAGAGGGTGTTCAGGTAAACCCCGTTGGGCACCAGTGAAGGCAGCTGATTGAAGAGGCGGACGGGCACATTGCGTCGCATCTGCAACTGCTCGATGAGCTGCATCCGATCGATCAGTTCCTTGCGACGCTCTTTGAGCAGACGGATCTCCCCCAGTTGGGCATCCAGAATAGTCATCTCCTGAACCAGCCGCTGGTTGCGCTGCTGCTGGGCGACGATCTGGCGATCAACCAGCCAGTTGGCAAAAAAACCCAGCGCGACCGTGGCCAGCACAAAAATCCCAAGCAAAGCCCCGAACTGTTTCTTTTGGCGCTGGGCCCGGGCTTCACGCCAGGGCAGAAGGTTTATATTTGACATGGTGTGAAACTCCTCAGAGCCAACCCGAATGCCGTCATATATTTAGCACCATGTACCAGCTCGGCCTCACCTTTTGGTTTGCCAAACAGGGCGAACAGATCCGGGTGCAACACCTCGCAATTGACCTCTTCCTTTACCTGTACCAACAAACCAGGCAGCAGACTGCCTCCCCCCGTCAGCACCAGTTTTGCGATGTCGCGATAACCGGATGAACTGCAAAACAGCTGGATATTGCGCCGCACTTGCTGCAGCAGCGAGTTGATGTGGGGCATCAGCACATCCAGCTCATGGTCCACAGGCAAGGTACCTTTGGTTTTAGCCTGCTCAGCCTCATCCAGCGTCATGCCATAAAAGGAGGAGAGCGCCTGGCTGTACTGATCGCCACCGAAGTTTTGCAAGCGGGAGTAGATCACCTCTCCCTTGACCAGCGCCGCAAAGGTCATGGCACTGGCACCGATGTCTATCACCCCGATCGGCCGTTCACTCTCCTGCAATTCGGGCAGACAAGCCACCACGGCACGGCCCAGCGCATGGGCGCCCACATCCACCACCTTGACGGTAATACCGGCTTCGGCAAGGGCGCTGACCCGGCCGTTGACACTCTCGGTGCGGGCTGCGCTCAGCAGCACATCCTGACGATCTTCACTGTTGTTGGTGCTCAGTACCTCAAAATCGAGACTCACTTCATCGAGGGGGAAGGGAATGATCTGCTCGGCCTCCAGCTGCACCTGATTCTCCAGCTCCTTGTCGCTGAGGCGGGCATCAATCTGGATCACCTTGGTTATCACGTTGGAGCCGGTCACCGCAGTGGCGGCATAGTCGCTGTGAGTTGGAATAAGACGCTTGAGGGTCTTGAGAGATTGGCTGACGCGCTCGATATCCTGCAATTGATAGTCAACCAGCGTCCCTTTCGGGGTGGCAATATCGGCGACAGATTCGAGATGAAGCTTGCCGGGTCGGCCACTGAGGGTAACGGCCTTGATAGTCTGGCTGCCAAAATCAATGCCCACCAGAGGGAGGAGGGATCCCTTGTTAAAAAGCCCAAACATATACACATCCATGCGTTATTTGGTTTTATTCCTGAACAGAGTGTAGGACACCCGAATCAGAGGAGTGCTTTACTCATCCTAAATGCTCTAACTATCAATGTCATAAAGTTTATACCGAAAAGTGACCCATCTCGCTTTCTTCGTGGCAAGTGGCCCTCCTTGGTTATTGTTCCCCGTAGTGCTAACCTCTCGCATCCTTTGAGGTGGGTGGCTCGCCACAGGAAAACCTCGAATTCCCGATGGCAAAAGGGCTATACTCTGCGCCCGTTGGCTAATTTTAAGACGATTGGTAGTTCTTCCATGTTGAAATGGCTCGTTCGCCTGTTTATTGTCATGATGCTGGGTGCTGTGCTGGGTGTTGCCAGCCTCATCGGTATCTACTTCTATATCAAACCCCAACTGCCCGATGTCACCGCGCTGCGTGACGTCAAGCTGGCAACCCCGATGCGGGTTTACAGCCGGGATGGGGAGTTGATCGCCCAATATGGCGAAATTCGTCGCATTCCGTTGCGTCTGGACGAAATTCCGCAACCCATGATCGATGCCGTACTGGCGACCGAAGATGCACGTTTCTATGAGCACCCGGGCATTGACCCGATTGGCATCATTCGAGCCGCATCTGTATGGGCTGTCTCCGGTCATGCCCGTCAGGGGGCCAGTACCATCACCCAGCAGGTTGCCCGCAACTTCTTCCTGAGCAATGAGAAGACCATCATCCGCAAGATCAAGGAGGTCTTCCTGGCCTGGCGGATCGAGCAGAATCTCTCAAAAGACGAGATCCTCGAACTGTACCTCAACAAGATCCCCCTCGGTTATCGCTCCTTCGGGATCGGTGCTGCAGCACAGGTTTACTTTGGTAAAGAGGTCAAGGATCTGGGACTGGATGAGATCGCCATCATTGCCGGTCTGCCGAAAGCCCCCTCCATGCTCAACCCCATCCGCTCCCCCGAGCGAGCCTTTGCTCGCCGCAACGTTGTGCTGGGCCGGATGCTGGAAACTGGCAAGATCACCCAGGCCCAGTTTGACGAAGCGTCCAAGATGCCGATCAAGGCCCGTTTTCACGGCGCCGAAGTGACCCTGCACGCCCCCTATCTCGGTGAAATGGTACGCCAGAAGATGGTCGAGCAGTTCGGTGAAGATGCTTACACCATGGGCCTGCACGTCTACACTACCGTCTCTGCCGAGCGTCAGCGGGCGGCAAGACAGGCACTGCTGGATGGCGTTTTTGCCTATGACATGCGCCACGGCTATCGCGGCCCGACGGCTCAGTTATGGAAAGCTGGCGAGACAGCCTGGGATTACGAGCAGATCGTCGCTCACCTTGGCAAGCAGCCCACTTATGATCCGCTGATGGCGGCGGTCGTGACCAAGCTCGGTGATCGCAGCGCCACGCTGGTACTGAAGAATGGCAAGGAAGCAGAGCTCGGCTGGAACGGCATTAAATGGGCCCGCTCCTTTATTACCGACGACCGTCAGAGCTATGCCCCAAAATCGGCGCGCGATGTGCTGAAAGTCGGCGCCCAGATCTGGGTGCGGGAAGAAGGCGAAGAGTTGCTGCTGGCCCAAATCCCGGACGTCAACGCCGCGCTGGTTGCCATGAACCCGAAAAATGGCGCGCTGGAAGCACTGGTCGGTGGCTTCAGCTTCGAACTCTCCAAATTCAACCGGGTCGATCAGGCTCGTCGTCAGATCGGCTCCAATATCAAGCCTTTCCTCTATGCGACCGCGCTGGAGCACGGCTATACCCTGGCGTCGCTCATCAACGATGCGCCGATCAACCAGTGGGATCCGTCAAAAGGGCCCATGTGGCAGCCCAAGAACTCCCCGGCCGTTTATGATGGTCCCACTCCGCTGCGTCTGGGTCTGGCCAAGTCCAAGAACGTGATGTCGGTTCGACTGATGCGCGCTATCGGTCTGGATACCTATATCGACGGTCTGACCCGCTTTGGCTTCCCCCGCGACTTCATCTCTCCCCATGAGTCGCTGGCGCTGGGCGCTGCCGAATTCACCCCTCTCGAAGTAGTGCGTGGTTACTCGGTACTGGCCAACGGTGGCTTCCTGGTGACCCCATACTTCATCGACAAAGTGACCGACAGTCTGGAGAACACCCTCTATCAGGCCAATCCAGCTATTGCTTGCACCACCTGCGAACAGCAGGCGGCACCCGAGCAGAGCACACTGCCGCAGCCAACTGTTGATGGAGCCGCACAAGATGGCACGCAGACCCCTCTCGCGCCAACCATCGCCCCGCATACCATCAGTGCCCAGAGTGCGTTCCTGATCACCGACACCCTGAGCACAGCCATCTGGGGTGGCAACGGCTGGCGTGGTACCGGCTGGCGTGCTGCCCGCGACCTGAAACGTCACGACATCTCCGGTAAAACCGGTACCACCAACGAATCGCGGGATGCCTGGTTCTCCGGCTACACCCCGGAGATCGTTGCTACTTCCTGGATCGGTTTTGACAACCACCAGCGTGGCCTTGGCCGTGCCGAGTTTGGTGGTGGCGCCGCACAGCCTATCTGGATCGACTTCATGAAAGTCGCCCTCAAAAAGCTGCCTGAGCACAAGATGCCGGTTCCCGAGGGGATCATGACGGTGAAGATTGATAGCGAAACCGGCCTGCTGGCAACCAGTGGCGGAACCGACGAATACTTCAAGGAAGGGACCGAACCGACCCGCTACGCAGCACCGAGCTCGGATGGCAATCAGGTCTACGGCGGTGACAACCCCGATGTAGAAGGGCCTGTCTCTACCGACGATATCTTCTAAGTCGTTATCGCGGCAGAAGCAAAACCGGCAGCCTTGGCTGCCGGTTTTTTTATTGGGCCAACTGCTTGCTCATCAGCGTGGCGATCGAGGCGGCCAACTCATTGAAGCAGGGCCGACGCACCGAGTAGTGGCGATAGAGCAGCGAGATGGTACGCCCCGGCACAGGGTCAACCACCGGCCGATAGCTCACCCCGCCCTCATCATGATCGGCAGGTACGGCCAACCTTGGCACCAAAGTCATGCCACTACCAGCGGCCACCATGTTGCGCAGGGTCTCGAGACTGGTCCCCTTGAAGCGTTGATCCTCACCTATCCCGCCAGCGAAACAGAATCCCATCGCCTGATCCCGCAAACAGTGACCATCGGCCAACATCAGTAATTTCTTGCCCTTGAGATTACCAAGCGGCACCTGCCTGGCCTGTGCTTCGGGATGATGGCAAGGCACCGCCAGCCACATCGGCTCGTGGTAGAGCTGGATTGAGCCAAATCCCTCCATCCCCGGCATCTCGGCCAGAATGACGCAATCCAGCTCCCCCTCTTCCAGCCGTTTGAGCAGGGTTTGGGTCTGCTCCTCATAGAGGTAAAACTCCAGCTGGGGAAAACGCTCACGCAGGGTCTGGATAATGCGGGGCAACAGGTAGGGGCCCACGGTCGGAATAAAACCGATATGGATCTCCCCGGACATCGGTTCGGAGAAGTGCTGGCCGATGCTCTTGAGCTCACGCACCTCCTTGAGCACCCGACGCGCCTGATGGGCCATGGCATCTCCAGCCGGAGTAAACAGCACCTTGCGCGAGGTACGTTCGATCAGAATGACCCCGAGTTCATCCTCCAGCTTGCGCAGCTGGCCGCTCAAGGTTGGTTGACTGACAAAGCAGCGTTCAGCGGCTTTGCGAAAATGTTTTTCCTCATCCAGCGCCACCAGATATTCGAGATCGCGAAGATTCATACAGCAAGAGTCCTGCCTGGAAAATGGGCCATCAGCATGCACAATATCGTCCGGCGGGACAAGTCATCCGCTCGCGGTGAACCTCTCTGGCTGCCCCTCCAAAACAGAAAAGCCCGATCACCTTGCGATAATCGGGCTGTTTGACTCGCCGAGGGATTATACCCTGAAACGGCGCACCATATCCTGCAGTTGGGTAGCCAGATGGTTCAGCTCGTTGCACGCCTGAGCCATCTGGGTGGCACCGGCGGCCACCTCTTCGGAAGCATGACTGATATTGACCACGTTGCGGTTGAGCTCCTCGCTCACCGCTCCCTGCTCTTCGGTGGCCGTTGCAATCTGGATGTTCATGTGGGAGATGCTGCTGACCGAGCCACTGATCTGGGAGATAGACTCGCCCGCTTCCCGCGCGGTAGCAACCGTGGTGTTCATCAGCTCCTGACTCTGTTGCATGGTACTGCCCGCCTGTTCGGCACGCTGCTGCAACTCGGCAATGATGGTATTGATCTGAGAGGTGGAGTCCTGAGTGCGCTTGGCCAGAGTACGCACCTCATCCGCCACCACCGCAAACCCCCGTCCCTGCTCACCAGCACGGGCCGCTTCAATGGCGGCGTTCAATGCCAGCAGGTTGGTCTGTTCGGCAATACCGCGGATCACCTCCAGCACCATACCGATATTGCGGCTGTCATCGCCCAGTTGGCGGATCACCACCGCCGTGCTCTCGATGGCACCGGCTACCCGTTCAATACGTTGAATGGAGTCATTCACCGTTTGCGCACCAAGTTCGGCCGTCTCACTGGCCGAGGTGGCGGCACTGGCCGCATCGCTGGTGTTGCGCGAAACCTCCTGCACCGTAGCCTGCATCTCGTTCATCGCCGTTGCCAGCTGATTCAGCTCATGTTGCTGGGAGTTCATATTGTCTGCCGACTGCCTTGCTACGGCACTGATCTCTTCTACCGCAGAGCTCATCTGTACAACAGAACCGGATACCTCCCCAACCAGTTTGCGCAAATTTTCTTGCATCTGCGCAAAGCCTTTCGCAAGTTGTCCTAATTCATCCTGATTGAACGCATTCAACTCCACACGATGAGTCAAATCACCAGCCGCGACGCTACCAACAAGTTCCAGCAAGCGATTAACGGGTCGTTTGATTTGCTGACTCAGATACCATGCAATCAACACCACGAAAATGAGAGTTGCTGCGCCCGTCAAGATACTGAGGAATTTGGAGCTGGTGTATGCCTCTTCACCTTGGGCATCCATCTCCTTGCCAATACGCTCATTTATCTCACGCAAATCCATCGTTAATTTTGTTGCCTGCTCCAGCGTGGTTCTGAGATTCCCTTGCAAAATCTCTCTTGTCTTGTCACTACTCTGTTTCACCGCCTGATATAGCGGGTCATGCGCTGTAAAAAAGGCATTTCCGGCAGTCTTCAACGCGTTAAAGGTTTGCTCTTCATCAGCAGCATTAAAAGCCAATCCGCCGTAATTAGCCGCAGCCTGCTCAAAACGTGCCTTTGAATCCATCACACCTTGTTGGGTTCGTTCAATATCCGCACTGTCGTTGTAGCCCATCGCGATCACCATAGATAATTGGAAACGCCGAGCATCAAGCAGTGCGATATGCATCTGACTTGCATAGCGAACAGAAGGGATAAGGTTCTCTGCCAATACAGTGTTTTGTTGATTGAGATACGACAGTCGTGAGACGCCATACCCGGCAAGCAGGCATACGCAAAGTGCCAGCACCGCAAATCCAGTACTCAACTTCTGACCTATGGACATATTCTGGAGCATAGATTCATCCTTAACTGCGTGTCATCGTTTAATGTCGGTTTTGATAGGAGCTATGTGTTCATGTTTTTGTAATTGAGCATAGCCGTAGAGCTGTGCTTTTGTAGTTTGCATAAGCACCATATATCGCTATCGACACGCAGAGAGGGCCACTTTAACTAGCGCAGACTATTAACGGTTTACTCTATTGCACGCAACAGTCGTGGGATCAGCAACTCCGGCTCCCCCAGATACTGGTTGACCTCTATCCTTTCGAGTTTTCCCCTTCGCTCTATACCCAAAGTAGGATAACCCTGACCGCCCAGCCGTTTCATCCAGCCCTGGCTATCTGCCAGATGTTGCAGCAAGGGGGCCTGCAGATAGGATTGCTGGAATGCCTCGGCTGCAATCCCCTGCTCTGCCGCCAGCGTGGCTAGAAACGCTGGCTCACCAATCCAGATCCCGTCCCGATAGTGGGATTGCTGGATCCGGTGCAACATGACCAGCCCATCGCCCCCCAACGCCGTGACGGCCAAAACCGCACGGATCGGCGGCTCGGAGTCCAGCAGACAGCCTTCCCGCAGCAGCAGTTCGTTAAAGTAGCGTTCGCCAAAATGCTGGCCGGTCAGCGCTTCGATCCGCTGATCATGGGGGCGCACATAATCACGCAATGCCTCGCCCATCGGCTGACGGCAACTACCCAGCCAGAGACCGCCCGCATGCAGCTCGATCTTGAGTCCGGCAATGGTGGCTGCCGCCTGCAACAGGGGGGCGGCACCGTAGCACCAGCCACAGAGCGGGTCATAGACATAATGGAGGGTGGTTTGTTGTTCGCTCATCTTTATTCTCGCTTCAATCTCGGATAAAAAACCGGGCCCTTAGGCCCGGTAAAAAAACACAGGGAAAGCAGGCTCAGTGGCTTACCACTTCATCTCGCCGGTATTGACCTTGGCACCGATGGCCAGACCATCGTCAACCGGCAGTGCCGGATAGGCCTTCTTCAGAGCCTCAATCAGCTCACCGGAGTTTTTCGCCTTGGCCAGCTCCTGTTCGAAACGCTCTACATAGTCACGGGTAAAGGTCACAGCAGCAGTGCCTTTGGGAGCAGTGCCCAGGAAGTGGCCCGGTACCACGCGCTCGGGTTTCAGGGCCAGCAGGTTATCCAGCGCCTTGACCCAGTTACTGCGGGCCGCCTTGGTCTGGCTGTCGGCCATCCAGACATGCACCCCGTGGTAAACCGGCACACCGCCAAAAGCAGTCTTGATGGAAGGAGCCCAGAGGTAGGCATTCGGGGTATTCATCTCTTTGATTTCAATCTTCTCGCCATCCAGCGTCAGGTGACTTGCGGTCATCACTTGCGGCACGGTCAGGCTCTTCGGTGCACCCTTGCCGAGGATCGGGCTCCAGTAGCTCAGCTTGGCATCCTTGGTCTGGTTGATATGGTCAACCACATGCTGATCGGCCAGCACTTTGACATCCGGGAACGCCGCCATGACCGGCTCCAGACCGAAGTAGAAGTCGGGGTCACCGGCACTGATATAGACAGTGGTCAGCTTCTTGCCGCTCTTCTTGATCATGTCGACCAGCGCCTGACCATTTTGCACGTCGAACTGGGCATCGATCAGGATGGCCTCTTTGTCACCGGTCACCAGTGAGGAGGAGACCGGGAAGATCGCCTTCTCGCCAGGGTTGTAGACGGTCACGCTCAGGGGGGCGGCCAGTACGGCGCCACTCAACAGGGTGGTAGCCAGAGTCAGGTTGCGGATCAGGGTGTTGTTCATCATCTATTCCTCATTAAGTATTCGGGGGGTCATTTGATGGACACAGTGTATTGGATCACTTAAGGTGCAAATACAGCATAAAAAGCGCATCACTGTTGCACATATCGAACATATAGAGAGCCGTACATGGATCGACTGACCGCCTTGCGGGTCTTTGTCAGCGTAGTCGAACAAGGGAGCCTGAGCGGCGCCGGAGAGAAACTGGATATGTCGCGCGCCATGGTGTCTCGCTATCTGGCCGAGCTGGAGAGCTGGATGGGCGCCCGCCTGCTGCACCGCACCACCCGTCGTCTGAGTCTGACCGGGCCAGGAGAGGAGGCGCTGAACCGGGCCCGCGCCATGCTGGCGCTCGGCGAAGAGATGGAGCAGATCGCCGTGAAGGGAGATGACGCCCCCAAGGGGCAACTGCGGATCACCAGCAGCTACTCCCTGTCGGAAGCCTTGCTGGTCGGGGCTGCCAACGACTATCTGGCGCAATACCCGGGGACGGCCATCGACATTCTGCTGCTCGACAGAACCGTCAATCTGGTAGAGGAGCGGATCGATCTGGCGGTGCGCATCACCAACGACCTCGACCCCAATCTGGTGGCGCGCCGTCTCGGCACCTGCCACTCGGTAGTCTGTGCCAGCCCGGCCTATCTGGCCCGTCATCCGATGCCACACAAGGTGCAGGATTTGGCGCTGCACAACTGCCTCACCTACACCTACTTCGGCAAGAGCCTGTGGGAGTTCAATGGACCGGATGGCCCCGAGTCAGTACCGGTCAGCGGTAACCTGAGCGCCAATATCTCCAACCTGCTGCTGGAAGCAACGCTGGAAGGCGCCGGGATCAGCTTGCAGCCCCGCTACTCAGCCCAACCCTATCTGGAGCGCGGAGAACTGGTGCCCCTGCTGACCGACTGGCAGCCCAAGCGCCTCGGGGTCTACGGGGTGTATGCCACCCGCAAGCAGATGTCGCCGCTACTGCGCAGCTTCCTCGATTTTCTGCTGGCCCGCATGGCGGCGGATCCCATCTGGCAGGAGTAAGCACTCCGCACACCCAAACATAACGAAGGGGCCGCTGCGGGCCCCTTCTTCACTCTGATCCCTTGATCAGGCTTCAAATCCGAATGGTTCTGAATGCGGCGCTTCCGACTGCGCACTCTCGTCCAGGAAAATATCCCGATAAGCCACATAGATGGAGTAGTTGAGCGCCGGGATCACCACCAGCAGACCTACCAGCAACAGCACAGCACCAAACAGCAACAAAATGGCTGAGAGTAGCCCCCACCAGAAGAAGGGAAAAATATTGCGCCAGCAGCCGAAGAAGCTCAGCCGTACCGCCTGGATGATGCCGATATCGTGGTGGTAGATCAGCGCCGGAGCAAAGGTGACCCCCATCAGCACGGGAATGATGAGCAGCATCCCCACCAGCAATACCAGCAGCAGTTGTTGCAACTGACTGGCTGAGACCACCATGCTCTCGGGATCCTGCGTCAGTAGCGGGAGCAACCCCCACATGGAGAGCAGACCGAGACAGACGAGGCCCACCAGGCTGAACAGCAGCAACACCAGCAGACCGCCTAGCATCAGCGGGGTCAGCTTGTGGCGAAAACCGGCGAAGAGATCGGCAAACTGCAGCGGCTCTCCCCGATAACCCCGAGCGGCGACCGCCACCCAACCCGCGCCCCACACCATGTAGAGCAGCTGGGAGATAAGGCCACCCGCCGGCAGTTGCTCCAGCAGCATACCCACCATAAACCAGACCAGCACCATGGCCACGCTGATCCCCATCCCCTTGTTGAAGATATCGAACCCGCTGCGAACCCAGAGCCAGCCACGACCTGTCGTGTACCGGGCCGGAGTGGTGCGCAAAGGGGGTAATCCGTTCATATCGTCTCCTCGGAGTGTCGGTGGCATCAGTGCCGGAAGCCGATTCTAGAGCCAGGGCGGGGGCGACTCAATGGCGAAGCAACCCGACCACGACATAAAACCTGACGCAGCAATGCACAAAAGGGGCGTCAGCCACGCCCCGCCTCTGGCTGCCCCGACCATAACGAGGCACAATCTGCCCCCTTCCCCAGCCGCGCCTGTCGTGGCCAGCGTGCCGTGATCACCCTCTAGTGATCGACGAATGCCGGACAGGGGGTTGTCATCCCGCCATCCCGGGCGCTTTAACATCGAGTGGTATCGTCATGAGAGTTGTTTGTTGTCTGTTGTTGTTACTGGCCAGCCAGTCAGCCCTGGCCGAGGGTTTTATCAGTCGCCAGCTCAACCATCCGGTGCCGGGTGGCGTTGCGGTGATCCCTCTTGGCGCGTCACTCACTGCCCCCACGGCCCGCTATCACGACAAACCCGTGCTGGTAGTGCGCGAAGACAACCAGTGGATCGCCATCGTCGGCATCTCTCTGAAAAGCACGTTCGGCGCCCAGCAACTGACCACAGGTGATGGCCGTACTCTCGGCTTCACCGTGACCCCCAAGCACTACCGCGAGCAGCACATCAAGCTCAAGAACAGCCGTCAGGTCAATCCGCTCGCCGAGGATATGACACGTATCAACCGCGAGCTGGCGGAGCAGACCCGGGCTTACCAGACCTTCAGCCCCAACCAGCCGAGCAACCTGCTGTTCGACAAGCCGGTCAACGGCCCCCTCTCCAGCCCGTTTGGCTTGCGTCGCTTCTTTAATGGCGAGGAGCGCAATCCCCACTCCGGCCTCGACTTCGCAGTGGGCGCCGGCACCCCGATCAAGTCCCCCGCCGCAGGCAAGGTGATCCTGATCGGCAACTACTTCTTCAATGGCAATACCGTCTTTGTCGACCACGGTCAGGGGCTCATCAGCATGTTCTGCCACATGTCGAAGGTAGATGTGAAGCTAGGCCAGAGCCTGCCGCGGGGCGGCATCGTCGGACGAGTCGGTTCGACCGGTCGCGCCACCGGCCCCCATATGCACTGGAACGTCAGCCTCAACGACACCCGAGTCGATCCCGCCATCTTTATCGGTGCCTTCAAGCCCTGAATCGGCAGAGCCCGTTAACAAAACATCCTCTAACAAGACAGGCAGCCCATAGCTGCCTGTCTGCTATCTGCACGTCGAACCTGATTACCTATACGGCCTGCGCGTGGGCGCCGGACTCCCGACGCATCGCCCGCCACATCACCAACACCAGCAATGAGCTGCACGTTGGCAATGCCAGCCAGACCCCGGGCACGCCCCACAGGGTCGAGAAGCCCCACAAGAAACCGCCGATCAGCACCAGCTTGCCGCCGGTGAGCAGGGAGGCGATGCGAGCCCGATTGATGGCCTGGAAGTAGGTGGCCCCCACCAGCAGCAAGCCCTCCATCGGCAGCCCCCAGAAGTAGAGCCAGATCCCGAGGCTCGCCACCGGCAGCAAGGTGGCGTTGTCGCCGGCAAACAGATAGACCGCCGCCTCCGGCCACAGATAAAGCGGGAACATGGCGCACAGGGCGATCCCCAACGTCACTCCGAGTGCCAGATTGCGGATCCTCAGCACCCGCCGCCAGTGACCGGCGCCCGCGTTAAAGCTGGCGATGGGCTGGATACCCATGGCGATCCCCTCGAACACCAGATAGAAGAAGGCCTCGGTGTAACTGATCACCCCGTAGGCCGCCACATGCAGCGAAGTACCCACCGCCAGCAACGCCTTGTTGTGCAGCGCCAGCACTACCGAGAGATAGAGGTACATCAGAAAACTGGATATCCCGAGGCGCACCGTTTCGCCCATCAGCCGCAGATCGGGGCGCAAGGTGTCCCAACTTATCCGCAGTTGGCTGCGCGGCGTGAAGAAGTGCCACAGGCAAGCGAGGCCCGTCACTGCCTGGGAGAGCATAGTGGCCGTCGCCACCCCGGCCAGTCCGAACGGAAACACCACCATCAGCAGATAGTCGAGCAGCACGTTGAGCAGCCCCCCGACCACCATGATAAGGGTGACAAATCCGGGGCGACCATCGTTGCGCAGCAGCGAGCTGAACGCCATCGACAGCACCGCAAAGAAGCCAAGCCAGGCGTAGGCCTGCAGGTAGGAGAGCCCGGCGGTGAAGATCTCCCCCTCCGCCCCCATCCAGGCCAGCATGGGCTCGCCATAACGGATCCCGATAAAACTGAGCAGTGCCGAGGCCAGCAACACCATCACCAGCGCATTGCCGACGATATGGCGGGCTTTGGCCGGGTTGCCCTGCCCCAGATAGAAGGAGACCAGCGACGAGGCCCCCATGCCGATCAGCGCCCCCACCGCATAAAGCACGGCGCAGATGGGATAAGCCAGCATCAGACCGGCCATGCCATCCTGACCCAGCACATGGCCAACGAAGATGCCATCGATGGTGACATAGATGCCGGTGATCAGCATGGCCGCCACGGTCGGGGTTACGTAACGCCAGAAAAGGCGAGATAGCGGGGCTGTGCCCAGATCAACAGCTGACATATTCGACTCGGTGGAGAGAAAGCGGCCGGGATCATAGCGAAACGGCAGCACGACTTCCTGTTATTTGTGTTATGAATCATTAATATAGACTGCTTTACCCGCCTCCCTGCCCTGTTTTAGGCTAGGGCCACCTCTTCTGAACGGAAACGAGCCTCATGTTGCAACGCCTGCTCACCCTCTTGCTGCTCTCCCTTATCCTGTTGCCGCCAGCCGTGCGCGCCGACGATGCCATTGCCCAGGCCGAATCCCTGTTGCAGAGCGTGCCCAAGAGCGATACCCCGGAAAACCAGAAGCTGCGGGAGAGCTACCAGCAGGCGCTGCAATTTGCCAGAGAGGCCGAGCGCTATCGGGAGCAGAGCAAAGCCTATCAGCAGATCCTTATCGATTACCCCAAGGAGTCGGCGCGCCTCAAGGAGAGCCTGCACAACTATCAGCCCGCAGCTCGCCCGCCGCTGGCGAGCCTCAAGGAGGAGGCGCTGCGCCAGGCCATAGGCCTGAGCAGCAACCGCCAGCTCAACCTGCGCAAGGAGCGGCAGGGGGTGATGGACAGTCTCAACCAACTGGAGAGCACCGGTCAGGAGTATCACCTGCGGGTGGATGATCTGCGCAAACAGCTGCAACTGACCCGCAGCCAGCTGGAGCGACTGAGCTTCAGCAGCGAATCGGATCGCCAGCAGGAGGCACAACTGCTGCTGACCAGAATGAAGGAGCAGAGCCTCTCCGACCGGATCCAGATGCTGGAGCTGGAGCAGCTCTCGGCCCAGCAGCGCAACGATCTCGGCAAGCTGAAACTGCAGGAGCTCAATCTGGCCATCGCCGACGAGGATGAGTGGCAAGCCAGCCTGCTGACCCAGCAGAACCAGCTGCGTAGGGAGAAGACCGAGCAGGCGCTGGAGGAGAGCGAGCGGCTGCGCAAACAACTCACCACCGACATGCCGCTGCTGCTGGAGCAGCAACAGCAGAATCAGGCGCTCTCCATCCAGCTCGGCACACTGGAAGATCAGATTGAGCGGGTGCAGGACGAGCAGCGCAGCGTCGACAAGAATCTGTTTGAACTGAATGAGCTGGTCAACTCGGTACGCGAACAGCTGGAATGGCTGCAGATCAGTAATGCCTACGGCGAGAACCTGCGCAGCAAACTCTCCGATCTGCCTCCCCAGTTCCCCCTCGACAAGCTGGAGTCCGCCATCGTCAGCGCCCGCATGGCCAAGTACCAGTACGAGAGCGAGCAGGATGGGCTCAAGGATACCCGCCAGCTGCGCGACAAGTTGATGGCCGAAGAGGAGGTAACGCTGGATCGGCCACAGCAAGCGGTGCTCGACAACCTGCTCAAGGCCCGGCGCCAGCTGCTGACCCGGCTCAACGACACCTCAGACACCCTCATTCAGGAGCAGACCCGCCTCAAACTGCTCTACAGCCGCCAGAACAGCAAGATCGACGAGATCCGTGAGATCAGCGCCAGCCACTTGTTCTGGATGCCGGATGTGCGCCCCTTTACCCCGCAGGTGATGCTCGGCATTCCCGCCGCGCTGACCCTGGCCTTCAACCCGGACAACTGGCTGCAACTTCCCTATGCCATCGCCGAGAACAGCCCGCTGAGCCTCACGCTGGCCGCTATTGGTCTGCTGGTGCTGGCCTGGAGCTGGTTCAAGTTGGCCCGTCACCTGAGCCTCTATTGCGACCATATTGCGCCGCGGATCGGCAAGGTGACCCAGGACAAATTCAGCCTCACCAGCCGCTTGCTGTTGCGCTCCCTGCTTGCCGCCCTCCCCTTGCCCGCCATGGTGCTGATGGTGCGCGGCCTGCTCGAAGGGGCCTGGCAATACCCGTTTGCGGTGGCGGTGGCGCGCGGTCTTGGCGAGATCTGGTTTCTGCTGCTGGCGCTGGTGATGGCCCGCCATCTGACACTGGAGAGGGGGATTTTGATCCACCACTTCCGCTGGCCCCGGGAACAGGTGCAAAAGGTGTGGGGGCAGTTTCGCACCCTGCTGCTGGTGCTGATCCCGAGTTTCTTCGTGCAGGGGATGGCCAACAGCTATCAGGAGCACGCCTTCTACGACTCCCTCGGCCGGATGGCCTTCATGATCGGTGCACTCTGGCTGCTGCTCTTCTTTGCCCGTCTCAACCGGGAGCGGCTGCCGCTCACCTGGGGCCAGACCGACATGACCAAGCCCCATCTGCTGCACCACTTCATCTGGAACAGCCTGATGCTGGCGCCGCTGCTGGCGGTGATTGGCGCCCTGTTTGGCTACTTCTATACCTCGCGCACCCTGCTGCGCCAGCTGGAGCTTAGCCTGCTGATGGGGCTGGGTTGCCTGCTGGTCTACTATCTGGCCAGACGCTGGATGCTGATCCAGCGCCGCCGCCTCGCCTTCGAGCGTGCCAAGAGCAAGCGCGCCGAGATCCTGGCCCAGCGCGGCCGGGAAGAGGGGCATGACGAGCTCAGCTCCGAGACCCCGGACGTGGTGGAAGAGACTGAGCTGGATCTCGATACCATCAGCGCCCAGTCGCTGGGGCTGGTGCGCACCCTGCTGATGCTGGGCTTCACCATGCTGGTGGTGCTGCAATGGTCGGATCTCAACTCCGCCTTCAGCTTCCTTAGCAATATCGAGGTGTGGCAGGTGAGCAGCAAAATTGGCGGCATCGAGCAGCTCTCGGCCATCACCTTGCAGGATCTGATGCTGACCGCCTTCGTCTTCATTCTGACCGTGGTGACAGCCCGCAACCTGCCGGGGCTGATGGAGCTGACCCTGTTGCAGCACCTCAGCCTCTCCCCGGGTACCGGCTTTGCCCTCACGACCACCAGCAAGTATCTGGTGATCCTGATCGGCGCCCTCACCGGCTTCTCCATGCTCGGCATCGACTGGTCGAAGACCCAGTGGCTGGTCGCCGCCCTCTCGGTGGGGTTGGGTTTCGGCCTGCAGGAGATCTTCGCCAACTTTGTCTCCGGCCTCATCATTCTGTTTGAGAAGCCGATCCGGCTCGGTGACACCGTCACCATTCGCGATCTCACCGGCACCGTCACCAAGATCAAAACCCGGGCAACCACCATAGTGGATTGGGATCGCAAGGAGATCATCGTGCCCAACAAGGCCTTCATCACCGAACAGTTCATCAACTGGTCGCTCTCCGATGCCATCACCCGGGTCAAACTGCGGATCCGGATCGGCCTGACCCGGGATCCGAAACTGGTGCAGCGCATTCTGGAGGAGTCCATCCAGGCATCGACCCTGGTATTGGAGACGCCGACGCCAGAGGTCTTCCTGATCGAATTCACCGACTCGGCACTGATCTACGAGATCCGCCTCTACGTCAACAACATGGATCACCGAATGCCCATCACTCACGAGGTTCACTCGCTGGTGCTGGAGAAGATGCAGCAGCAGGGACTTACCCTGCCCCATCAACAGATCGATATTCACCTGAGCCGCGGCTGATCCGCGAGGTAGAAGGAGCAGAACATGCAGATTATTGCCCATCGTGGCGCCAGCGGTCTGGCACCGGAGAACACCCTCAAGGCGATGGCCAAAGCACTGGAGTTGGGTGCGCCAGCCATCGAGATCGACGTACAGACGGCCGATGGCGAGTTGTGGGTCTTTCACGACCGGCGGCTGGAGCGTTGCACCAACGGCAAGGGGGTGCTGACCGAACAATCGCGCTCCTATCTGGAGCAGCTCGATGCCGGTGAGGGAGAGGTGATCCCGACCCTGTGGCAGGTGATGGAGATCATCGCCGGACGCTGCGAGCTGCATATCGAGCTCAAGGGGACTCATACCGCCGATGCGGTGGCAGCCCTGACCCGACGGGCAGAGGCCGAACTGGGCTTTACTCCCGGCCAGTGGGTGGTCTCCTCCTTCCATCACCCTGAGCTGGCCCGATTTGCAGCCTTGCGGCCCGATGTCCGGCTCGGTGCCCTGACCGCCAACCTGCCGATCCACCTAGCGCTGTTTGCCGACGAGCTGGGGGCCTGGTCCATCAATTGCGATGTTGATTTCATCGACGCCACGCTGGTCGATGATGCACATCGCCGTGGGCTCAAAGTTCTGGTTTATACCGTTGATTATCCAGAAGATTATGAAACGCTATCTAGCATGGGGGTCGATGGAATCTTCACCAATCGACCGGATCGTTTTCTGGCGCAGTAAGGGGGGTGATACACGCATGGATAACCACTGATTTAGGCACTAACTTTAAATAGCTGACCGGGATACAAAGAGTTCAACTTCAGCCGATAAACAGAGGCTCATAACAATAACTAGATTCCACACACTTCAGACTGACGCTCACAAGGATGTAACTATGAACTTATCCATTAAAAACAAGCTTGTTCTGGCTATCGGGGTCATCATTCTGGTGATCACCTGCCTGCAGGTCTGGTACAACACCTCGCAACTGCGCAGCGAGACCCAGCGACTGGTCTGGAACATCATCGACGAAAGCTCCATGGCCAACGTCAAGGGGATCTCCCGCTGGGTCGACTCCCGGATCAGCATGGTCAGCACCACCAAGGAAGCATTCGCCAAAGAAGATGAGCCCATCAGTCATCTGGCCCAGTCCATGAATGCCGGTGGCTTCGACCTGGTCTATGCCGGTACCGCAGACGGCAAAATGATCCAGAGCAAACCAACCGACTTGCCCGCCGGTTATGACCCCCGTCAACGTCCTTGGTACAAGGATGCGGCCGCCGCAGGCAAGCTGGTCATCACAGCCCCCTATGCCGACATCTCCACCGGTCAGCTGATTGTCACCATTGCCGAGCCGTTCCAGCGCGGCAATACCCAGGGCGTCATCGCCGGTGACGTCTCCATCAGCTCACTGATCTCGGACATTCTGGCGGTCACCACCGAGGGCACCTACGCCATGCTGGTGGACAGCAATGGCACCATCATCGCGCACCCCGATGCCTCCCTGAGCCTGAAATCCGCCACCGCTCTGGCACCGGAACTGACTGCGGCCTACATCAATCAGGTCGCCCATGACGGCATGATCAACGAGCTGGTGATCAGCGGCAAGAAAGAGGTCTACGACTTTAATGCCATTCCCAATACCAACTGGTATTACGGCATGATGGTGGATGAAGAGATCGCCTACCAGTCGGTACGCCGCATGGTTACCTCCTCCCTCATTCAGGGGCTTATCACCATACTGATCGTGGCAGGCTTCTCCTATGTCGCCATCAACGGCTCGCTGGCCCCTCTGAAAACCCTGGGCGAAGCGATTGCCGATCTCTCCCGTGGCAACGGCGATCTGACCCGCCGGATCAAGATTGAACGTGAGGATGAGGTGGGCGCGGTTGCCAAACACGTCAACACCTTCATCGAGCGGATCCATGTGATGGTGCAGGATATCTCCAACTCCTCCGGCCAGCTCAACCAACAGGCCAAGTCCTCCCACAGCATGGCGGAGAAGGCCAATCAGGGGCTGGCACGCCAGCAAAACGAGATCTCCCAGATCGCCACTGCGGTACACGAGATGTCGGCCACTGCGGTCGAGGTTGCCAGCAACGCCGAGCAGACCGCCGAAGCGGCCCGCAGCTCCTCCAGCAGTTGCGAGCATGGCAAGCAGGTGATCGCCCGCAACCAGCGCTCCATCACCGATCTGGCCACCCAGGTGGAACAGGCCTCCAACATCATTCAGGAACTGGAGAAAAACGCTCAGGAGATCAACACCATCCTCTCCACCATTCAGGGCATCGCCGAGCAGACCAACCTGCTGGCACTCAACGCCGCCATCGAAGCGGCACGTGCCGGTGAACAGGGCCGCGGCTTTGCGGTGGTAGCCGACGAGGTGCGCGTCCTGTCACAGCGTACCCACAGCTCCACCGTCGAAATCCGCAATATGATCGAAACCCTGCAACGCAATACCCAGGGAGCGGTCAGCACCATGCACGAAGGCCAGCTGCTGGCTCAGAACAGCGTGGATGACGCCAACAACGCCACCCACGCGCTGGAGCAGATCACCACATCGATCAACCAGATCTCCGACATGGCGACCCAGATCTCCAGCGCGGCTGAAGAGCAGCGGGCCGTCACCGATGAGGTAAGCCGCAACATTCAGGCGGTGAAAGATGTCTCGGACGAACTGGCAGTGGATGCAGACAGCTCACGCCATCTCTCTGAACAACTTAAAAATATTTCGGGTGAACTGAGCAATCAGGTCGGCATGTTCCGCATTTGAGCATGAGTAAAAGGGGCCGTACAGGCCCCTTTTATTTTTCTAAATAGCGCTTAATTTTCAGTGAGTAATCTCACATTACCCGCCAAATACCCCGCCTTGAAATCCTTGTAATTCGTCTGGAATTATCAGATCACCGCCGCAGTCATCGCCGCACTTCGGATTACCTATTTCTATCCGAATAGATGAATGCCAATAATTCTCATTAAAAAATTACAATAAAAAACTTAAAATTTTTTTCGCGAGTACCTAAAAAGAGAGGTGATTCGCATTTTATTGAAAGAAAACTACGTACAATCCAGAAGTTAAAGTACTCGTAGCTAGGTGTTCAACTGCTCAGTAACACCAAAAAATGACGATAATAACGACATTTTCATCCAGGGATTTGGGTGTTTTATAGAAAAATAACCAATAAAAAGGGAATAAAACCTAGCAGTTTGACTTGCATCAAGCCTGAATTTTTTTCATAGAGCAAAATCGTGCCCAGCAAATCTATCCCTAAGGAGGCAGATGTGGATATTATCAAGACCGATGTGGCCATCATCGGTGCTGGCGGTACCGGCTTACGCGCCGCTATCGCTATAGCCGAATCACAGCCAGACCTGGACATCGCCCTGATTTCCAAGGTTTACCCGATGCGCAGCCACACGGTTGCTGCCGAAGGCGGCGCCGCCGGTGTCGTCCGTGATGACGACTCCCTCGAAAACCACTTCAACGACACCGTCTCCGGTGGTGACTGGCTGTGCGAGCAGGACGTAGTGGAATACTTCGTCAACAACGCGACCAAAGAGATGATCCAGCTGGAGCACTGGGGTTGCCCCTGGAGCCGCAAGCCGGATGGCAAAGCCAACGTGCGTCCGTTTGGTGGCATGAAGGTTCCCCGTACCTGGTTCGCCGCAGACAAGTCCGGTTTCCATATTCTGCACACCCTGTTCCAGACCTCCGTCAAATACCCGAGCATCAAGCGCTTCGACGAGCATTTCTGTCTTGATCTGATCGTGGACGACGGCCGCGTTCAGGGCGTACTGACCTTCGACATCCAGAACGGTATCACCCGCTTCATCCAGGCCAAATCCGTGATCGTGGCAACCGGCGGCGCTGGCCGTGTCTATCGCTACAACACCAACGGTGGCATCGTCACCGGCGACGGCATGGCGCTGGCCTACCGTCACGGCGTACCGCTGCGTGATATGGAGTTCGTTCAGTATCACCCGACCGGCCTGCCGGGCACCGGCATCCTGATGACCGAAGGTTGTCGTGGTGAGGGTGGCGTCCTGCTGAACAAGGATGGCTACCGCTACCTGCAAGACTACGGCTTGGGCCCGGAAACGCCGATCGGCCAGCCGAAAAGCAAATACATGGAGCTGGGTCCGCGCGACCGTGTTTCCCAGGCATTCTGGCAAGAGCAGCAGAAAGGCCGCGTCATTCAGGGCCCGATGGGCGATGTGGTTCACCTCGACCTGCGTCACCTTGGCGAGAAGTACCTGAAAGAGCGTCTGCCGTTCATCTGCGAACTGGCCAAAGCCTACGTCAACGTGGATCCGGCCAAAGAGCCTATCCCGGTACGTCCGACTGCCCACTACACCATGGGTGGTATCGAGACTGACAACAAGTGTGCCACCCGTCTGCCCGGCCTCTACGCCGCGGGCGAATGTGCCTCCGTCGGTCTGCACGGTGCCAACCGTCTGGGTTCCAACTCCCTGTCCGAGATCGTGGTATTCGGCAAGCTGGCCGGTGAGCAGGCAGGTGAATTTGCCAAGACTCAGAAGCATGGCAACACCGAAGCGCTGGCCGCCAAGGCCGAGGCGCTCATCAAGCAGCACCTCTCCCTGATGGACGTAGACGGTACTGAAAACCCGGCAGACATCCGCAATGAACTGGGCATGTCCATGGAAGCCGGTGTCGGTATCTACCGTACCGAAGAGCTGATGCAGGGCACCATCGACAAGATCAACGAGCTGAAAGCCCGTTACAAGAAGGTCAAGATCAACGACAAGTCCTCTGTCTTCAACACCGATCTGCTGTACGCCATCGAACTGGGTTACATGCTGGACGTGGCTGAAGCCATGGCGCACTCCGCCATCAATCGTAAAGAGTCCCGCGGTTCCCACCAGCGTCTGGATGGTTACGAAGAGCGCGATGACGTGAACTTCCTCAAGCACACGCTCTCGTTCTACAAAAATGGCGAAACGCCCTCCATCGATTACTCCGATGTGAAGATCACTAAGTCCCAGCCGGCAAAACGCGTGTACGGCTCCGAGGGTGAGAAACAAGACGAGGCTAAGAAGAATGGCTGAGATGATTGAAATTGAGATCCTGCGCTACCGTCCGGAACAGGATAACGAGCCCTGGATGCAAACCTTCCAGGTGCCATACCAGAGAGAGATGTCTCTGCTGGACGCTCTGCAGTACATCAAGGATCACCTGGACTCTACCCTGAGCTTCCGCTGGTCCTGCCGGATGGCGATCTGCGGCTCCTGCGGCATGATGGTCAACGGTGTGCCCAAGCTGGGTTGCAAGGCGTTCCTGCGCGACTATCTGCCGGGCAAGATGACCGTCGAGCCGCTCAACAACTTCCCGATCGAGCGCGATCTGGTGGTCGACATGTCCGACTTCATCGAGAAGCTGGAGAGCATCAAGCCGTACATCATCCCGAGCGAGCCACGCAGCCTGTGTGATGGCGAGTACATCCAGACTCCGGCCCAGATGGCGCAGTACAAGCAGTTCTCCCAGTGCATCAACTGTGGTCTCTGCTACGCGGCCTGCCCGCAGTACGGCATCAACAAGAAGTTCACCGGTCCGGCGGCACTGGCTCTGGCCTATCGCTACAACGTCGACAACCGTGATGCCGGCGCCAAAGAGCGTATGCGTATCATCAGCCAGGACGAAGGCGTCTGGGGCTGTACCTTCGTGGGCTACTGCTCCGAAGTGTGCCCGAAGGGCGTCGATCCGGCGGCGGCCATCCAGCTTGGCAAGGTCGAAAGCGCCAAGGACTACATGATCGCCATGTTCAAGCCAGATTGAGAGCAGGATTGAGACCATGAACAACACTGATAGCAAACGTAAACCTTACGTCCGCGAAATGAAGAAAGACTGGTGGCTGAAGAACGCCTTCTACACCGGTTACATGATCCGTGAAGGCACCAGTATCTTCGTCTCCATCTACGCCGTTGTGCTGATGTGGGGCCTGATGCGCCTGGTTCAGGGTCAGGAAGCGTTCAACGGCTGGCTGGAATCCCTGCAAAGCCCGATCGCCATCCTGTTCCATGTCGTCGCTCTGGCGGCGTGCCTGTTCCATGCCAAAACCTGGTTCGCCCTGGCGCCGAAAGCCATGCGTATCTTCCGTGGTGAAGACCTGGTACCGGAGAAGCCGATCGTTCTCGCCCAGTATGTGGCGCTGGCGGTGGTGTCCCTGCTTGTCCTGATCATCGTGGCCTGAGGAGAAAACAATGAGACGTTCTGACGAACCAATTTACTGGGGTCTGTTTGGTGCGGGTGGCATGGTCGTTGCCATGCTGCTGCCGGTCATTGTCCTCATCACCGGTCTGCTGGTGCCCATGGGCATCATGGACGTGGAAACCATGAGCTATGACCGCGTACACGCGTTCGCCAGCTCCTGGTGGGGTGCCTGCATCCTGCTGGTGATCATCGCCCTGCCAGTCTGGCACGGTATGCACCGTATCTACCACGGTCTGCACGATCTGGGGATCCACACCACCAAGCTGCACCACTATGTGTTCTATGGCTTTGCCTTCCTGGTATCTGCCATTAGCGTCGGCTTGCTGATGGTGCTGGTACTCCAGTAATCACATCTGACTGATTGACCAAACCGGGCCTCGTGCCCGGTTTTTTATTGCCCCGCTATCCCGCCCTGCTTTTTATTCACTCAAACAATTCGATAAAAACCAGATTATCGACCAATCATATGGCGATCACAGTCACATAACTCCAATATATTCGTCATTTGTAGCAAACCGTTTTGACCACCATCAATTTAGTGACATCCATATCAATTACAATTATTCAGATTAAATAATTATTCATATGGAGCTAGCTAATGACAGACAAAACACGCTCGGTGAGCATAGGCAGTTACCTGGCACTGGCCTTCGCCGTGGTCTTCTTCTCCGGACTGTTGCAATCCGGCGAGTGGTACGGGGTATTCGATTTCACCACGCTGAATGGTTCGTTCGGTACCATGGTCCAGAGCGTCAGCGAGAATGGTGACGGCATCAAGACCGCCATGACCGACATGCGCGGCAAGGGGGGCAACGGCGCTCGCGATGGCTTTTTGTTTGCCCTGACCCTGATCCCCACCGTGATGTTTGCCCTTGGCATGATCAATGTGCTGGAACACTACGGCGCGCTGGAAGCGGCCCGCAAGTTACTGACCCCGCTGCTGCGCCCACTGATGGGGATCCCGGGCAACACCGGCCTCGCCCTTATTGCCTCCCTGCAGAGTACCGATGCCGGTGCTGCCATGACTCGTCAGCTCAAGGATGAAGGGCTCATCACCAAGCGTGAAACCGACGTATTCACCATGTTCCAGTTCTCCGCTGGTGCCACCATCGTCAACTTCTTCTCCTCCGGCGCCGTGCTGTTCACCCTGACGCTGGCAGATGGCAGCCCGGCGGTCAGCTCCTCCATCGGTCTGGCTGTCATCGTGATGTTCGCCTTCAAATTTGTCGGGGCCAACCTGTTTCGGGTCTACCTCAATATGAGCGAAGGCAAGCAGACCGATAACAACACCCAGCAGACCCTCAACACTCAGGAGCAAGCCAAATGAGCCAGGCCAACATCAAGAAACCCATCGTCACCGATATCTTCGTCGAAGGGGCCAAGAAGGGCTGGGTCATCGCCACCACCTCCACCGTACCCAACGTACTGATGGCCTTCGTCATCATCAAGGCGCTGCAGATCACCGGCGCGCTGGATGCCATGGGCGCCATCTTCTCCCCTGTCATGGCCATCTTCGGGTTGCCCGGTGAGGCGGCAGCCGTGCTGATCGGCGCCTGGATGTCGATGGGCGGCGCGGTCGGTGTGGTCATTACCCTGTTCGATCAGGGGATCCTCAACGGCACTCACATCGCCATTCTGGCGCCAGCCATCTACCTGATGGGCTCCCAGGTGCAGTACATGGGCCGCATCCTCGGCTGTATCGGCACCGAAGGGCGTTATATCCCCATCATGGTCGCCATCTCGGTACTCAACGCCTTCGGCGCCATGCTGGTGATGAACATCCTTCTCTGACCCGAACCTGATAGTGGAGCAAGCAATGACTTTTTCTCTGGATCAATACCTGACCGAACTGGCCCCGCTGATCAATCTGGATTGCGGATCCCTGCACCAGCCGGGCATTGCGGCAGTGGCCGACCTGATGGCAGCCAAATATGAGGCGATGGGCGGCTGGCAGATCAAACGGGTCGACTGCGGCGCCGCCGGTGTGGGACTGGAGATCCGCAACCAGCCTGATGCGGCGCAGATCGATGTAATGCTGATCGGCCATATGGATACCGTCTTCCCCCTCGGTACCGCCGCTGCCCGCCCGATGAGCGTCGATGGCGAGCGCGCTTACGGCCCCGGTGTCTCCGACATGAAATCGGGGCTGCTCAACATCGTCTATGCCCTGCGTGAACTGCCCCGCGAGGTGCGCGATCGCCTGAGCATCTGCGTCTGCATGAACCCGGACGAGGAGATCGGCTCCCTCCACTCCAGCGACTGGCTGGCATCGGTGGCCAAGCAGGCCAGACAGGTGCTGGTGGCCGAAGCGGCCCGTGCCGATGGCTCGCTGGTCAAGGCTCGCAAGGGGATGGCACGCTATCGCATCGATTTCACCGGCAAGGCGGCTCACGCAGGCAACGAACCGCAGAAGGGGCGCAGCGCCATCACCGAGCTGGGCCACTGGATCCTGGCCATCAACGCCCTGACCAACTTCGAGAGCGGCACCACCCTCAACATCGGCATTGTCGAGGGTGGCAACGGCGCCAACATAGTGCCGGCACATGCCAGCGCCGTGGTGGATGTCCGTTTCTGGGACAATCAGGAGTACCACCAGATCGACGATCATCTGCTGACCCTGGCCGAGCGTCCCCATCTGGATGGCGTCACCATCCAGCTGACCCGCGAGGCCCACAAACCGGCCATGGTGCCGTCAGAAGGCACCCAGGCACTGATGCTGCTGGTGGAAGAGTGTGGCGCCGAACTGGGGCTGCCGATCAGCTGGCAGGAGGTGGGGGGCGGCTCCGATGCCAACCTGACCGCCGCCCTCGGCATCCCCACTCTGGATGGTCTGGGCCCCATCGGTGCCGGTTTCCACAGTGACGAGGAGTATCTGGATCTGGCCAGCATTGCCCCGCGCATCGAGCTGCTGGTGAAGGTACTGACCCGTCTGGCGGCCTGACAAGTTCTCACGTAAAAAAGGGCCAGCCGGTTTGCACCGGCTGGCCCTTTTTTTATCTGCTCCCCCTGAATGACAGCAACCCTTCGCCATTACTCCATTGGCGGCAAGAAGCGGCGCATCACCTCATCCGTATGCCCCCCTTCCTGAAATGCCACCAGCGACTGATTGAGGATGTTCACCAGCTGGTGACCGCGGGGGGAGCCCTTGCTCACCAGCAGATAAAATCCCTTGCGGCTGGGCAGGGCGAGATTGAGCAACCCGCTCTCGCTGCGGTAGATGCCAAGGCTGATGCCTGCCACCAGAGGTTCGATTTCGCTCGGCAGAAAGTCGCAGCGATCCCGCTCCAGCATGTCGAGCGCCTGCTGCAACTGTTTGACCCGGCGTGGCTCCTGCGCAAGCCCGTAGGGGGTGTAGTTGTAGCCAATCACCCCGCACACCCGGGAGCGGTTGACCGTCTGCAGATCCGGCGGTTCGGGGTAGCGGCGCTTGAGATAGAAGAAACCGAGGTGGGTGTAATAGAGGGGCACGCTGTAGAAGGCAAACTCGGCCCGCTCCGGCTTGTAGCTGGCATCCCAGGTCAGCTCGCACAGACCATTCTGGCGATAATCCGCCAGCTCCTGCTGCACCCGCGCCCAGGGCAGATAGCGGATCTGGTGCGAAAGCCCGCTCTGTTGCAGGGCATCGAGCACCAGCGTCGTCGCCGAACCGGTCAGGCGGCTGGTATCGGGCACCCCGTCCTTGCGCTCCCAGTAGGTAAAGGGGGCCCACTCGTTGCCCTCCCCCAGACAGACCTTCACTGGCGGTTCTTGCCCCCATAGCGCGGGGGACAAGATGGCCATCGCCAATCCCGCCCACCATGTTGCCGCTCGTTTCATCTCCCGCTCCCGAACTGTTTATCCCTCTTGCAGCTTAGCCCAGAAGGGATAGTGCTCACTTTGCAGGGGCGCTTTCATGCCACAACGTCAGCAAATTGGCCGGAATGGCACCATAACGAAGCTGCGGCGTCTGGTGCCAGTCAGCCAGCTTTTGCAGGGCTTTCGCCAGATCCTGTGCAAGCTGGCGGGTCACTCTCACCCCCTCTTCCAGATAGAGGCTCTTGATCTCGAAGATCCCCTGCTGGCGATGGGCCTTGGCATCCATCCTGCCCACCAGCTTGCCACGATGCAGCAAGGGCAACACGAAGTAGCCATACTGACGCTTCGGCGCCGGGGTATAGCACTCGATGCGATAGTCGAAGTTGAACAGATCCTTGGCTCGCTTGCGATCCCATACCAGCGGATCGAACGGCGACAAGGCTGTGGTATGGGTTGCCTTGAGGGTGCCCGCCTGTGCCCTTGCCAGCTCATCGGCCAGCAAGGCGTGCACAAAAGCGCCGTGCTGCCACCCCTCCACCCGTACCGGCAACAGTTCACCCTCGTCCGCCAGCTGATGGAGCAAGGCGTCATATTTGCAGCGCCGCAGCCGGTAGTAGTCCGCAACCCAGCCGGTTTTGACCAGCCCCAGCGCCCGGCAGCTGGTGCGCACCATATCCCGCTGCGCCTGCTCAACGCTCGGCAGATCCCGCAGGTCGCTCCACTCAGGGATAACCCGTTCGGCCAGGTCATAGACCCGCTGAAAGTTGCGCCGCTCCCGCACCATCAGCTGACCGGTGGTAAACAATACCTCCAGATGACGTTTCTCCGGCTTCCAGTCCCACCAGCCGTTCCCCTTGCCGGTTGTGCGTTCAAAGTCAGCCGCCCGCACCGGGCCATGGTGGCGAATACGCTCGATAAGCTGGCCAATCTCCTGCTTATGGGTAGCGAGCCAGTTGGCCGAAAACTTCCAGCCCATGGCGACGGGGTCGAGCATCCGATGGCGCAACAGCCGGTAATCTTCGCGGGGCACAAAGCAGGCCTCGTGGGCCCAATATTCGAAGATCTCGCCGTCAGCCAGCAGCTGCTCCAACCAACGCGGTTCGTACTGGCCAAGCCGGCTGAACAGCACCAGATAGGGGCTGCGCGCCACCACCGAGATGGTATCGATCTGCAGCAGCGCCATACGGCGAATGGTGGCCAGCAGATCGGCGGGGGTCGCCTTGCTGCGACGGGGGGCCAGCAGCCCCTGCGCCGCCAGTTGCAGATGACGGGCATCTTGCAGTGATAAATGGGTAATCGACATCAACAACCGCTCCCTGGTATCTGACCATCGCGCGCCCGGCGGATGGCCTACAAAACCGGAGGAGGCACCACGCTGGTATGCCTCCCCTCCCTGTGTGCCAGCGCCGCTATGAATGGGCCGGGGGCGAGACCAGCTGATTGACCACCAGCATGATCTCTTGATAAGTGGCTTCTACCGTCTCGGGGGTCGGCTCCAGAATCAGGTCATCGGCATAGCCGTTGATGAGGGAGGTGATCTGGCGCGCCAGTCGCCGGGCATCGCCCGCCACAAACTCGCCACTGTCGATCCCCTTTTGCAGGATCTGCTCCAGCACCTCGCGCCACGCCAGAATGATTTTGCGGTAGCTCTCGGCAAACACAGGGTCGCGCAGTGACTCGTTCCAGGCATCCAGATAGATGGCCCAGGAGGCATCCTGACTGGTCGGCAGGTTGTCCCGCACAAAGAGCGGCAACGCTTCGCGGGCTGGCAGCGGCAACAACCACTCCCGCTGTTCGGCGATCTCCTGACTGGTGAAGCGCTCCACGGCGCAGAGGCAGAGCTCCTTCCAATCCTTGAAGTAGTGGTAGACGTGACTGCGCGCCAGACCGGTGCGCTCGGCAATATCACGGGTTGACGATGCCGCCATTCCCTTCTCTCGAAACAGGGCCAGTACGGCCTCGATGATCATCTCTTTGCGCTGTTCTGCTGATGGGCGTGCCATCTGACCTCCTGCAATATCCATCGTTCTGCTTGACTTTGAGCAGTCGCTCAAACAAACTTTGAGCACTCGCTCAAACTTAGCGTTTCCGACATCTTAGGAGATAACCCATGACAACACCAACCACTTCGGCAGCCAGTTGCGACGAGCAGGCCACGCCGTTGCCACACTCGGCCGGTCGTTCGCTGGGGGCGATTGCGCGGGCCAATCCCCTCAAGCTGGCGGGCACCTTCTCGCTGGTGGCCCTCGAAAACATCCTGCTGGTGGTCTATCCCCTGTTCGCCGGCTTTGCGATCGACGCCATCGTCAAGGGCCAGTGGTGGCAGGCTTCAAGCTACGCCCTCATCGTGCTGCTGTTCTGGCTCATCGGCGCCCTGCGCCGGGCAGTCGATACCCGCACCTTTACCCATATCTATGCGGCACTGGCGGTGCCGGTGATCCTGACCCAGCGCCAGCAGCAGGAGGGGCAATCTACCATAGTGGCGCGGGTCACCCTGGCGCGGGAGTTTGTCGACTTTTTCGAGAAACATATCCCGATCCTGGCCACCAGCCTGATCTCCATCGTCGGGGCGGCCGTGATGCTGATTGTGATCGAGTTCTGGGTCGGCATCGCCTGTATGGGGGTATTGCTGCTGTTCAGCCTGCTGCTGCCCGGCTTTTCACGCAAGAACCAGCTGCTGCATGAGCGCCTCAACGACCGGCTGGAGCACGAGGTCATGCTGGTGACGCACGCCGAGCATATCAGGCTGACCCGTCACTACCGCACCCTCGCATGGATCCGTATCCGGGTATCGGATCGGGAGGCACTCGCTTTTCTGGCGGTCGGCATCAGCGCCTCCCTGCTGTTCCTGCTGGCCATCACCATGCTGATGGCCCAGCCCCAGGTCTCGGCAGGCCATGTCTATGCTGTGATGACCTACCTCTGGAACTTTGTCACCAGCCTGGATGAGGGGCCCGGTCTTGCCGATCAGCTGGCCCGGCTGCGAGACATAGGCCGCCGGGTCAATACCGCCCAACCCGATGAAATGATTTGATATTTTGTATCTGTAACCGGAGTAGAAAATGAATCCGACCACCGTTTGCCAACGAGCGTTGACCATGTGCATCAGCTGTTTTTTCCTCGCCGCCTGCGGCCCCAAGATGAGCGACTTTGAGCCCAACACCAGCTACTGGTTCAAGGAGAAACCGGCAGAGGAGAGTGCCCCGCTGGCACAAGACATGAAGGTGGATATCGCCATCATAGGTGGCGGCTACAGCGGCCTCTCCAGCGCCTGGCATCTGGCCAAGGCCAATCCGTCGCTCAAGATTGCCATCTTCGAGGCCAAACAGGTCGGCAGCGGCGCCTCGGGCCGCAACGGCGGCATGGTGCTGCCGGGCTCCGAGGTGATGGATCTCTACGAAGAGGGGGAAGCGAGCAAGCGCCACTACGATCTCACCGTCGCCAGCATGCGCAAGCTGCAGGCGCTGGTCGCCTCAACCGGCGTCGAGGCCGACCTCAAGCTCGATGGCTATGTGGAGGCGATCCTCGATGAGGAGGATATCGCCGAGTACCGCGACTATGTGAAAACCGCCAATCGCCTCGGCATCCCGCTCCAGTACTGGAACGCCGATACCACCGAAGAGAAGCTCGGCACCGACCGCTACGTGGGGGCGGTCTACGACCCCAATGGCGGTCAGGTACACGCCATGAAACTGGTCAATGCCCTGCGCAAGGCGGTGGAGCAGGCGGGCGTTACCATCTACGAACAGAGCCCGGTAATGGGGATCAAGGAGGGCAAGCAGATCGAGCTCAATGTGGCCGACAAGTACAAGGTGACCGCCGACAGCATAGTGCTGGCGACCAACGGCTATACCTCAAAACTTGGCTACTTCAGCGGCCGGGTCTTTCCGGTACACGCCCAGAGCGCCGTCACCGAGCCGCTCAGTAAAAAACAGCTGGCCGCCATCCAGTGGCAGAGCCGGATGCCCTTTTATGACACCCGCAACATCCTGTTTCATCTGGTATTGACCCCGGATAACCGCATCGTCATCGGCGGTGGCAATGCCGAATACGTCTTCAACGACGGCCTCAACTACAAGGGCGATCTTAACCGGGTCAGCGAAATGATGATGAAGGAGCTGGTGACACTCTATCCGGCCCTCAAGGGGATCAAGTTTGAACAGGTGTGGGACGGGGTACTCGGCATGACCGGCGACAGCACCGAAGCGGTGGGGGTGATGGGGGATCACAAGAACATCTACTACGCCCTCGGCTACAACGGCCATGGCATCAACCTTTCCTTCCTGTTTGGCGACATCGTGGCCAGCCTCTATCAGGGCAAGGAGCACCCCTGGTTCAACCACGCGGAGCAGACGCTGCCGATGTGGCTACCGCCAGAGCCGTTCAAGTCAATCGGCGTCAAGTCGGCCCTGATGTACTACCAGTGGCAAGACAAGGGCTACAAGGAGTAGCGCCGGGCAAGAATCCGACGAGTAACAGACGAAGGCACGCCTCAGGGCGTGCCTTTCTGCAATACCGCCACATCGGCGTGGGGGAAGCTGAGCTCGGCCTGCCAGCTGGCGGCCAACACCTGAAACGATGCCTCGGCAAAGAAGACGATGTGGGTCGGGTCGTGGCGATAGCGCCAGTTTTTAAACCGCTCGTCACTGAGCACCCGCTGGGTCTGCAGCACCAGCAGGCCACCGGGCTTGAGGCAATCCCACAACTGCGCCAGCACCGTGCGCGGCTCGGCGATATGCTCGATCACCTCGGTACTGGTGATGAAGTCATACTGACGCATCAGCAACTCTGGAAAATCGGCGTAGAACTTGTCATACCCCGCCATCTGGTAACCCGCCTCGCGCCCCATCGCCACCAGCGCGGGGCCCGGGCCACAGCCAAAATCGAGGCCGCTGGCAGGAGTTGGCACCCGACTCAGTACCTCGCCAAATGCCCGCATCAAAAAGCTGCGATAACGGGGATCATCCACCCGATTGTCGTGACCGTCATAGACCGCCTTCTCCGCAGCCTCATCCAGATGATCCGCCTCATCCAGCCAGACCAGCTCGCACGCGAGGCAGCGATGGTAGCGCTTGCCCGCCACCGGCAGAGGATAACTGCGATGGCTGGCACACAGGGGGCAGCTGACGGTGGATGACATGGCGGTTCCTCTTGGGGGCTTCCTGTTGGATAACAGCGGCGCAGATTGCCTGCCCGCTGCCTCGCTGACAACTTTTTTTGCTCCTTAAGGGTTTCTTAAGTTTGCCCTTTTACTCTCAAACCATCGCAAGAGAAGGAGTCACCCATGACCATCGAGATCCAGGCCCCCTACCGATTGCTGCTAGCCAAGTCCCCGCAGCAGGTCATGGCGCTGCAAACCTATATCCAGGCCGCCTACACCCTCGAGTTCAACGCCCGCATCCCCCATTTCCTCCCCTGTCTGCTGGGGCTATATCGGGCGGACGGGACGCTGGTCGGTGCCTGTGGTCTCAATCATGCCAGTGAAGGGCCTCTCTATCTGGAACAGTATCTGGAGCAACCCATCGAGGCGGCCATCAACACCCGCCTCGGGGTCTATCCGGCACGCAACCGCATTATCGAAGTGGGCAATCTGGCCTGCAGCGAACCGGGCAATGCCCGCCTGATGTTTGCGGCCCTGTGTCGTCTGCTGTGTGAAAATGCCCTCGACTACGTGGTCTTTACCGGCACCGCCAAGCTGCGCAACAGCTTTGCCCGGCTGCAACTCAACCCGGTGGAGCTGGCCCCCGCCCAGGCCCATCAGGTGGGGGCCGACGCCGATGCCTGGGGTGAGTACTACCGCTGCCAACCCAAGGTGATGGTGGGTGACATCAATCAGGGGCGCGAGGTGCTGTCCCAGCGCAGCCTGCTGCTCAATCTGCTGGCCCCCATGCCAACCCTGTTTGAGGATGCAGGCAAGAACAGTGATAACCAGACCCATCAAAAAAGGTGCGCCCAATGAGCCTGTTCGACGCCATAGCCAAACATGCCCGCGAGTATCCGCAATCCCCTGCGCTGCTGAGCAGCCAGCAGCGTCTCGATTACCAGACCCTGTGGCAACAGATCCAGCGTCTGGCCAGCCAGCTGCAACAGCTCGACATCAGCCGTCTGGCGCTGCAACTGGACAACGGCCTGCCCTGGGCGCTGCTGGATCTCGCCTGCACTCGCGCCGGTATCGTGGTCATTCCGGTGCCCCACTTCTTCAGTCAGGCCCAGCAGGCCTGGTTGCTGGAGAGCAGCGGTGCCGATGCGCTGGTGGGCCCACATCATCAGGGGTGGCATGCCGCCGAGCCGCTCTCGCTGATCACCGGAGAGCTGCCACTCTGGCGCCACGCACCAGCCAATCGACCGGCGCTGCCCAAGGGCACCGCCAAGATCACCTACACCTCCGGCACCACGGGCCAGCCCAAGGGGGTCTGCCTGTCACTGACCCAGATGATGGCGGTAAGCCATGCGCTGGCCGAGCGTGTCGCGCCAGCCAAGGTGGAAAAACATCTGACTCTGCTGCCGCTGGCGACCCTGCTTGAGAACATCACCGGCCTCTATGTGCCGCTGCTGACCGGCGCCTGCAGCCGCATTCCGTCCCTCGGGGAGCTCGGTTTCACCGGTTCCAGTTCGCTCAATGCGGCCATGCTGGGGGAGGCCCTGTTGCGCTGGTCGACCCACAGTCTGGTGCTGGTCCCCGAACTGCTGCGCCTGCTGCTGGCGCTCTGCACCAGCACCCCGACGCTGGCCCAACAGCTCAAGAGCCTGCGCTTTATTGCCGTCGGTGGCGGCAAGGTAGCCCCCGACCTGATCAAACACGCCCGCCAGCTCGGCCTGCCGGTGTATGAGGGGTATGGCCTCTCGGAGTGCGGCTCCGTTGTGGCGCTCAACAGCCTGGATGCTGACAAGCCCGGCAGCGTCGGCCGCCCCCTGCCCCACTGTCAGATCACTATCGCCAGCGATGGCGAAATTATGGTGAGCGGCAGTGCCATGCTGGGCTATCTCGGCAGCAACGAACTGACTCCCGAACAGATCGCCACCGGCGATCTGGGTCATCTGGATGATGAAGGCTACCTCCATATCACCGGGCGCAAGAAGAATGTCCAGATCACCGCCTTTGGCCGCAACTTCTCGCCAGAGTGGGTGGAGGCCGAGGCCCAGCTCTGCCCCGCCATCGCCCGCATCGTGGTTTTTGGCGATGGTCAGCCTGCCAACGTGGCACTGATCCAGCCCCTACCGGGCAAAGAGGCGGATCTGCCCCACCAGATCGCCGGTCTGAACCAGCGGCTGCCCGATTATGCCCGGCTGCACCACTGGTTGCCGGTGGCACTCGACCAGCATCCCGGCCTGCTGACCGCCAACGGGCGCCCCCGTCGCAACGAGATTTACCAACACTTTTCCCGACAAATCAGCCAATGCCTTACAGGAGAATCGTCATGAGCTTCTATCAGACTCTGCAACAAGCCACTGCTCAGGAGCGTGAGCATCTGTTCAACGCTCCCATCATCGAAGCCTGCCGCCGTGGCGATATCAGCCGTGACACCTATCTCGCCTTTCTGGCGCAGGCTTACTACCACGTGCGCCACACAGTTCCGCTGCTGATGGCAACCGGCGGCAAGCTGGGTCAGGAGTACGAGTGGGTGCGCGGTGCCATTGCCGAGTACATCGACGAGGAGTATGGCCATCAGGAGTGGATCCTCAACGATATCCGCGCCTGTGGCGGTGATGCCGAGGCGGTGCGCCACGGCCAGCCCGGGCTACCCATCGAGCTGATGGTCGCCTTCCTATACGACCAGATCCAGCGCGGCAACCCCATGGGCTTCTTCGGCATGGTACAGGTGCTGGAAGGCACCAGCGTGGCCATCGCCCTCACCGTCGCCGACCAGCTGAAAAAGGGACTCGGCCTGCCACCGCAGGCGATGAGCTACCTGAGTTCCCACGGCGCCCTGGATCAGGAGCACCTCAAGTTCTTTGAATCCCTGATGGATCGGGTCGAGAGTCCGGCGGATCAGGCCGCCATCATCCACGGGGCCAAGGTGGTTTATCGCCTCTATGGCGAGATGCTCTACAACCTCACCGCCACACCGTAAGTCGGCAGCGGATCAGCAGACAGCAAAAAGGGAATCCATACCATGAACCTTGAAGGGAAACTCGTGCTGCTCACCGGCGCCAGCGGTGGCATAGGTGAGGAACTGGCGCAGGAGCTGGCCGCCCAAGGGGCACACCTGCTGCTGCACGGTCGTCGCGGCCCGGCACTGGAGCGACTGTGCAAGTCACTGCCCCACCCCGAGCGCCATCAGGTGGTGCTCGCCGACCTCGGCTCTGCACAGGAGCGGGCCAAGCTGCTGCAACACCCTGCGCTGGAGGATGGGATCGACATCCTGATCAACAACGCTGGCTGCAACCAGTTTGCCTGGCTGGAAGATCAGAGCTTCGAGCAGGTAGAGCGCCAACTGCTGCTCAATATCGAGGCGCCCATCCAGCTCACCCGTGCCCTGCTGCCAACCATGCGCAAGCCGGGGATCATCATGAACATGGGCTCGAGCCTGGGCAGCATCGGCTACCCCGGTTACAGCGTCTACTGCGCCAGCAAATTTGCCCTGCGTGGCTTTAGCGAAGCGCTGGGACGAGAGTTGGAAGGCTGCGGCATAAAGGTGCTGCACTTTGCCCCCCGCGCCACCCGTACCAAACTCAATTCTGAGGCCGCCTACGAGATGAATGCAGCGCTCGGCACCCAGACCGACAGCCCGCAGGAGGTGGCCGAAGAGGCGGTCATCGCCCTGTGCAACGAAACCCGCCGCAGCTGGCTCGGCTGGCCGGAAAAACTGTTCGTGCGGCTCAACGCCCTGCTGCCCGGCATTGTCGACAAGGCGCTGGCCAGACAGCTGCCGATCATCAAACGTTATGCCCGTCATCTTCAGCCAGGGACGGCTGATGCCGGCGCCAACAGTGCGCCACAACCAGACTTGTCCCGCCCGATCCCGACCAAGAAGGAGCATTAATATGAACTTTTTCCGTCAATCAGTGACCTCTTGTGCTATCGCCATCCTGCTGGGGTCCTCCTCGGTCATGGCCGCGGGTGATGCCCTAGTCCCCATCCAGCAACAGTGGGCCGTCTGCCAGTATCAACAGAGCGGCAAGGGGAAAGAGAGCTGCCTCGAAACCCTGAGCACCCAAGCCGAAGCGGCCAGCGCCAAGGAGCCTTTTCGCGCCGATCTGCTGATCTGGTCTGCCATCGTCAAGAGCACCTGGGCGGGGGCCAAAGGGGGGCTGGGGGCACTGGGTCTGGTGAAAGAGGCCAAAGCCAAGCTGGAGCTGGCGCTCAAGCAGGATCCCAAGGCGCTGGACGGCTCTGCCTACACCAGTCTGGGCTCCCTCTACTATCAGGTGCCCGGCTGGCCGGTCGGCTTTGGCGATGACGAAAAGGCAGAGCAGTTGCTCAAGCAGGCGCTGGCCATCAATCCGGATGGCATAGACCCCAACTTCTTCTATGGCGACTTCCTGCTGGATCAGGGTCGCAAGGCTGAGGCCAAAACCTATCTCGACAAGGCGCTGGCCGCCCCGGCCCGCCCGGGTCGCGAAGTGGCCGATGAAGGGCGCAGAATGGAGATCCGCGATCGGCTGGCCAAGCTATAAAACCCTGATGGATCAAAGAACTATTTAAACTCTGCCCACCAGCTTGCATACTGGTGGGCAGGGTTGTTTATGCCACGGCACGCCCTGGCACTGAGCCAGATCGCCACACCCAACAAACAGGGAGAAAAGAATGCGGATCCTGCTGGTGGAAGATGATGTGATGCTGGGGGATGGTATGCAGGATGCACTGCGCCATAGCGGCTATACGGTGGACTGGCTGCAACAGGGGTTGCCCGCTCTGGCAGCCCTCAAGAGCGACGAGTTCGCCGCCCTGATCCTCGATCTCAATCTGCCCGACATCGATGGCCTCAGCCTGCTGCGCAAGTTGCGGCGTGAAGGACACCAGCTGCCGGTGCTGATCCTCACCGCCCGCGATGCGCTGGACGATCGGGTAGTCGGCCTCGATGCCGGCTCCGACGACTACATGGTCAAGCCCTTCGCGCTGCAGGAGCTCAACGCCCGCCTGCGCGCCCTGGTTCGCCGCAGCAAGGGGCAAGCTCAGGCGGTGCTGGAGTATGGCGATATCCTTATCTATCCCGAATCCCAGCAGGTCACCTATCAGGGTGAGGCGGTCAAACTCACCCCCCATGAATACAAGTTGCTGCAGGAGCTGATCAGCCAGAGCGGCCGGGTGCTGAGCAAGGATCAGCTGCAACAGAGCCTCTACGGCTGGGATGAAGGGGCCGAAAGCAACGCGGTGGAGGTGCATATCCACCATCTGCGCAAGAAGTTCTACAGCGACCTTATCCGCAATATTCGCGGGGTCGGATACATCATTCCCCAGCTCGAACAGCCAAGCCGGACACCCGCACGATGAAACGTCCCCGCTCCATTCGCCGCTTTCTGCTCACCGGTATCCTGACGCTGGTGAGCCTGAGTCTCACCATCAGCGCCTTTATCGGCTACATGGAGGCGAGCCACGAAATGGAGGAGCTGTTTGATGCCCGCCTCGCCCAGTCTGCCCGCATCACCAACCAGTTGCTGGCCCGCTATATGGCCCAGCAGGGGCAGTTGCCCGCCAACGGCACCGTCTATCAGGAGTGGGAGGCGCAGAACCCCGGTGAGTGGCAAAAAGACCCCAGCCTCAACCTGACCGGCGAGGATCGGGAGATCACCCCCTACGGCCACGAGTTCGAACGCAATCTCTACTTCCAGCTGCTCGATGAAAAGGGCGGCTTGCTGCTGCGCGCTCCCAGCGCCCCGGATCAGCCGCTGGTCACCCTGGCTATCGGCTTTGACACGGTCGAAAAAGATAATCACCAGTGGCGCACCTTCACTCTCTACAACCAGCAGGAGCAGACCTGGCTGGTGGTGGCCGAGCGGGACGACGAGCGCAGCGAACTGGCCAGCAAGATGGCCACCCTCACCATGCTACCGCTACTGATCACCCTCCCCTTTCTGCTGGCCCTGCTCTGGTGGCTCATCACTCGCGGGCTGGCCCCCTTGCGTCAGCTGGCCCAGGCCATCAGCGAGCGTCACCCCGCCAACCTGAGCCCCCTCAGCCTCAAGATAAGCGCTCAGGAGCTGACGCCCCTCACCAACGAGATCAACCGGCTGATGCAGGCACTGGCGGAGACCATAGAGCGGGAGAAACAGTTCACCAACGAGGCGGCCCACGAGCTGCGCACCCCGCTGGCGGTGCTGCGGATCCACAGTGAAAATGCCCTTGCGGCCGATGATGACGCCAGCCGCCAGCAATCCCTGCACAAGATGTTGCAGGCCCTCGATCGCAGCGATCGGCTGATCCGCCAACTGCTGACCCAGGCCCGTATCGACAACCAGCAGGGACTGGTACTAACCGAGCTGGAGATAGGCCACCTGCTGCAAGGCACCCTGGCGACGCTGGCACCCATCGCGCTCAAGAAGGATCAGCAGCTGTCGCTGGAGTGTGAATTGCCGCAGCGGGTGATGGGGCAGGCCACCCTGCTCGAGCTGCTGTTCAGCAACCTGATCGACAATGCGCTGCGCTACACCCAGCCAGAGGGCGAGATCAGGGTGCGGGTACTGCGAGAGGGCAACCGGGTGAGGGTGGATGTGAGTGACAACGGCCCCGGCATTCCCGCCAACGCCTTGCCCCGGCTGTATGAACGCTTCTTTCGGGTCAATCCCCAGCAGGGGGATGGCGTGGGGCTCGGCATGGCCATCGTCTCGCGTATCGCCCAGCTACACGGCGCCGATCTCGATGTCCACAACCGGCCGGAAGGGGGGCTGGAGGTGAGCGTGTTACTCCCGCTTCCGCCGGCAAGATGAGCGATAAGCAAACAGCCCGCGATGCGGGCTGTTTGCTATCAATGACAATTTGGCTGCACGGTAAAGGTTCGACCGGCATCCACCGGGCCAAGATCCGCCAGCAGACGGCGTCCCAGCAGCACCGGATAGATCATCTTGCTGCGATCCCGCAGGGTGAACCACTCCTCATACACCTTGTCCCCCAGACAGATGGACATGGTCACCGTTGGTCGATGCTCCATACCGCCCGCCCCGCGCACCGTCACGCTGCGCTCGACCCGCCGCTCGAACTGCTGCTTGACCAGTTTGCCGCTGTCGGCATCGGTCACCACCAGCATGAAGCGCACCCAGGGCTTGCCATCCCGTTTGAATCTGGTGATGGCGCGTGCATCGAGGGAAGAGGTGAGCGCCCCGGTGTCGAGTTTCATCTTCACCGCCACGCCGGTGGGCAAAATAAGTCCCTTCTCGATCCAGCCATAGCTGGTCGGGGTCTCTGCCAGCGCACTGCCACACAGTGCCAGCATCAGGGTGATCCCCACCATCATCTTGCCCATTTTACTGCCCTGCCTTGTCAATCCTGCGCCCAGATCTACCACAGTCGCCTCGGGGGTCAATCCGATTTATTTCAGTGAGTTGGATAATGCCGGGCGGATCAGGAAAGAGACGACAAGGGGTGGCCGAACGACGGCCCAAACGGGCGGGAATATCGAAGGAGAGCAAGGCACCGAACGGTGCTGGATGAAGCTTGTGGCCAACCTCAGGTTGTGACGCCAAAGGCTACCACAACAATGCGCGAATTATCAGTCTTGTTCTGAAGGGATTTTTGCCTACACTGTTGTAAACCGGAGGGCCTGAAAACCACCGGTTTTTTTGCGCCTGCCGAAAATTTGCCACTGCAAAAGTGACTTTCAACAAGGCTCAATAAGGAATTTGTAATGCGTATCGAAGAAGACTTGAAGCTCGGTTTCAAGGATGTCCTGTTCCGCCCCAAGCGCTCTACTCTCAAGAGCCGTTCCCAAGTAAGCCTGACCCGTCAGTTCACCTTCAAACACACTCAGACCCAATGGCAAGGCGTACCCGTTATCGCCGCCAACATGGATACCGTCGGCAGCTTTGCCATGGCGCGCACGCTGGCCGGTTTCGAGATGATGACCGCGGTACACAAGCACTACAGCCTTGAGCAGTGGCAAGCTTTCGTCAACGAGACTGATCCGGCGCTGCTGGGCCATGTGATGGTCTCCACCGGCACCTCGGCTGAAGATTTCGCCAAGACCCGCCAGATCCTCGCCATGTCAGAAGCGCTGCGTTTCATCTGTGTCGACGTGGCCAACGGCTACTCCGAACACTTCGTCGAGTTCGTACGCAAGATTCGTGAAGCCTGCCCCAACCACGTCATTCTGGCGGGCAACGTGGTCACCGGCGAGATGGTCGAAGAGCTGATCCTCTCCGGCGCCGACATCGTCAAGGTCGGCATCGGCCCGGGCTCGGTCTGCACCACTCGCGTCAAGACCGGCGTCGGCTATCCGCAACTCTCCGCCATCATCGAGTGTGCCGATGCGGCCCACGGCCTCGGCGGCCAGATCGTCGGTGACGGCGGCTGCACCTGCCCGGGCGACGTCGCCAAAGCCTTCGGCGGCGGCGCCGACTTCGTGATGCTGGGCGGCATGCTGGCAGCCCACGAAGAGTGCGGTGGCGAGATCGTCGATGTAGACGGCGAACCCTTCATGAAGTTCTACGGCATGAGCTCCTCCAGCGCCATGGACAAGCACGCTGGTGGCGTCGCCGAATACCGCGCCTCCGAGGGTAAAACCGTGCTGCTGCCCTACCGCGGCCCGGTCGAGAATGCCGTGCGCGACATTCTGGGCGGCGTGCGCTCCACCTGTACCTACGTCGGTGCCAGCCAGCTGAAAGAGCTGACCAAGCGCACTACCTTTATTCGGGTACGCGAACAAGAGAACAACGTCTACGGCAAGGAGTAACCTGCCGCAGAGACCGTCACGCGCTGACGGTTAGAAGCCAGCCAACCGGTGTGCTACCCTGCGCACCGGTTTTTTTGCATCCGGGATCCCGAGCCATGACAACTCCCCTGCCCCCGTTTGACTGGGACATCTTCTGCTGCGTCGTCGACAACTTCGGCGACATCGGTGTCACCTGGCGACTTGCACGCCAGCTAAAACGGGAGGGGAATATTGCGGCATATGGCGATGAAATCCAGGTGCGGCTCTGGGTGGACGATCTGGCAAGTTTCGCCCGCATCTGCCCCGGGCTCGACCCGGCGCAGGATGGTCAGTGGATCGATGGCATCTATATCCAGCACTGGCATGAGCCCCTGCCGACCGACATGACACCGGCCAGGGTAGTGATCGAAGCCTTTGCCTGCGAACTGCCCGCCCCCTTCATTGCACAAATGGCCGAACTGATGGCGCGCCAACCCAGCCCCCCATGCTGGATCAATCTGGAGTACCTCTCGGCGGAGAGCTGGGTCGAGGATTGCCACGGCCTCGCCTCGCCCCAGCGAGTTGGCAACCAGAGCCTCAACAAATACTTCTTCTTCCCGGGCTTTACCGCTAAAACCGGCGGCCTTTTGTGCGAGCACGACCTGATCGCCGAACGGGAGCTGTGGCAGCAAGATGATGCGGGACTGGCAGCCTACTGGGCAAGCCTCGGTTTGCCGCCCAGACAAGAGCACGAGCTGCGGGTCAGCCTCTTTACCTACGAGAGCGATGCGCTGCAAAGCCTGGTCGAGAGCTGGTGCCAGAGCGCCACGCCCGTCACCCTGCTGCTGCCGCTGGGGCGCTCTCTCAACGATGTGCTCACCGGTGCCGGTCTGACTGATGCCATCCCTGCAGCCAAAGCGGGGGATCTGCTCCACTCGGGCAACCTCACCATCAAGCTGCTGCCGATGACCGATCAGGCTGGTTACGATCGATTGCTGTGGAGCTGCGATCTCAATCTGGTGCGCGGGGAGGACTCCTTCGTGCGGGCCCAGTGGGCAGTTCGTCCTTTCCTCTGGCATATCTACCAACAGGAGGAGGAGGCCCATCTGGTCAAGCTGGAGCAGTTCCTCGACCACTATCTTGCTGATCTGCCTGCCGATTGCGCCCAATGGCTGCGCCGCTTCAATCTGGCTCTCAACCGTGGTGAAGATTGCCGCGCACTCTGGGCCCAATGGCCGCAATACAGCGCGATTTGGCAGCAACATGGGCGACTCTGGTCACAGAAGCTGCTCCGGGATGGGGATCTCGTCACGAGGTTGGTGAAATTTCTGGAAAGCCGTATATAATCTGGCAGTTTTTATCCGTCCGTTTCACGAACAGGAATTTTTTACATGAAAACCGCTCAGGAAATCCGCGCTGGTAACGTAGTCATGATCGGCACCGAGCCGATGGTGGTCCAGAAGGCTGAATTCAACAAATCCGGCCGTAACTCCGCCGTGGTCAAAATGAAGCTGAAAGGCCTGCTGAACGGCAGCGCCACCGAGACTGTCTTCAAGGCCGACGACAAGCTGGACGTTGTTCAGCTGGAGCGTAAAGAGTGCACCTACTCCTACTTCTCCGACCCCCTGTATGTCTTTATGGACACCGAGTACAACCAGTACGACGTAGAGAAAGACAACCTGGGTGACGTGCTGAACTACCTGGTAGACGGTATGGAAGATCTGTGTGAAGTGACTTTCTACAACGAGAAAGCCATCTCCGTAGAACTGCCGACCACCATCGTGCGCGAAGTTGAGTACACCGAACCGGCTGCCCGTGGCGACACCTCCGGTAAAGTGACCAAGCCTGCCCGTCTGAAAGGCACTACCTACGAGCTGGCTGTTGCCGCTTTCGTAGAGATCGGTGACAAGATCGAAATCGATACCCGCACCGGTGAATTCAAGCGTCGCGTCAACTAATTGACCGCTTTGAATTGATTACAAAAAAGCGAGCCAACGGCTCGCTTTTTTATTGCCTGTTCGCAGCTGTAACGCCAACCTCCTTCAGAAAATCCCACCGCCGCCGCTAACCCAGATAACCGGGGGAGCACACTATGGCCAGATTATCCTTATCACTGCTGTTATTGACCTTGCTGGCTGGCCATGTCGCGCAGGCGAGCGACGTTGCACCGCCCATCGCGGAGCCACTCCCCCTCGACCACTGGCAAGCCAGCGACTGGAAAGGGTTACCCGATGCCACCCAGATCGACAAGCAGACGGTGCTGTTCGCCAAACACGACAGTGAAAACTATCTGGGGCTCGCCATTTTACTGCCCGACTGGCAGCGCAGCGGCCAGCTCTGGCAACTGACTCGCGCCCTCAGCCGACTGGGCTTTGATACCCTGCTGCTGCTGCCCTCCCCCCAACAGACCGAACTGGACCCAGCCGCCGAGAAAAAAGCGAAAAACAGCGATGAGTTTCGCAAGCAGTTTGCCGAGCGGATCAGCAAGCTGGCGGATGCCAAGCTGCAGGAGGGGGGCTTCAAGCTGATCCTGGCGCAAGGTACCGGCGCCGCCTGGACTGCCAACCTTATCGCCAGCGAACAGTTGCCCGCCCCCGACGCGCTGGTGCTGCTCGATGGCTTCTTCCCCAATCAGCAGAGCAACCAGACCCTGGCCAAACAGGTGGCTCAGGCGGCCATCCCCACCCTGGACCTCTATCAGGAGGATGGCGGTCGCTGGCCCCTGCTGGCGGCCGAAGCACGCCAGACCGAGAGCCGACGCAGCCACAAGCTCAACTATCGTCCTTACGCCCTGATGGAACTGGGCGAAACCCCCACCCGCATTCAGGGCTGGCTCAACCATCTGGGCTGGCTCTAAACCGGCCGCTAGCGTGGCGCAATAAAGCGCGCAAGCTCACATCTGCCGGATAAAGCCCAGCCATGACACAGCGGCAGGCTGGCCCTGACCGCATCCTCTTTGGCATCATGGCCTCTCGAACCTGAACAATGGCAGGAAGGCTCATGCAGCAAATCGTATTTCTCGACAGCGATACCCTGGATGCGGGCATCACCCTGCATCACCCCGACTTCCCCCACCACTGGCAGAGCTATCCAAGTACTACCCCGGAACAGGTGGTGGAACGGCTCAAAGATGCCAGCATCGCCATCATCAACAAGGTACGGATCGGCGCCGCCGAGCTGGCCCAGCTACCGGAGCTGAAACTCATCGCCCTCGCCGCCACCGGCAGCGACAACGTGGATCTGGAAGCGTGCCGCGCCGCCAACGTCGGGGTGTGCAACATTCGCAACTACTCGGGCCCCTCGGTGCCGGAGCACGCCATGGCGCTGATGCTGGCCCTGTCGCGCAACCTCTTCTGCTGGCGCCAGTCGCTGCTGGAGGGGCGCTGGCAACAGAGCGGCCAGTTCTGCTTCTTCGACCACAACATCATGGATCTGCACGGCAAGCAGCTCGGCATCATCGGCAAAGGGACGCTCGGACAGGCGCTTGGCGAGCGGGCCAAAGGAATGGGGATGACGATACGCTACGCCCAGAGCCAGGTCGGCGCCAGTCACGACGAGGATCGCCTGCCCCTCGACGAGTTGCTGCAAAGCTCGGACGTCATCAGCCTGCACTGCCCGCTCACCCCCTACACCCGCAACCTGATTGGCGAGCGGGAGCTGGGATTGATGAAACCGGGCGCCCTGCTGATCAACGTCGGCCGTGGCGGACTGGTGGATGAGGAGGCGCTGCTGCAAGCACTGGCCAACGGCCGCCTCGGTGGTGCCGGTTTCGATGTGGCGAGCGTCGAACCCCCGCCCCCCGACCATCCCTTGATGAAGGCGCTGCAATACCCCCACTTCATTCTGACCCCCCATGTGGCCTGGGCCAGCGAGGAGTCGATGCAGCGTCTCGCCGATCAACTGATCGACAACATCAACGCCTTTGCCGCCGGTCGCCGCCAGCACCGGCTGGTGTGACTGCACGATCGAGTCACCACACAATGCACAACGGGGCCAACAGGCCCCGTTTTGCATCTTCCGCACTCACTGCACGCACATCAATCGTCGTCGTGCCATCTGTGCTTTTTATGCTTTTTGTACTTCTTGTGGTGCTTGTGATGGTGATGATCGTCGTCATCATCGTAATAGCGATCCTGACTCTGGTGGCCATCGCCAGTCTTGGCACCGATGGCCGAGCCGCTCGCCCCGCCAACGCCAGCGCCGATCAGCTGGCCGGTATCACCACCGACACTCTTGCCGATGGCGGCACCACCCAGCGCCCCCACCGCGCCGCCAAGGGCCGCTTCATTCTTGTTGCCCTTGTTGGCCGTCGCAGCCCCACCGGCAGCACCGCCCAATGCAGCTCCCACCAGCGCACCGGTATCGCCACCCAGCTCCTTGCCGATCATGGTGCCCGCCACACCACCTGCGCCGCCACCGAGAATGGTGTTGAGGGTTTCCGAACCGTGGGCCGCCGTGCTGCCCAGCAATAACGCCCCCAGCAGAGCCAGAGCGCCGATGCCACGCGTATTCATCTCCATGGGTACTCCTGTCAAACCTGATTAATATTCAGCGGCACTATACAAAGTGCCACGGGGTTCGCCAGCCAGCAGAGATGAGGGATGCGACAGTCAATGGCCGCAAGGTCGCAGTCCAAAATGGAAAAGTAAAATCAAGCGATTGAATTTAAAGATTAAAATCACCAAAAAGCCAAACCATTACGGCAAGGAGACCCACAATCTGGTTGTCGTGTCCCGGCACAGACCCGCCGCGCTGGGACAAAAGCTGTCAGTCAGCAGCCTCATCCACCAGATGCCAGCAGTCTCGGCCAGCCTCCTTGCTGCGGTAGAGAGCAGCATCAGCCCGCTCGAAGATAGGGCCGGCAGCAGGAGAATGGCAGGCTCCACCAGCACTCAGGGTGATCGGCCCACGGTGTTCACGCCACTCTTGCTGACGCACCAGTTCAAGCAGACAACCGAGTTTCTCCGCCAACTCATCCTGTGGCTGTTGCAGCAGAGCGGCAAATTCATCCCCACCTATCCGGTAAACCGTACTCACCCCCAGCACATCAGCAAGACAGTTGGCCACCCGACACAGCACCTGATCGCCGAAGGCATGGCCCTGGCTGTCGTTGATCCCCTTGAAGTGATCGACATCAAACAGCAGCAGCCAGAAGCACTCCCCCCTCAGCTCCAGCGCGCTCTTGTGCTGCTCGAAGGCTCGCCGGTTCATGATACCGGTCAGAGGGTCCCGCAACAGCGCATCCTGCCCCTTGAGGAAGCTGGCCCTGACCTGATCGATCTCGTTCAGGCTGCGTCGCACAAACCAGGTATTGGCCTTGGTGATGGGGGGAGAACTCTCCAGATTGCGCACGATACCGGTCAGTGAACCCGACACCAGCGCCTGCTCCTGGCGGAAGATCCGCACCAGCAGACTCAGCGTGCAACACCAGATGGCAAACAGGGAGAGCAATGGCAAAACCACCATCTGCAGCGCCTCATAGAGGCTGTTGCGAAACAGCACGGGCGGCAGATAGATATTGAGATCCCAGCCAATATCCGCCAGCTCGCGTTTGATATAAGTCCCATGCCACAGTACATCCAGACCGAGCCACTGCTGGCCCTGATGCTGCTCGATGGGGTGATCTGCCAGCAGATCCATATTGCTACCCACCACCAGCTGGCCGCTGTCGCGCAAGGTCAGATAGAGTGCGGCCTGATTACTACCGACCGTGCGCTGCAACGCCTGCTGCAGCGAGTCGAATGACATGTCGACCATCAGCAGCCCCAGCAGTTGCCCCTGATCGTCCCGCACCCGTTTGATCAGGCTGAGTATCAGATCCTGAGTCTGGTATTCAGGGTAGGGGCCCAACCAGACGGGCTCGTCGCCCGGCATGGCGGTCACCGGATACCAGGGTCGCAGCGCCGCCTGATAACCGGGGGGCGCTAGCCACTCCGGGTAACTGTCGATGCGATCCGTTTTCAGGTTGTAAAAGTAGATGTAATGGTTGCCGGGCTTGATCTGATGGGCAATAGCCCAGATGGGGGAGTCGGCAGACTCGCCGCGAGCGATCTTATCCTTATCGAGGGAATCCTCCAGCACTGCCAGTTGCCGCTCATTGACCTTCACCATCTCGTGGATCAGGGACGCTTCAACGGAGGATGCCATGTGGCCGAAACCGGATACCGTCATGTCGATATCCCTCAGATAGCTGGCAATGGCCATGATGATCGTCACGATCAGGATCAGCAAGCCAAGCAGTGCGGAGAGGGGGGCCAGTACATAGTAGCGCTTGTTAAGATACGAGCGGCTCACATCACATCCGAACCAAGAACACATAAGGGGATTGTGGGAGAGAAAGGAGAGTGAATCATTGATTAATATCACTTTCGCGCCCCTTAAATGACATTTCCAACATTAATAAAACGTCAAGGTTCGCAAACGAATATCAACTAACAGGAAAAAAGCAAGTTACCCCGGGTTAACCCCGCTCTGCATTACGGGTGTTATAGTCTATACCTGATTCGGCTGACGCTGGACAAACCGTCCATCACCGGCTGCAACGCCAAGCAGAACAAGGAGATGTTATGAGCAGTCCGTTTATCGAACAGATCAAAGCACGTCGTACCATCTATGCCCTGGGCGACCAGGTGTCCCACACGCCGGAGCAGCTGACGACCCTGATCCAGGATGCCATCAAGCACAGCCCCTCCTCCTTCAACTCCCAGAGCTCCCGTGCCGTCATCCTGTTTGGCGCCCAGCACCACAAGCTGTGGGATATCGTCAAAGCCGAGCTGAAAAAGATTGTGCCGCCGGAGGCCTATGCCCAAAGTGAGGCCAAGGTGGATGGCAGCTTCCGCGCAGGCTTCGGTACCGTGCTGTTCTTCGAAGACACCGACGTCATCAAGGATCTGCAGCAAAAATTCGCCCTCTATGCCGGCAACTTCCCCATCTGGTCGGAACATGCCACCGGCATCGCCCAGTTTGCGGTCTGGACGACACTGGCGCAGGAGAAGGTCGGTGCCTCCCTGCAGCACTACAACCCGCTGATCGACGAGGCGGTACGCAAGGAGTGGAACCTGCCCGCCAGCTGGCTGCTGCGCGCCCAGATGCCCTTTGGCAGCATCAAGCAACCGGCCGGTGACAAGACTTTTATCGACGACGCTACCCGTTTCCGCGTTTTCAAATAACCGTTAAGAAAACAAAACGCCCCCGCATCTCGGGGGCGTTTTTATTGCGGCATACAGTGTTGATGGCGATGGTTCATACCGCAATCTGCGGTCGTCACGCACTCACTCCACCGCTCAGGCGGGCAGCGTCACCAGCAGGGACTCGCCTTCCCCCAACTCAACCTTAACCTCGCGCCAGTCGCGGATCACCGCCACCACAGCCGGATTGAGCGGCGCATCGCCCCCTACCTGCACCACAGTGCAACCTGCACGCAGGGCACTCTCGATACCGGCTGGGGCATCCTCGAACACCAAGCAACGAGCGGGCGAGACGCCAAGCCGTTCAGCCCCCAGCAGATAGGGCTCGGGATCGGGTTTGCCATTGACCACCTCTTCGGCCCCCACCAGCACGCTGGGCAGCGGCAAACCGGCACAATTCAGGCGGTGACGGGCAACCTGCTCACTGGCGGAGGTCACGATGGCCCAAAGCTCTGGCGACAAGCGGCCCAGCAACTCGCCAGCCCCTGCGATGGCATCGCCGCCGGTATGCAGCATCTCCAGCTCGTCGAGCCGCGCCGCCTCCCGCTCCACATCCAGCTGCGGGGCAAGCGCCCGGATCACCTCACGTGAGCGCATACCGTGGCACATAGCCAGCACCGGCTCGGGGGCCAGCTGATGATGCTGACACCAGAGCCGCCACACCTTCTCCACATCACCGGTCGAGCAGACCAGGGTGCCATCCATATCGAGCAGCAGGGCGGATACCGACAGGGTGATCGTGTTCATGCCAGCACTCATACAGGCATTCATACAGGCACTCATACAGACACCCCGGCCAGCTCGGGCAGAAAGCCAGAGAGCGCATCGGCAAAGGCCTGCTGCTGGGCGGCACGCTCATAACAGGCCAGCGCCTGCTCGGCACTGCCAGCCCACACTTGCAAGGGGCCGACCACAAACCCCTGTTGCAACAGGCTGGCGAGCAGCTCCCCTGTCTCCGGGGCCACCAATGGCTGGGCCAGCACCAGCGAGCCCTTGATCAAAAAGAGATAGCGTTGGGTAGACATGATATGGCTCCTTGTTCCGGTTCAGAGGAGGGCGATCCCCCCTTGCCGAGCCATTAGAACAAGGCGATTAGATAATTTATAATCAATAAATCGCCACTTTGGATAACCAATTGGAATGAAATTCGACTTGAGGCAACTGCAGGCGTTTGTGACGCTGGCCGATACCGCCAACTACCGGGAAGCGGCCAGCCGCCTCTTTATCACCCAACCGGCCCTAACCAAGCAGATCCAGGGGCTGGAGCAGACGCTGGGCTGCACCCTGTTCAAACGGGGCCGCCACGGCGCCGAGCTGACAGCGCTCGGTGCCCAGCTACTCACTCAGGCGAGTGCGCTGGTCGAGCACGGTCGGGAGTTCGAAAGCCATGCGCTGGCGGTGGCAAGCGGCGTGGCCGGTCGGCTCAAGATTGGGTTTGGCCTGTCGAGTTTCGCACTGGCCCCTGCGCTGGTGGCACGCTTCAAACAACAGGTCACGGACGTGATGGTCCATCTGCAGGATATGCCCTCCGCCATCCAGCAGGAGCAGCTGCTCTCCGGCCAGTTACAACTTGGCTTTATGCGCAGACCTCAGACGCCGCAGTTGCAGGAGCACAGACTGCTGATCGACCGGCTGGTGCTGGCGGTGCCGACCCGGATGACCGAGCCAGACCCGGCCACATTCGACGTCCAGCAGGCACTGACCAGTCAACCCCTGTTGCAGATGGTGGGCCACCGCTGCCCCGGGCTCAGCCAGCAGATCGCCGGTTTTCTCGGCACCAATAGGCTGACCGGCATGGTCCAGGAGGCCGAGGATATCCAGACGCTGGTGGCATTGGTCGCGGCGGGCATCGGCAATGCCATCCTGCCGCGCAGCGTCAGCTTTATCGCAGGGCCCGATGTCACCCTCTATCCTCTCTCTGGTCCCAGCTCCGAGTGGGAGGTCAGCATGGTATGGAATCCGGACTTTGCCGACCCCATCCGGGATCACTTCGTCAGGCAGGTGATCGCCAACTATCCCCTGCCGGTGTCAGCCACGCCAGAACGCTGAAACCAACGCTCGCTGGTGGCTAACACCGTGACCAGTCAAAAAACAGTGCGCCCCTATCAAGGGGGCGCATGCAGGACAAAAGCGGCAATGCGGCTCAACAGCTGGCGCAGTGACTACGGTTTTTACCCGACCCCTTGGCGCAATAAAGCGCCGCATCGGCCGCGGCCAGCAACGCCCCTTCTCCTTCCAGCAGTTGCTCTGCTGTGTAGGTGGCAATGCCAATGCTGGCGCTAAGCTGAATATTATTTGCCACCACAATGTCGAGATCGTTGATGGCCTGGCGGATCTCCTCTCCAATCCGCTGGGCCGCATCTCGATCGGTATTGCCGAGGATCAGGGCAAACTCGTCACCACCAAAACGGCAGGGCAGATCCGCCGGACGCTGGCAAAAGGATTGCAGAAGATGGCCCACCAGCTGGAGGGAGCCATCCCCCATCTGATGACCAAGATGGTCATTGCACGCCTTGAAGTTATCCAGATCCAGCATGATGAGGGAGAGCGGGGTATGTTCACGCATGCTGCGCCGCCACTCGTTATGCAAAAAGCTGTTGAACAGCCGCCGATTGGCCAGTCCGGTCAGGGGATCATGTTGGGAGAGGCTGGCAACTTCCAGCTCCAGCAGCTTGCGCTCGGTGATATTGATATGGGCGATGGAAAAATACTCGGCATCAAGACCGGGTACCGGCGCTACTCGCATCATAAACCAGCGCTGGGTGTTGGGGCTGTGGCAGGGGTATTCCAGATAGAACTTCTCCTGCTGATGACGGATAACCCGAAGGATCCCCTCCACGGCAGCCAATCCAGAGGGCTCGGTTTCAGCGTCACAAGCCCCCATATAATTGACCCCAATCCAGTTATATCCCTTGGGCATGCCGTTTTGCTCGGCAAACAGATCCCAGGCGAGATTGGTGTAATGGATCACGCCATCCCGATCTATCACCGATATCTGGTCTTCCAGCGAATCCAGCAGCGCAGCCAGATAATGAGCCCGCTCGGAGAAGTGACTCCGCGGCCTCTGTATATCATCCACCATGATGGCCATCCTGTGGCAAAAGTGGCATACCGCCATCTATTAACAATTAAGTCAGCAGATAGAGTAAAGCACCCAATTTCCACTTGGCCAACTGAGACCAAATTTCACCATCGCACATCATCCGGCAAGGTTTCAGGCCAGTTTCCCTGTTCCGGATAACAAGAGCACATCATGATCATATGTATCTGATAAGTCACATTTAATGACCACACCACTGATTTTCACAGGGGATGCCATCGCCCTCTCCGTCCATTTTGGTGTTCGGGCAATGTTGCAAAAACCAGGTTGCCTCCTCGCAGGAAGTCATCTGGGAGCAATGCTGCCGACCATCACACTGACGAATAAAGGTCGTTGCCTGTGGCGTGCTGACCTCCTCCTTATTGAAAGAGGAGACCGGCAATGGCGCCATCGACTCGGCCGAGAAACGGGAATAGATGGAAAAGAGGCCGACGAGCACCAGCAGGGGGATCAGTTTGCCACTCCAGCTGCTCTTGCGACGTCGATAGGGGTTACTTCTCTCTCTGGTCGAGGTGGGTCGTGGCGGCTGACTTGCCGCCCGAAACGATGGCGCCGCTGATGATGCGGTCGATCTTGCTGCTGATGATTCGGCCGAGGGCACGGCATCCGCCAACGTGAGCGGGCGATCGGGGAAAAAGACTTGCAACGCCCTCGGTTTGCCATCCTGGCCACTGCCGATCAGATAGGTGACACGCTCCCCCGGCTCTGGCACCCGGCCATCTGATTGCAGCGCCGTAACATGCACAAACAGCCCTGCACTGCGTGATCCATTGATTGTCTGCTCGGCGCCATTTTGCTCCGGCGTAATAAATCCAAAGCCGCGCGCCTCGTTCCAGCTCGCGATCCATCCCTGATAACGCATCTGTCCATCCTTGTTGTTATCCATGTGAGCACTATTTTGCCCAACAATCATGTTGCCCAAAAGCGCAGCGGCCCGACAGGGGGCAGCAGAGTCAATCTCAACACGGTGATCGGGCGCAGCCTGCGTTAAGGATCAAGCCAGCTGGGACACCTTGATGATCTCGGCGATGCGGCTAAGCATGCGCAGCGAGGTGTGATGCTCGGTGGCATCTGCGGCAGCGCAAGCGTCCTCCAGAATGGTGATGGCGTAGTCGCGATCGTGACCATCCCGCGCCGCCGCCTGAATGGCCCAGCTGGTGCTCACCCCGCACAGATAGAGGTGATCGATATGGTTGGCCCGCAGCGCAGGCTCCAGCGCCGTGCCATAGAAGGGGCTGACCCTGGGCTTGGTCAGCACCAGATCGCCGGGTTGCACATCCAGATCCGGGTGAAAGTCGGTGCCACTGTCAGCCAAAGAGAGCGCACCCAACTGGTGAGCGCGACCAAACATGGGAGACCCCTTGGGTTGCAGCTGATAGCCGCTATCAAAGCCCACCTTGATCAGCACTACCAGCCAGCCGTGGGCGCGAGCATGGGCCAGCGCCTGATTGGCATACGCAATGGCACTCTGCTCCAGCACATGAGTTGCAGAGGCAGCAATGCGCCCGTCGGGATGGGCGATGTCGTTGATAAAATCAATCACCAGCAGTGCCTTGTTCATCACCTTTGCTCCTTCGCAAATTCAGCCCGCGCTATCTGGGTCCTACCTGTCAAACCAACCCCAGCGCATAGCGCAGTGCCATCTCCTTGAGCGGGCCCGCCTTGTCCGCCAGATTGAGGGCCAGATTGCGGGCCAGCTTGAGGGGACCAATCTCGTTGCTGAACACCCCGTAGAAGAGATCCATCCCCGACTGCATCAGCAGGTTGTCGGGACGACGGCGCCGCTCGTAACGGTCGGCCAGCGCCAGCTGATGCCAGTCGGCGCCAGCTCCTTGCAGCAGATCAGCCCAGCAGGCCACATCCTTGAAGCCAAGGTTGACCCCCTGCCCCGCCAGCGGGTTGATGGTGTGGGCAGCATCGCCAAGCAGTACCACTCGACCGGCGTGGTAGTCGTTGGCGTGGCGGCGCACCAGCGGGAAGCTCCCCTTAGCCGTCACGGTAAACCCGCCGAGGCGACTCGGGAAGTGGCGACGCACTTCGGCGGCGAGCGCCTCGTTGCTCATGGCCGCCAGCGCCCGGATACGGGCCGGGCTGTCATACCAAACCAGGGATCCGTGCTGGCCGGGCAGCGGCAGGAAGGCGCGCGGGCCGCTCGGGGTGAACTGCTGCCAGGTGATATCTTCCTGCGCAAAGTCGGTGTCGATATTGATCAGCATGCAGTGCTGGCGGTACTCGAAGCGCGATACGCCGATACCCGCCAGCTTGCGGGTGTGGGATTCGGCACCGTCGCAGGCCAGCACCCAGCGTGCGGCCAGCTCGGTGCCATCATCCAGAGTCAGCACAGCTTCATCCGCACTCTGGCGCAGGCTGGTCACCGCCGCCGGGGTGTGGGTCTGGATGGTGGGAAAATCCTCCATCCGCTTGAGCAGGGCGAGCTGTACCAACCGGTTTTCGATGATGTAGCCGAGCTGGGGCAGACCGAGATCGGCGGCATTGAAGCGGGTGGCAAAGCCGTCCAGCTCCCAGGTCTCCAGCCGGCGATAGGGGCACAGCCGCATCTGCTGCAGATGATGCCAGGCACCGGCCTGCTCCAGCAGCGCCACCGAGGCCTGACTGATGGCGGAGACCCGCAGATCCAGCGGCTGCGACCGTGCGTAATGCTCCGGCAGTTGGGTCTCGATGACCCGTATCGAGAGGCCCTGAGCTGCCAGCAGACAGGCGGTGGCGGCGCCCACCATGCCGGCGCCGACGATGGCGATATCACACTGTTCCATACATTTATTCCTGAAAGGGTGCGTCCGGCGACAGCGCCCGGACGTGAACCGGATGGCTGCATGATAGCGCAAGGGCGACTGATAAACAGTGAGACAAACGGGGAATTGCTGCGTCAAATCAAGGAGAAAGCTTATTGAGCTTGCTGGCAACAGGTATCGGGTGAGCACCATTGCCAGCTGGATATTAGCTAGGCAGTATCCAGATTGCGGAGTAAAATGCGCGGTCCTTTGACCATGCCGATTTCAAAACAAGTCAAGAGAAGCAATGAGCAAGAAACTTCACATTAAAACCTGGGGTTGCCAAATGAACGAGTATGACTCGTCCAAAATGGCCGACCTGTTGGATGCCAGCAATGGCTACACCCTTACCGAAGAGCCCGAAGAGGCAGATGTCTTGCTGCTGAATACCTGCTCCATCCGCGAAAAGGCGCAGGAGAAGGTGTTCCACCAGCTGGGACGCTGGAAAAAGCTCAAGGCCAACAAGCCCGGTCTGGTGATCGGCGTGGGTGGCTGCGTTGCCTCTCAGGAGGGCGATGCCATTCGAAGCCGAGCTCCCTATGTGGATATCGTGTTCGGCCCGCAGACCCTGCATCGCCTGCCCGCCATGATCAAGGAAGTGCAAGAGGGCCGTGGTGCCCAGGTTGATATCGCCTTCCCCGAGATCGAAAAATTCGACAGCCTGCCCGAACCGCGCGCCGAAGGGGCCACCGCGTTCGTCTCCATCATGGAAGGCTGCTCCAAATACTGTACTTACTGCGTGGTGCCCTATACCCGCGGTGAAGAGGTAAGCCGACCGCTGGACGACGTGCTCTACGAAATCGCCCAGCTCGCCCAGCAGGGCGTGCGCGAAGTGAACCTGCTCGGCCAGAACGTCAACGCCTACCGCGGTCCGACCTTTGATGGCGGCATCTGCACCTTCGCCGAGCTGCTGCGTCTGGTGGCCGCTATCGACGGTATCGATCGCATTCGCTACACCACCAGCCACCCGATCGAGTTCACCGACGACATCATCGAAGTCTACAAAGACACCCCGGAAGTGGTCAGCTTCCTGCACCTGCCGGTGCAGAGCGGCTCCGACCGCATCCTGACCATGATGAAGCGCCCGCACACCATTCTGGAGTACAAATCCAAGATCCGTCGCCTGCGTGCCGCCCGTCCCGACATCACCATCAGCTCCGACTTCATCGTTGGCTTCCCGAACGAGACGGACGAAGACTTTGAAGCGACCATGAAGCTGATCGAGGATGTGGGTTTCGATATGAGCTTCAGCTTCATCTTCAGCCCGCGCCCGGGCACCCCGGCCGCCGACATGCCCGACGATGTCGATATGGAAGTGAAAAAAGCCCGTCTGGCCCGCCTGCAGCACGTCATCAACAACCAGGCGATGCAGATTGGCCGTGCCATGCTGGGCACCACCCAGCGCATCCTGGTGGAAGGGCCCTCCAAGCTCGACCCGATGCAGCTGTGTGGCCGCACCGAGAACAACCGGGTGGTCAACTTCGAAGGCCAGCACACCCTGATCGGCGGCTTTGCCGACGTGGAGATCACCGAGGTGCGTCCCAACTCCCTGCGCGGCAAGTTCATCCGCGGCGAGAGCGAGATGAACCTGCGGATCGCCACCGCCCCGAGCGAAATCCTGGCCCGTCGCCCGGATAACGTACCGGACGAGCTGGGCGTTGCCGCCTTCACTCCCCATTAATCCCCTCCTCCCCATTCGCCCGGCGGATGGGGAGCGCCTTGAGACGAGGATATTTTGAGCCGACACATCTCGACCCTGAATCTGCATCTGGAGCCCGCCGACAACCAGCGCCTTGCCAGCCTGTGCGGCCCCTTCGATGACAACATCAAGCAGCTGGAGCGCCGCCTCGGCGTCGAGATCAGCTACCGTGACAGCCACTTCCAGCTGGTGGGCAAACCGGCCCAGCTGGATGCCGCCGCCGTCATCCTCAAGCACCTCTATGTGGAAACCCAGCCCCTCAAGGGTGGCAAGGTGACCGATATCACTCCCGACATGGTCCATCTGGCCATTCAGGAGTCGCGGGTGCTGGAGCAGGATGACGAACCGGCGCCGAGCATCCCCTATGGCAAGGAGGTGACGGTCAAGACCAAGCGCGGTCTCATCAAGCCACGTAGCCCAAATCAGGCCCAGTACATTGCCAATATCGTGCGCCACGATATCTGCTTCGGCATAGGCCCGGCCGGTACCGGCAAGACCTATCTGGCGGTCGCAGCGGCGGTGGATGCGCTGGAGCGTCAGGAAATTCGCCGCATTCTGCTGACTCGTCCGGCGGTGGAAGCGGGTGAGAAGCTCGGCTTCCTGCCCGGGGATCTCTCCCAGAAGGTGGATCCTTACCTGCGCCCGCTCTACGACGCCCTGTTCGAGATGCTGGGTTTTGAGCGGGTCGAGAAGCTGATGGAGCGCAACATCATCGAGGTGGCGCCGCTCGCCTATATGCGCGGAAGAACCCTCAATGACGCCTTTATCATTCTCGATGAGGCCCAGAACACCACCACCGAGCAGATGAAGATGTTCCTGACCCGCATCGGCTTCAACTCCAAGGCCGTGGTCACTGGCGACATCACCCAGGTAGACCTTCCGCGCAACGCCAAATCCGGCCTGCGCCACGCGCTGGAAGTGCTGCCAGGGGTCGATGGTCTGTCGTTCAACTTCTTCGAATCCAAAGACGTGGTGCGCCACCCGGTGGTAGCCCGCATCGTGCAGGCTTACGAGGCATTCGATGCCAAACAGGCAGCCGAGAAGGTTGCCGGCCAAACAAACGCCAGCAAAGAGAGCGAGCAATGAGCGTAACCCTGGATCTGCAACTGGCCAGCGCCAGCACTGTTGGCCTGCCCACCGAAGCCCAGTTGCAAGGCTGGCTCGATGGCACCATTCTCGGCTTCCAGCAGGAGGCTGAAGTGACGGTGCGTATCGTCGACGAGGCGGAGAGCAACGAGCTCAACCTCACCTATCGCGGCAAGGACAAGCCCACCAACGTGCTCTCCTTCCCGTTCGAGGCACCGCCCGGTCTGGAGCTGCCGCTGCTCGGCGATCTGGTGATCTGCCGTCAGGTGGTGGAGCGCGAAGCACAAGAGCAGGGCAAGCCCCTCATGGCCCACTGGGCCCACATGGTTGTGCACGGCAGTCTGCATCTGCTAGGTTATGACCATATCGACGATGAGGAAGCTGAAGAGATGGAGCAGCTGGAACGCGACATCATGCAAGAGCTCGGTTTTGCCGATCCTTATCTGAACGACGAAGTGTAAAACGCCGGACGGTCATCCACTTGAAACAGCAGATGGCCATCCTTATATAACCCGAACAATTTCAAGTGTGTTGAAGCGAGTAACCAAGAGAAAAAATGACCGACGATCACCCTAGTACCGGCTCGCCGAAGAAAACCTGGCTCGACAAACTCAGCCAACTCTTCCAGGGCGAGCCAAAAGACCGCAATGATTTGGTAGACGTGATAGCCGATGCCGAAGAGCGCGACCTCATCGATCAGGACACCAAGGACATGATCGAGGGGGTGCTGGAGATTGCCGATCTTCGCGTGCGCGATATCATGATTCCCCGCTCCCAGATGGTGACCATCGAGAAGTCCCAGCCGGTGGATGCAATCCTGCCGGTGATCATCGAGTCCGGCCACTCCCGCTTCCCGGTGATCAACGAGGACAAGGATCATGTGGAGGGCATTCTGCTCGCCAAGGATCTGCTCCCCTTCGGGTTTGGCGGCCATCACGCCAGCGAGCCGCTGCAGCTCGAGAAAATCTTGCGCCCCACGGTGATCGTGCCGGAAAGCAAACGGGTTGACCGTCTGCTCAAGGAGTTCCGTGAAGAGCGCTACCACATGGCCATCGTGGTCGACGAATTTGGTGGCGTCTCCGGTCTGGTGACCATCGAAGACATACTGGAACTTATCGTTGGCGAGATCGACGACGAGTTTGACGACATCGAGGATGAGCCGGACGAAATCCGCCGCCTCAGCAAGCGGGTCTTCTCCATCAGTGCCCTGACCGAGATCGAGGATTTCAACGACTTCTTCGGCACCAAATTCAGCGATGAAGAGGTGGACACGGTGGGTGGTCTGGTAATGCACGCCTTCAGCCACCTGCCAAAGAAGGGCGAGGAGATCGAGCTGGACGGCTACCTGTTCAAGGTGATGCATGCCGACCGGCGTCGTCTGCAGCAGCTGCAGGTGAAGATCCCCGAACACCACGCGGCGGCGCAATCCGAGCCGCAATAAGCAGATCCGCTCGATGTGTGAAACAACGCCCCGACCTCGGGGCGTTGTGCTCTCTGCCACCGGCATCGAGGCTCGCCGTTGCCCCGCTTACAGGTTAAGATACCGGCCATTCGACCCCAGTTGCACACCAAGACGAGCACCATCGCCCGTGAGATTATCCCCTGTTACTTCCAAAATTCTGTTAAGCCTCAGTGCATTGGCCTCTGGTGCCATCGCCGTGCTGGCCTTCTCCCCCTTCGGCTACTGGCCGCTGGTGATCCCCTCCCTGCTTGGCCTCTACGCCCTGCTGGACAAAGCCACGCCGAAACAGGCCGCCTGGCGCGGTTTTGGCTACGCCATGGGACTCTTTTTGCCGGGGCTATGGTGGATCCATGTCAGCATGACCGAGTTTGGCGGCATCCCGCTGCCGGTCGCCTTTGTGCTGCTGGCCGGGCTCTCCGCCTATCTGGCCCTCTACCCGACGCTCGCCTGCTGGGTCTTTGCCCGCTTCTTTGGCGGCCGTCACTGGAGCCGCTGGCTGCTCGCCTTCCCGGCCCTGTGGTTGGTGGCTGACTGGCTACGTGGCTGGGTGATGACTGGCTTCCCCTGGCTCTGGTTTGGTTACAGCCAAATCGACGGCCCGCTCAAGGGCTTTGCCCCCATTCTCGGGGTGCAGGGCATCACCCTCGCCCTGTTGCTGTCCGCCTCCGCTATCTGGCTGGTGTGGAAATCCCGCTCCCCGCTCTGGCTGGCGGTGCCTGCCCTGCTGGTGGCCGGTGCCCACGGTCTGATGCAGCTCAACTGGGTCACCCGTGGCGAGCCGGTCAAGGTGGCACTGGTGCAGGGCAATATCGCCCAGTCCCTCAAGTGGGATCCGGAGGCGCTGGCCCCCACGGTGCGCACCTATCAGGACTTGAGCCGCGAGAATCAGGATGCCGACATCATCATCTGGCCGGAGTCGGCGATCCCAGCCATCGAGAAGGCGATGGGCCCCTATCTGGATAATCTGGACAAGGCGATGAAGGTGAACGATACCGGCCTGCTGGCTGGGATTATTCACTACGACGAGCAGCAACAGCGCTTCTACAATACCGTGCTCGGCATGGGGGTGCAGGATGCGGATGGCAAGGAGTCCTACTTCTACAACCACTCCAACCGCTACAACAAGTACCACCTGCTGCCCATCGGCGAGTTCGTGCCGTTTGAAGATCTGCTGCGCCCCATCGCCCCCTTCTTCAACCTGCCGATGTCCTCCTTCAGCCGGGGTGACGAAGTGCAGCCAAACCTGATCGCCAAGGGGCTCAAGTTTGCCGCCGCCATCTGCTACGAGATCATCTTCCCGGAGGAGGTACGCCGCAACGTCAATGCCGATACCGACTTCCTGCTGACCGTCTCCAACGACGCCTGGTTCGGCACCAGTATCGGCCCCTGGCAGCATATGGAGATCGCCCGGATGCGCGCGCTGGAGCTGGCTCGTCCGCTGCTGCGGGATACCAATACTGGCATCACCATCGTGACCGAAATCGACGGCAGCATCATCGGCCAGATCCCGCAGTTTGAAGCGGGCGTGCTGCGCAGCGAGGTGCGTCCCGCCCACGGCGAGACCCCCTACATGCGCTTTGGTAGCTGGCCCCTCTACGGCCTGACCGTGCTGCTGCTGGGTCTGGCGCTGGCGCTGCGCCCCAAGGCTCACCCCTGGGCCCGCGAGCTGTAATGGCCATCCGCAATCCCTGATAAACAACGAGGCGCCCGCTGGCGCCTCGTTTTTTTCATCTCCAATCAAAGCGATATGCCTGAGAAGGACATAAAGCCGAGGGACATCAGCCCCGCCACGATAAAGGTGATGCCGATGCCCCGCAGCCCCTCGGGTACATCAGCGTACTTCAGTTTCTGGCGCAGCCCGGCCATGGCGACAATGGCCAGCAGCCAGCCAAGCCCCGAGCCTGCGCTGTAGACCAGCGACTCGGCAAAATCGTAATCCCGCTGCGCCATAAACATCACCCCGCCGAAGATGGCGCAGTGCACCGTCAACAGCGGCAGATAGATGCCGAGCGCCTGATAGAGCGCCGGAACGAACTTGTCGAGCACCATCTCCATCACCTGCACCAGCGCCGCCAACACCCCGATGTAGATGATGTAATCGAGAAATCCCAGATCGAATTCGCCGAACAATGTGCTGCCTGCCCGCAAGATATGGCGGTAAATCAAGTTGTTGAGGGGAATGGCGATCACCATCACCACCAGGATCGTCATGCCAAGGCCAAAGGCGGTGTTGATGTTCTTCGAGACGGCCAGAAAGGTACACATCCCCAGAAAGAATGCCAGGGCGAGGTTTTCGACAAAGATTGAGTGAATAAACAGGTTGAGGTAGTAGTCCATAGGTGTGCTCACCAGGTGTTTGCGCAAAGAGAAAGTCTGCCTCTGGCCGATGGCCAGCAGCATGGACGAAACAACAGAAAGCGCGGACGCAGTACCGGACGATAGAGCGCAGGCAGCAGGTGTCAGCCTGCCCCGTCAGTCAATCGGGAGCGTTAAAAGCCGTGTGAAAATGTGGATGAGCGTCCGCCAGCCGGGTGAGCTAGTCGCCGTGACAGAAGCGAAATTGCAGATGGTGGCCGCAGAGTTGCCGTTTATGCAGATAGCCAACGTGGCCACAAGCTTGTCTGACATAGATCAGCGGCACAAAGAACAGCAGGCCACAGAGCAGGCCGAGGATATCGTGCTGGAACCAGGCCAGCAGCATCTGGTAGAGATGGCCGTCCCGCTCCTTCGCCAACCGCCGCCCCTGCTCGACCCCGTGGCGCCACTGGTTGCCCGGCAGCAAGCCGACCGTGTCGACCAGACGCTGGTTGAGCGGGTCTTGCAGTGCCATCCCCGCCATCGCCCCGGCAGATGGCCCCTGCGAAACGGCGCTCAACCCAGCTGCGGCAAAAGCAGCGAGCCACAGAATGCAGGCGATGGCAAAGGCCATTGCACCGTGCTGTATGCGGCTTGGGGGTAAGCGACTGGCAAGAGGCAAGGTTCGAGCTCCTTCAGGGATGACAGGAATGCGGGGATAAATATATCACAAGCCATCGCTTTATTGGATTTTGATATTCACCTAATCATGCAAATCAGCACTAAAAACTCAATTATCACTGAACTTAGCATTTAAAAACTAAAACAAATGGGGGAGCATCTGCTCCCTCGTCCGGTCACTGGCTCACCCTCAATGGCAATAGCCATCCTCTTCACAACGCCTGCAGGCAGCAGATCACATAGCCGTAACTGCCCAGATATTGGCGGTGGATGGCCACTTCCCGGCTCAAGTCCTGCCAGGCGGGGCTCTCCCCCAGCTCGTCTCTATAGCGCACCAGATTGACCTCGATAGGGTCCAGATAGTTGTTCCAGGCGCTCATCGGCAACGGAGTGTGTGACAGGCAGCGGTAGCCTGCCGCTTGTATCGTCTCAAGCAGGCCCGCCAGCGTCTGCATGGCGGGATAATCCTGCTGCCAGAATGCCAACGCCTCCTCGGGCGGGTTATCGGTCAGCCAGACCGAATCGCTCAGCACGATGCAAGCCTGCGGGCTTGAAAGCAGCGGACGCCACGCTTTCAGCGCATTGGCAACCCCCATCACGTAAGCGCTCCCCTCTGCCCAGATGAGGTCGGCCGGGGCCAGATCGTCCGGCAATGCCGCCATGTTGGCGCAGAGGGTGGAGACATGCTCAAAGCCTGCCGCACGGGCGGAGTGCGCCACGGCGGCCAGCGCCTCCTCTTCCAGATCGATGGCCACAATGTCGGCATCAGTCACCTGCGCCAGAGCCATGGTTGAAGCCCCGCGCCCGCAGCCCATGTCGAGGATCCGGCGCGGCCGGATGGGCAAGGCGGCAAACTGCTGCTGAGTAAAGGCGCGATCCCCCGGCCCCCAGTAACTCATGCCATCCAGCAGCTGGATAAAGTCCTTGATGTAACGCTCATGTTCATTCATGTCTTTGCTCAACCATTGCAAGTGGTAGCGATCTTTCTCGCTAAAACCCTGTTTCATCACCCACGCGAAGTAGGCCTCAGGTGCCTCGCGCTGCAGTTGCAGCTGCCAGGCCTTGAATTCCTCACCGGAGCGCGGGCGCAGCCCTGCCAGATCCGCCAACAGATCCCGGGCGCGCTGCATCCGCGCCAGCTCCTCATCCAGCTCCCTGACCCGGGCCTGCAATGCCGCTTGATCTATCTCGCCAGCCAGACAGGCGAGGCACTGCTTGAGGCTGAGACCACCCGCCTGCAGGGCCTGAACTATCTGCAGTCGCTGCAGATCCCCCTCGTCATAGTGGCGATAGCCGTTGGCGGCCCGGGTACCGGCAATCACCCCCAGCTTCTCGTAATAGAGCAGGGTGGAGCGGGCGAGACCGCAGCGGCGGGCCAGTTCGGATATTTTCATGGCAATCACTCACGGTGCAGGCCATCGGTGACCCGATAGAGACGAGCTTAAACTGTGAAGCTATAGACAGGTCAACGCCCTTTTCCAGAGGTCCGCCATCAAAAACGGCCACCCGAGGGTGGCCGTTGTCAGCGATAGGGCTGCGATGCTCTTGACTCAGAGACCGGCCGCTTCCAGATGCTCCACCAGCAGCTGCACGCTGCGGTTGCCGCGCCACTCGTTGACATCGAGCCGGTAGACAAGCCGCACCCGCTTCACCGAGGCATCGGGCCAGCGCTTGAGATCGACGCCAAAGGCGATGGCATCCACCGCGTGACCAGAATCGGTTGTCAGCATCATCTTGAGGTGCTTCTCCCCTACCAGCCGCTGCTGCACCAGCACGAATTCGCCGTCAAACAGTGGCTCGGGGAAGGCCTGACCCCAAGGGCCGGAGGCGCGAATCAGCTCCGCCAGCTCGATATTGAGTTCGTCCGGCAACAACTCGCCATCGGTGAGCAACACCCCGGTCAAAAGCTCCGGTGTCACCAGCTCACTGATGACCGCCTCAAAGGCCCGACCGAACGCCTCGATGTTGGCCTTGGGCAGGGTCAACCCCGCCGCCATGGCATGGCCGCCAAACTTGCCCATCAGGCCCGGATGGCGGGTATCGAGCAGTTCCAGTGCATCGCGCAGGTGCACGCCTGGGATGGAGCGGCCGGAGCCCTTGAGCTCGCTCTCGCTGCTCTCGGCAAACGCGATGACAGGGCGGTAGTACTTCTCCTTCACCTTGGAGGCCACCAGCCCCACCACCCCCTGATGCCACTCGTCCCGGTGCAGCACTATACCCGACGGCACCTCGCCATCGCGAAACCGGATCTGCTCCAGGGTGGCGAGGGCCTCCTGCTGCATCCCCTGCTCGATCTCCTTGCGCTCCTGATTGAGGCTGTCCATCTCGGCCGCAAGCTGGCGCGCCAGATTGAGGTCATCGCAGAGCAGACAGGCGACCCCGAGGGACATGTCATCGAGACGGCCCACCGCGTTGAGACGCGGCCCCAGCGCAAAACCGAGGTCAGCGGCGGTGAGGCGACGACCGTCGCGACCCGACACATCCACCAGCGCCTGAATGCCGGGGCGACAGCGGCCGGCCCGGATCCGCTGCAAGCCCTGATGGACCAGAATACGGTTGTTGCCATCGAGCGCCACCACGTCGGCGACCGTGCCGAGCGCCACCAGATCGAGGTAATCCGCCACATTGGGGGCGCGTAGCCCTTGCCGTTCATACCAGCCGAGCTGTCGCAGATGGGTGTTGAGGGCCGCCATCAGGTAGAAGGCCACCCCCACCCCGGCCAGCGACTTGGAGGGAAAATCGCAACCGCGCTGGTTCGGGTTGACGATGGCATCAGCGTCAGGCAGCTCCTGACCCGGCAAATGGTGATCGGTAACCAGTACCTGCATACCAGCCGCCTTGGCTGCCGCCACCCCGGCGATGCTGGAGATGCCGTTGTCTACCGTGATCAGGAACTCGGCGCCGCGGGCCACCGCCAGCTCGACAATTTCGGGGGTAAGGCCGTAGCCAAATTCGAAGCGGTTGGGCACCAGAAAATCGATATGGCGACCGCCCATGGCACGCAGGGCCAGCACACACAGGGCCGAGCTGGTGGCGCCGTCACAGTCGAAGTCACCGACAATCAGGATCCGTTTCTGGGCGGTCAGAGCCTCCGCCAGCAGCGGCACCGCCTGCTCCATGCCATGGAGGCGCTGGGGCGGCAACAGCTGGCTGGCGCTGCGCTCCAGCAGGGCAGGATCCTCTACGCCACGGCTGGCGAAGATTTGGCGAAGCAGGGGATGCAGGGTGGCAGGCAGATGGGAATCATCAACTCGCGGACGACGACGAATGTGCAGAGGCATCAAAATTATCCAGTATCTTGAGCAGCTGTTCGGGGCTCTGATACCCGCGCACCAGATCCCCGTCGGAGGAGACCCAGGCAGGCAGTACCTTGACCCCCAACCATTGGCTCAGGCCAATATTTTGGATAAGGGTCTCACTACATGCCGTTTGAGGCAAATAGGCTTTTAACGGATCATTTTGCAGCAGGGGATCGCGGCACCAGTCGGCGGCCCGTTCGGCGTGATCAATCACCGGATAGAGTGCCACGCTCACCCCGGATGCCTGCAGCCGTTTCAACGTAGTAGAAAGCTTATGGCGTGCTGCGTCTCGCTCGCCGAGAAAGAGCGCGACCCGGTGACGCTCATCCCGGGCCTTGAGCACGATGGGGGCATGGGCCACCTGTGCCAAGCCAAGTCGGCGCTGCTCGCGCATACCCGAGATGGTCAGGTTCTTCATGTCGCGGGTCATATCCAGCATGACCCCCTGCACCACATAATCCCCTTTGGCATCGCTGTAGAGCACCCCCTGCGAGGTACCCAGCATATACAACCCCGCGATCGGGGTCGGTTCAACCAGATAGACGGGGACCCCCAACCGGGCCGTGATGGTCTGTTTCAAGGCTTGGGTATCCATCCCCGCTCTGGCAGCAAATGTGCACAAAAGCATCATTCCCAGTAGTAAATACTTCACTTGTTTACTCACGTGGTATGAATGAATCGACCCAGCAAACTACAGCAGCGCAGCTCATCATTCAATCAGCTACTTACCAAAAAATTAATATCACTTTGTACCAAAAAAATGGCTCCCCCCGATTGCCAAGGACTCATAACGCCCGCAAGCTAGTCAGGACGACAGGAATAACGCGGCTTAGCCTCTGTTTTTCCTGACAAGAGTTCGCCCTTTGGCAAGGGTAATCAACGCGCTATCTTGTTTAATTTCGGAGGAAATAATGAGTCTGATTCAAGAGTTCAAAGCCTTTGCCGCCCGCGGCAACGTCATCGACATGGCGGTTGGTATCATCATTGGTGCCGCCTTCGGCAAAATTGTCTCCTCTTTTGTCGGTGACGTGATCATGCCGCCCATCGGCCTGATCCTGGGCGGCGTGGACTTCAGCGACCTGGCGGTCACCCTGAAAGCCGCAGAAGGTGCAACACCCGCCGTGGTCATCGCCTATGGCAAGTTCATCCAGACCATCATCGACTTTCTGATCATCTCCTTCGCCATCTTCATGGGACTGAAGGCCATCAACACCCTCAAGAAAAAGCAGGAAGAAGAAGCCGCCGCCCCGGCAGGCCCGACCAAGGATCAGGAGCTGCTGACCGAGATCCGTGATCTGCTGAAATCCCAGCAAGGGAAATAAGCGCCATCTCCTGTCGTGTAGAGATAAAAAAACCGCCTGCTGGCGGTTTTTTGTTTTTGGGAGGCCGGCTACTCAGGCTCTGGGGTGGTGCTCACCGTGCAACGCCTTGAGTCGCTCGTTGGCCACATGGGTGTAGATCTGGGTGGTGGAGAGATCCGCATGGCCCAGCAGCATCTGCACAACCCGCAGATCGGCGCCGTGGTTGAGCAGATGGGTGGCAAAGGCGTGGCGCAAGGTGTGAGGGGATAGCTCGCCGTTGATCCCGGCCCGCATGGCATAGAGTTTGATGCGATGCCAGAAAGTCTGGCGGGTCATCATACGGGCCTGCTTGGAGGGAAACACCACATCCGAGCTGGTGCCCCCCAGCAGCAGGGTGCGGGCCTCCCGGTAGTAACGCTCCAGCCAGTGCATCGCCTCCTCGCCCATCGGCACCAACCGCTCCTTGTTGCCCTTGCCGACTACCCGCACCAGCCCCTGACGCAGACTGACATGCTCGGCAGTGAGCCCCACCAGCTCGGAAACCCGCAAGCCGGTGGCGTAGAGCAGCTCCAGCATTGCCTTGTCCCGCAACTCCAGCGGGTCATCCACCAGCGGCGCACTCAAGAGTGCCTCCACCTCCGTTTCGCTTAAATCGGAGGGGAGTTTTTTCGGCAGCTTGGGCCCCTCCAGCAGCACGGTCGGATCATCGCTGCGCAGCTTCTCACGGTTGAGATACTGATAGAAACGGCGCAGGGCCGAGAGAAAACGGGCGGTGCTGCTGGCCGCAAACTGGTGATCGACCCGCCAGGCGAGGTAGTGCTGGATCTCGTCCATCCCCGCCAGCAGCAGCGAGCTCCCCTGCTCGTCGAGCCAGAGGGAGAACTTCTCCAGATCGCTGCGATAGGAGCTGACCGTGTTGTCAGACAATCCCCGCTCCAGCCAGAGGGCATCGAGAAAGGGTTCAATCAGGGGATGGGGGTCGGGTTTGCTCATGGTGCGCTGCAATCAGGGGATCAATGGCCCATTGTAACGCGCCAACTCCTTGGAAAGACAAGGCACTTTCATTGGAAAGATAAGGCACGTTTGCCACACCCCTTGCCGGGCGGTGAAGGTCGAATGGCAATCTGCTAGACTGGCGCCCTCCCCTTACGTTACCCATCGTGTTGCCAACATGGCGCAGCCCACACGAGCATGAGAGAACGCGCCAAAAGCAAGCGAGAAAGCGCCAACAGAGAGAAGAGCGATGAAGATTGGTCTGTTTTACGGTTCCACCACCTGCTACACCGAGATGGCTGCCGAGAAGATCCGCGCCCTCATCGGCCCCGAGCTGGTGGATATTCACAATATCAAGGATGTCTCCCTGCGCCGGATGGAGGATTACGAGATCCTGATCCTCGGCATCTCCACCTGGGATTTTGGCGAACTGCAGGAGGACTGGGAGTCCCGCTGGGAAGATATCGCCGATCTCCATCTGGAGGGACGCATCGTGGCCCTGTTTGGCCTCGGCGATCAGCTCGGTTATGGCGAATGGTTCCAGGACGCCCTCGGCATGCTGCACGATCAGCTGGTGCCAAAAGGGGTCAAGCTGGTGGGCTACTGGCCCAACGAAGGGTACGAATTCGATGCCTCCAAGGCACTGATCGACGATGGCCGTCACTTCGTCGGGCTGGCCCTTGATGATGCCAACCAATATGACCAGACCGATCCGCGCATCGAGCAGTGGGTCGAGCAGATCCTGAGCGAAATCCACGCCCTGCTCTGATCTTTCCCACGTTTTGGCAAAACGACCCTGAGCGCCTGGCGCTGGCCGCCGGGCGCAGTTATCGCACCGATTTTCTCAATCGGTATCATCGCATGACGCTATAGCGACTTTTTTGTGCTGGTCTGCAACAATGGACTCGACATCCCATAACAATCAGAGCCGGATGTCGGAAGCAAACGGACAGACCAGAAAAGGATATTCTATGACCCCATTCTCCCTGTTGGCCCCCGCCATCGCCCGTGACGTGCTCGATCACGCGCTGGCGCTGGGTGCCGATTTTGCCGAGCTGTTTGTCGAGCGCAAGCGCCGCAGCCAGCTCAGCCTGCTCTCCAGCCAGATAGAGAACATCAGCGGCGGCCTCGATTTCGGCATCGGCGTGCGCCTCTGTTACGGCCACAAGGTGCTCTACGGCTACACCAATCTGGCCAACCGCGACGAGCTGCTGCGCATCGTCACCCTGCTGGCGGCCAAAGACCGCCGCGACCCCGTGGTGACCGCCACCGCCTTCGATTTCACCCGCCTGAGCGATCGCAACCCGGTGGCGCTGCCGCTCTCGGCAGACAAGCTGCTGGAGCAGAAGATCGCCTATCTGCACGCCATGGATGCGGCGGCCCGCGCCGAGAGCAGCAAGGTGAGCCAGTTCTCCGGCAACGTGCTGGGCTGGGAGCAGGAGGTGGAGATCTTCAACAGCGAAGGAGTGCAAGTGGCCGATCGCCGCCACTACAACCGCATCATGGCCCAGACCATCGCCATGGAAGGGAGCGAGCAGAGCGTCGGTTACGAGGCCCCCGGCGCCCTGATGGGCTGGGAGCATGCCGATCGCATCGATCCGCGCGAGCTGGCCCTCACCGCCACCCGTCAGGCACTGGTGAAACTGGGCGCGGCTCCCTGCCCGAGCGGCACCCTGCCGGTCATCATGGAGAATGGCTTTGGCGGCGTCATCTTCCACGAGGCGTGCGGCCACCTGCTGGAGACCACCTCGGTAGCCAAGAAGGCCTCGGTATTCCACGACAAGATGGGCCAGCTTATCGCCAATCCGGTGGTCAATGCGGTGGATGAAGGCTTGCAAAGCAATGCCTGGGGCTCCATCAACGTCGATGACGAGGGGATGGCGACCCAGCATACCCAGCTCATCAAGGACGGCGTGCTGACCGGCTTTCTGGTGGACAGAATGGGCGCCCTCAAAACCGGTTACGCCCGCACCGGCTCGGGTCGGCGCGAATCCTACAAGTACGCCCCCACCTCGCGCATGCGCAACACCTATATCGAACCGGGCAACCATAACCTCGACGATATGCTGGCTACGGTGGAACACGGCATCTACGCCAAGAAGATGGGGGGCGGCTCGGTACAGCCCGGCACCGGTGAATTCAACTTCAACGTGCAGGAGGCCTACCTCATCGAGCACGGCAAGATCACCAAACCGCTCAAGTCGGCCACCCTGATCGGCACCGGCCCGCAGGTGCTGAAAGAGATCTCCATGGTGGGCCGCAACCTGGCACTGGCCGCCGGTATGTGCGGCTCGGTCTCGGGCTCGGTCCCCACCTCGGTGGGCCAGCCGGCGCTGAAAGTGGACAATATTCTGGTGGGAGGGAACGCCTGATGAGCACCATCGACATGAACCAACTGCTCACCCGCCTGCTGGACAAGGTGGCCAATCTCAACGCAGAAGCGGACATCATCACCAATCAGGAGAGAGCCTTCTCACTCAAGGCTGACAAGGGCGAACTCGGCGAATACAAGGTGACCAGCAGCCAGCAGCTCGGCATTCGCCTGATAAAAGAGGGCCGGGTCGGCATCGCCTACTCGGAATCGCTCGATGAGGCGGCGCTCGATGCCATGTTGCAAGATGCCCTCGATGCCAGCCGCTTTGCCAAGGTGGACCCGGATCAGCGCATCTCGGTGGCCAATAGCCGGATCACCACAGATTGTGCCGAGATCAACCAGCCCGATACCACGCCGGCTGAGGAGAAGATCGCCCTGGCCCTGCGCCTGGAGTCCGACATGCTGGCCATGCCCGATGTGAGCGGCGCCCCCTATAACAGCTTCTTCGAAGGGGAGAGCCAGCTCTGGCTCGCCAACAGTCAGGGCACCCTCTGCCAGCACGGCGAGTTCAGCGTCGGCTGCTACACCTCGGCGCTGGTCGAGCGGGATGGCCGCCAGTCGATGCACTCGCAGGGGCAATATGGCCGTCGCTTCGACGAGCTGGACAGTCAGGCCCTGATCGAGCAGATCTACGCCATCGCCGATGGTCTGCTGCCCGGTGAAGCGGTGCCGAGCGGCCGCTACAGCGTCATCTTTAGCACCAACTGCTTCGCCAGCCTGTTTGGCTGCTTTCAGGGCGTGCTGTCGGGCAAGTGGGCCCAGCAGGGGATCAACCCCTGGCGCAGCAAGGTCGGCCAAAGCGTGGCGTCACGCTGGCTCACTCTGGAAAGCCGGGTCTATATGCCTGGCGGCATGAACATCAAGGCGTTTGATGGCGAGGGAGCGGCCAGCTCGGATCTGCTGCTGATTGGCGAAGGGGAGCTGAAAACCCTGCTCCACAACAGCGCCACCGCCCACCACTTTGGCGTCGCCAGCAACGGCTCGGCCGCCCGCGGTGCTCGCAGCGCCCTCGATGTGACCGCTCGCCATCTGGTGTTCGGCGCGGGCCCCCATAGCGAAGCGGAGGTGCAGAGCGGTGACTATCTGGAGCTGGTCAAGCTGGATGGCCTGCATTCGGGTGCCGATGCGGTGAGCGGCGACTTCTCCTTTGGCGCGTCGGGCTTCCTCTGTCGCGATGGCGTTCGCCTGCAGCCGGTGCGCGGCATCACGGTAGCGGGCAACTTCTATCGCCTGCTGGGCGAGCTGGAAGCGGTCGGTGACACCCTGCACCACAACGATGGCAAGGGCTTCTACACCCCGCAGATCCGTTTTGGCGGCCTATCCGTCGCCGGCAAGTAAACGCCCCGACGAAACCAGCAAGCAAGAAAAAGGCGCCTGATGGCGCCTTTTTCTCGTTATCTCGTCCACCTTGAGGCCTGACTCAGGGCGAGAGCGGCTCGCGATGATACTCGGCGCAGCCGCATTCGGGGCAGGTATCGAGCTGTTGTGGGTGTAGCACGGTATGGCGCCAGCCGCACTGGTCGCACACCATGACCCCGAGCCCTACCCAATCACCCGCTTCGTAAACCCCCTTGTGCTCGAGCTCGTCGGCCAGCTCCCGCCACTCCACCTGGGCGCGGTCGGTCACATCCGCCAGCCAGGACCAGGCGGTGTCTTTGAGGGCCAGCATAAAGGCTGACTCTTCCACCTGCGCACTATCGTCATGGCGCCCCTCGTCATAGTTGCCCAGATCCCGCTTCACGTACTCGGCGATGAGCGCCAGTTCGTCTTGGGTCAGGTCGCTGGCAGCCTCCAGATAGGCCTGCACCTTGGCAATCATCCGGTTGAGGCGCTCCCCCTGGAACTCTTCAGTCTCTTGCCACTGTTTTTGCAGCTCGGCAATGAAGGCTTCGTACCCTTTTTGACGTTTGTCCATGGCTCTAACTCCTCTACTAAACCCTGATCTGGCCCGGCTTAAGGCCCAAGGGACGCTGGCGGTTGTTGCCGCCGCAGGATATGGGTATTCTATTGCGATTTCCCAGCTGATTTATCTATTCATTTCACAGATCCGGATGTCACCAATGCAAGAGCAATACGTTCCCCAATCAATCGAACCAGCAGTGCAAAAGCACTGGGATGCCAAGAAAACCTTCAAGGCCGTGGAGAAGGTAGACAAGGAGAAGTTCTACTGCCTGTCCATGTTCCCCTATCCGTCTGGTCGACTACACATGGGGCACGTTCGTAACTACACCATAGGTGATGTGATCTCCCGTTATCAACGCCTCAATGGCAAGAACGTGCTGCAACCCATAGGTTGGGATGCATTCGGTCTGCCGGCCGAGAACGCCGCGATCAAAAACAATACCGCACCGGCGCCCTGGACCTACGAAAACATCGAATACATGAAGAACCAGCTGAAGATGCTGGGTCTGGGTTATGACTGGGATCGTGAAGTCGCCACCTGCAAGCCGGACTACTACCGCTGGGAGCAGTGGTTCTTCACCAAGCTCTACGAGAAGGGTCTGGTCTACAAGAAGACCTCCTCCGTCAACTGGTGCCCGAACGACATGACCGTACTGGCCAACGAGCAGGTGGTCGACAACTGCTGCTGGCGCTGTGACACCCCGGTGGAGCAAAAAGAGATCCCCCAGTGGTTCATCAAAATCACCGACTACGCCGAAGAGCTGCTGAACGACATCGACAATCTGGAAGGCTGGCCGGAGATGGTCAAGACCATGCAGCGCAACTGGATTGGCCGCTCCGAAGGGGTCAACATCAGCTTCAATATCGAGGGTCAGGCTGAGCAGCTGGAGGTCTACACCACCCGTCCGGACACCTTCATGGGCGTGACTTATGTCGGTATCGCTGCCGGTCACCCGCTGGCGCAGCAAGCAGCCCAGAACAATCCGGAGCTGGCCGCCTTTATCGAAGAGTGCAAGAACACCAAGGTAGCCGAAGCAGAACTGGCCACCATGGAGAAGAAGGGCATGGCCACCGGCCTCTATGCCATTCACCCGCTGGATGGCCGCAAGGTACCGGTCTGGGTCGCCAACTTCGTGCTGATGAACTACGGCACCGGCGCCGTCATGGCAGTACCAGCCCACGATCAGCGTGACTTCGAATTCGCCACCAAATATGGCCTCGACATCAAGGCGGTGATCAAGCCAGTTGATGGCGACGTCGACGTGAGCGAAGCCGCTTATACCGAGAAGGGCGTGCTGTTCAACTCCGGCGAGTTTGACGGTCTCGACTTCCAGGGCGCCTTCGATGCCATCGCCAGCAAGCTGGAAGGGCTCGGCAAGGGCAAGCGTACCGTTAACTACCGTCTGCGTGACTGGGGTGTCTCCCGTCAGCGTTACTGGGGTGCCCCCATCCCGATGCTGACCCTGGCTGACGGCTCCGTGGTGCCGACGCCGGAAGACCAGCTGCCGGTACTGCTGCCGGAAGATGTGGTGATGGATGGTATCCAGAGCCCGATCAAAGCCGATGCCGAGTGGGCCAAGACCACTTACAACGGTCAGGAAGCGTTCCGCGAGACCGATACCTTCGACACCTTTATGGAGTCCTCCTGGTACTACGCGCGCTACTGCTCTCCGGACTACGACAAGGGCATGCTGGATCCGGCTGCTGCCAACCACTGGCTGCCGGTGGATCAGTACATCGGCGGCATCGAGCACGCCTGTATGCACCTGCTCTATGCCCGCTTCTTCCACAAGCTGCTGCGTGATGCAGGCCTCGTGAACAGCGACGAGCCGTTCAAGCGCCTGCTCTGCCAGGGCATGGTGCTGGCCGACGCCTTCTACTACAAAGACGAGAAGGGCGGCAACGTCTGGGTCAGCCCGACCGACGTCAAGGTAGAGCGTGACGAGAAGGGTCGCATCACCAAGGCCATCGACAACGAAGGTCGTGAGGTAATGCACTCCGGCATGACCAAGATGTCCAAGTCCAAGAACAACGGCATCGACCCGCAGCTGATGGTCGAGCGTTACGGCGCCGATACCGTCCGTCTGTTCATGATGTTCGCCTCTCCGGCCGAAATGACTCTGGAGTGGTCCGACTCCGGTGTAGAGGGTGCCCAGCGCTTCCTGCGTCGCCTGTGGCGCGTCACCTTCGAGCACGTCTCCGGTGGCGCCGTTGCCGCACTCGATGTAGCTGCTCTCACCAACGAGCAGAAAGCGGTACGCCGTGAACTGCACAAGACCATCGCCAAGGTGAGTGATGACGTGGGTCGCCGTCAGACCTTCAACACCGCCATCGCCGCCATCATGGAGCTGATGAACAATCTGGCCAAGCTCGGCAACGACGAACAGGACCGCGCCCTGATGCAGGAAGCGCTGGAAGCCGTGGTAGTCATGCTCTACCCCATCACCCCGCACATCGGCTTCGAGCTGTGGAAGATGCTGGGCAAGGGCGACGACATCGATCACGCAGCCTGGCCGATGGCCGATGAAGCGGCCATGGTCGAGACCGAGAAGCTGGTGGTGGTGCAGATCAACGGCAAGATGCGCGGCAAACTGACCGTGCCGGCCGAGATCAGCCAGGCCGACGTAGAGAAGCTGGCGATGGCCGATGCCTCGGTACAGAAGTTCACCGACGGGCTGACCGTGCGCAAGGTGATCTATGTACCTGGCAAGCTGCTCAATATTGTCGCTAACTAATTGGCTGCCAACTGATTGGTTACCAACTGATCATTGCCAATCTGTAACAGCAAACGGATGATAACGGCGGGCCCTGCGCCCGCCGCTTTCCCTTAATGCAAAGAGGATTTTCTATGGGCACCATCTTCACCCGCTGGATGGCCATCGTGCTGGCTGGTCTGCTGCTGCAAGGCTGCGGCTTTCACATGCGCGGCAACGGCATTCCGAGCGAGCTGATGACCATGAAGGTCGTGGGCGACAACAAGAGCGACTTCTACCGGATGGTTACCACCCGCCTGAAGGCCTCTGGCGTGACCCTGGCCGACAAGGAGGGCATTCCGGTGCTCACTCTGGGCGGCGTAGGCAGCACCAGTCAGGTCGCCTCGGTCAACGCGCTGGGGACGGACACCGAATATGTGCTGGGCTTTGGTACCCAGTTCACCATCTCGGTACCGGGCAAGCCGACTCAGGTCTTCCCCATCAACTTCAACCGCAGCTTCCTCAACAAGCCGGATGCAGCGCTCGCCTCCTCCCGTGAGCAGGAGCAGCTCAACCGCGAGATGCAGGAGCAGGCGGCCAATCAGGTGATCCGGCAGTTGAGTCAGGTCAGCTTCTGATGCGGATTTACCCGGAACAATTTGGTGACCACCTCAAAGCAGGGCTTCGGCCCTGCTATCTCGTTTTTGGCGACGAGCCCCTGTTGCGACTGGAGGCCATCGATGCCATCCGTCAGGTCGCCCGCAAGCAGGGTTTCGATGAGCGCCACACCTTCGTGGTGGAACAGGGGCTGGACTGGAATCAGGTCTACGATGCCTGTCAGGCCATGAGCCTCTTCTCCGCCCGCCAGATCATCGAGCTGGAGCTGCCCGCCAAGGTGGACAAGGATCTCGCTGCCCGCATCAGCGAAATTGGCAAGCAGCTTCATCCCGACCTGCTGCTGGTGCTGAGTGGCGGTCGTCTCAACCAGACCCAGATGAAATCAGCCTGGTTCGACAAGCTCTACCAGATTGGCACCTATGTGCCGGTCAACCATCCGGAGCCCAAGTTCTTCCCGCGCTGGATGAGCGCCCGTTTTGCGCGTTTCGGCCTCAAGGCGCTGCCGGATGCCATCAACTTCATGTGCCACTCCTACGAGGGCAACCTGCTGGCCGCCAGCCAGGAGATCGAGAAGCTGACCCTGCTCTCGCCACCCCAGCCCATCAGCGTCACCTATCTGCAAGAGACCATTATCCGCCACGCCCACTTCACCCCGTTCCAGCTGGTCGATACCCTGCTGGAGGGCAAGGTGAACCGGGCCCAGCGCATTCTGGCCGCCCTGCGGGCCGAAGGCACCGAGCCGGGGATGCTGGCCTGGACCCTCTGCCGCGAGCTGGAGCAGCTGACCGAGCTGTCGTTGGCGATGCGCAACGGCCAGCCGCTGGGTGAGCACTTCAGCCGCCTGCGCATCTGGCAGAGCCGCCAGCAGCTCATTCAGCAAGCGCTGACCCGACTGCCGTTTGCCAAGTTGCAGCAACTGTGGCAACTGATGGCCCAGCTGGACGATGCCCAGCGCCGCTTCGATAGCGAGCAGGCCTGGCTGATGCTGCAGACCATTGCCCTCGGCTTTCGTGATGGCACCCCGCTGCCGCTGGTGATGGAGAACAGCCCGTGCTGAAGGCGCCCATTGGCCTGCTGGGGGGCACGTTCGATCCTATCCATATCGGCCATCTGCGCCCGGCCATCGAGGCGCGCGATGCCCTCGGGTTGGCCGAGATGCGGCTGATCCCGAACCATATCCCGCCCCACCGCGCCAATCCGTTCTGCTCGAGCGAACAGCGCCTTGCCATGGTCAAACTGGCGGCGGCAGAGAACCACCACTTTGTGGTGGATGAGCGGGAGCTGAGACGGGACAAGCCCTCTTACACCATCGATACCCTCATCGAGCTGCGTCATGAACTGCCCGATACGCCGCTCTGTTTTCTGATGGGGATGGATTCACTGCTGAGCCTGCCAAGCTGGCACCGCTGGCAGGAGCTGCTCGACCATGCCCATCTGGTGGTGAGCGTACGGCCGGGCTGGCAACCGGATTATCCGGCCGAGGTGGCGCAGCTGCTGGCGCACCATCACACCACAGATGCCAACGCGCTGCATCAGCGTCTGGCCGGTCATATCTGGCTGGCGGACAACCAGCCCATCGAACTGTCAGCCACCCGACTGCGAGCCTTGCTGGATGCGGGACAAGACACCCGCTACCTCTTGCCCGAGTCGGTTGCGCACTATATTGATCAACAGGGGCTCTACCGCGCCAACCGCCGCTAGCCCCTGTCGTAATCCCGCCCCACCCGATGGGAAACGGGAGTGACCATGATATAATCCGCCGCCCTGACGCAAACGCTGCGCGCCGGAATACAGGAGAGACTCATTGCAAGGCCAAGAATTGCATGCCTTTATCATCGACAAGATCGATGACATGAAAGGCCGCGACATCATCACCCTCGATGTACGCGGCAAATCCAGCATTACTGACACCATGATCATCTGTTCCGGCAACTCCAGTCGTCACGTCAGCGCCATTGCCCACCATCTGGCCAGCGAGGCCCGCCACGCGGGTCTGGATCTGCTGAGCGTGGAAGGGCAACTGAGCGGTGAATGGGTGCTGGTAGATATGGGCTCGGTGATCGTGCATGTGATGCAGGATGAACATCGTGACTTCTACCAACTGGAAAAGCTGTGGAGCGGTGCCGCTCAAATGAATACGCAATAAGAGCACAAGTGTAACGACCATGAAGATCCAGTTGATTGCGGTGGGCACCAAGATGCCCGCCTGGGTAGAGCATGGCTTCGAAGAGTATCGTCGCCGCTTCCCCAAAGACATGCCGTTTGAACTCGTCGAGATCGGCGCAGGCAAACGGGGCAAAAATGCCGACATTCCGCGCATCCTGCAGAAGGAAGGGGAAGCCATGCTGGCGGCTGCGGGGCGCTCGCGCATCGTCACCCTCGATATTCCGGGCAAGCCCTGGACCACGGAGCAGTTGGCGACCCAGCTGGAGGCGTGGAAACTCGATGGCCGCGATGTTGCCCTGCTGGTAGGCGGGCCGGAAGGCTTGTCCCCCGAGTGCAAGGCTGCCGCTGAACAGAGCTGGTCACTGTCACCGCTCACCCTGCCCCATCCGCTGGTACGGGTACTGGTGGCCGAGAGCCTCTATCGGGCCTGGAGCATCACCACCAATCATCCGTATCATAGAGAGTGAGCCATGCGTCTCTGGAGTCTCACCGCTCATATTCACCCCTATCACAGAGAGTGAACAATGCAGTTCCTGCTCTTATTGCCCCCAAGGGTCTTGAGGTAAAGGCATGCTGAAACAACGCATCGAAATGCGCGATCACAGTGCCGAGGGCAATCTGTTCTTCCGGCGCACCCTGGTAGCCTACATCGGCATCGTCGTGCTGATGCTGGTGCTGCTGGGCAATCTCTATTATCTGCAGGTCGAGTCCTACGACACCTACCAGACTCGCTCCAACTCCAACCGTATCCGCGTGGTACCGGTGGCGCCACCACGGGGCCTCATCTATGACACCAACGGTGTGCTGCTGGCGGAAAACCGCCCGGTCTACAGTCTGGAAATCGTGCCGGAAGAGACCAAGGATCTCGAAAAAACCGCCGACCAGCTGATCACCCTGCTGGGTCTGCCGGAGGGCACCAAGGAGAAGTTCCTCGCCGAAGTGAAGCGCCAGCGCCGCTTCAAGCCGGTCCCCCTCTACGAGAAACTGACCGAATATCAGGTAGCCCTCTTCTCGGTCAACCAGCATAACTACCCGGGCGCCAGCATCGAGGCCTACCTCAAGCGCTACTACCCGTTTGGTGACACCCTCACCCATGCTTTGGGCTATGTGGCCAAGATCAACACCCGTGACGTGGAGCGCCTCGAGAAGGAAGAAAAACTCGCCAACTACGCGGCCACCAAGGATATCGGCAAGCAGGGGGTGGAGAAGTATTACGAAGATGAGCTGCACGGTGTGGCGGGCTATCAGGAGGTCGAGGTGAACAACCGCGGCCGGATTGTCCGCACCCTCAAGTTCCAGCCACCTATTCCGGGCAAGGATATCTACCTCAATATCGACGTCCGGATGCAGCTCAAGGCCCAGCAACTGCTGGCTGGCCAGCGCGGAGCCATCGTGATGATGGACCCGAAAACCGGCGCCATCCTGGCCCTGGAGTCGAGCCCCAGCTACGACCCCAACCTGTTCGTGACCGGTATCTCCAGCGCCAACTACTCGGCGCTGCTCAACGATCCGGCGCGGCCACTGGTGAATCGCACCACTCAGGGCATTTATGCCCCTGCCTCCACGGTCAAACCCATGATGTCGGTAATGGGGCTCAACGAGGGGGCCATTACCCCGGGCTACCGCTATTTCGGCGGCCCGAGCTTCTCTATTCCCGGTACCACCAAGAAGTTTCGCGACTGGCGCCGCTGGGGTCACGGCTGGCTCGATGTCTATCGCGCCATCGAGGTCTCGGCAGATACCTATTTCTACGATCTCGCCTATCGGGTCGGCATCGACAAGATCCACAGCTACATGACCAAATTTGGCTTCGGTCAGTACACCGGGGTCGATCTTTATGAAGAGACCAAGGGGGTCATGCCGTCCCGTGACTGGAAGATGGCCCGTTGGCGCCAGCCCTGGTATCAGGGGGACACCATCTCTGTCGGTATCGGTCAGGGCTACTGGAGCGCCACCCCGCTCCAACTGGCCAAGGCGATCAGCATCCTGACCCAGAATGGTCACGACGTCACCCCGCACCTGCTCAAGAGCACAGCCTCCCAGGCGGGGGTGGTCGATGCCCCCATCAACCCCAATATCGCCCTCAAGCTCAAGAACGACAGCTTCTGGAAAGTGGCGCAGGATGGGATGTGGCGAGTCAACCATGGTAGTGAAGGCAGTGGCCGTCACTCGTTTGCCAAGGCGCCTTACTCCTCAGGCGGCAAATCGGGCACAGCCCAGGTAGTCGGTTTGAAGGAAAATCAGGTTTACAACATCAAGACGGTCAAGGCGGAGCATCGCGATAACGCTTTGTTCGTTGCTTATGCCCCCTTCGAGGCACCCAAAGCGGTGGTAGCTCTGGTACTGGAAAACTCCATCGGAGGTGGTGGTGGTCGAGCTGCATCGCCCATTGCACGCCAGATGCTGGATGCCTATCTGCTGCCCCCTGATCCGCAACTGCCACCGGCACCGGAAAAGCCGTCCCAACCGAGTGAGGTCGCTCCCAATGAGTAATTCTGCCCGCCAGCAGAGCATCTGGTACAAGCTGCATATCGACTTGCCCCTGCTGCTCGGTCTGCTGGCCGTGATGACCCTCTCCATGGTGGTGCTCTACTCCGCCTCCGGTCAGGATATGGACTCCATCGTGCGCCAGCTGGTGCGCGGCGGTCTCGCCTTTGCCCTGATGATCGGCCTGGCCCAGCTGCCCCCCTCCCTCTACGCTCGCTGGTCCGTGCCGCTGTTCGCCGTGGTGGTGCTGATGCTGATTGCGGTGGACGTGTTCGGCCACATCGGCAAGGGGGCCCAGCGCTGGCTCGATCTGGGCTTTATGAAGTTCCAGCCCTCCGAGGTGATGAAGCTTTCCATGCCGATCATGGTGGCCGCCTGGCTCAGTCGCCACTCGCTGCCCCCCAAGTTCAGCCATGTGGTGATCGCCCTCATCATGGTGCTGCTGCCCACCCTGCTGATCGCCGCCCAGCCTGACCTTGGCACCTCCATTCTGGTGGCCGCCTCCGGCTTCTTCGTCATCTTCCTGGCGGGGCTCAGCTGGTGGCTGATCGGCTTGGCGGTCCTGCTGATGCTGGCCTTTATGCCAGTGCTCTGGTTCTTCCTGATGCACGACTACCAGCGCCAGCGGGTGCTGATGCTGCTCGACCCGGAGAAAGACCCGCTCGGTCGCGGCTATCACATCATCCAGTCCAAGATTGCCATCGGCTCCGGTGGCGTCTTTGGCAAGGGTTGGCTGCAAGGGACCCAGTCCCAGCTGGAGTTCCTGCCCGAGCGCCATACCGACTTCATCTTCGCAGTATTCAGCGAGGAGTTCGGTCTGGTAGGGGTTGCCCTGCTGCTGGTGCTCTACCTCTACGTCATCAGCCGCTGCCTGTTTATCTCGATGCAGGCCCAGAACAGCTTCGAGCGACTGCTGGGTGGCGCCATCACCCTCACCTTCTTCGTCTATGTGTTCGTCAACATGGGCATGGTGAGCGGCATCTTGCCGGTGGTAGGGGTGCCCCTGCCGCTGGTGAGCTATGGCGGCACCTCCATGGTGACCCTGATGGCCGGATTCGGTATCCTGATGTCCATCCAGACTCATAGAAGACTGCTCGCCTGATGAGACGGGTTGGATTGCTGCTCTCGCTCGCCACCACGATGGCGACCGCCGCCGTGGCGCCGGATCGGTTGGCCCTGCTCGCCGACCAGCAGCAGGTGCCGCTGGCGGAGTTGCAGGCTGCCGTCGCCCGCGCCCAGTTACGGCAGGAGGTGCTCGACACCATCAGCAAGCCGTGGGAAGCCAAACCCTGGCATCGCTACCGACCGCTGTTCGTTACCCCGGATCGCATCCGTGATGGCCAGCAGTTCTGGCAACAACATGCCGAGACGCTGGCTCGCGCGGAGCAGACCTATCGGGTGCCCGCCTCGCTCATCGTGGCCATCATAGGGGTAGAAACCTTCTACGGTCGCCAGATGGGCCGTCATCCGGTGCTCGATAGCCTCTACACCCTGGGGTTTCACTACCCCGAGCGGGCCGACTTCTTTGCCAAGGAGTTTGCCCAGCTGGTGGTGCTGGCCAAAGAGGAAGGGTGGCAACTCGATACCCTCAAGGGCTCCTATGCCGGCGCCATGGGGATGGGGCAGTTCATGCCCTCCAGCTATCGCCACTACGCCGTCGACTTTGACGGGGATGGCAAGCGCGATCTGTTTGCCAACCCGGTCGATGCCATCGGCAGCGTGGCCAACTATTTTGCCAGCCACCAGTGGCGCTGGGGCGAATCCGTGGTGGAACCGGCCCAGATCGGGTTGATGGCAGTCGAACCTCTACTCAGGCCTGAGCCCGAGTTAACACAACAGTGGTCAGAACTGGCGGCGGCAGGGATTGAGCTCGCCACGCCGCTGGCCCCACAGACGCCGGTCAAGTTGCTGGCGTTTGCCCAAGCCGATGGACCGGAATACTGGGTCGCACGGCATAACTTTTATGTGATCACCCGTTACAATCGCAGCCCACTCTATGCGATGGCGGTGTATCAACTTAGCCAAGCCATTCAGGAAGCGTATGCATCTTCGTCACAAACTCCTCCCGCTCAGCCTGAGCTTGTTGCTGGCCGCCTGTAGCAGCCAGCCGGAACAGAGCGCCCCCGTCGAGCCGCAAGCACCGGTCAGCAAGCCACCCGTTATCGAGATCCCGCAAGCCACCGGCGCCATTCCGCGCCCCGAGCCCCTGAGTGCCAGCGGCAACCGGGACTACTGGATCGGCAAGCAGAAGCACGAGGTGTGGCGCGACATCAAACACTACAGCGAAGAGGGCACCGCCAGCTGGTTGTCGCCGGATCTGGACGGCCAGAAGACCGCCAACGGCGATGTGCTGGACAGCAAGCTGTTCAGTGCCGCCCACCGCAACCTGCCCATCCCGAGCTATGTGCGGGTCACCAATCTGGACAACGGGCTGGAGACCATAGTGCGGGTCAATGACCGCGGTCCATTCAACAGCCCGCGCCTGATCGACCTCTCCTACGCAGCGGCCAAGCAGCTGGAGATGGTCGACAACGGTGAGGCCCGAGTACGGCTGGAGCTGATCAGCGACACCCCGGATCAGATGGTGATCATGGAGCCAATGAAGCCCATCGAAATGACTCCGACCACTCCGGCTGCGGCCTCCAGCAGGCTGTCGCAAGCTGGCTTCCTGGGTGAACCAACCGCACTGGCGATGGCCACTCCCGCCGCCGATCCGGCTCCTGTCAAGGCACCCGCCGCCAAGCCCGCCAAAGCGGCACCTGTCAAGCCAGCACCAGCCAAGGCTGCAGCGCCTGCCAGCAGTGGGGATGGCAAGATGATCCAGGTACTGGCCAGCGGCTCCCGGGATCGGGCCGAGGCGATGGGCAAGGTGATGACCCAGCGTTACGGCGTGCCCTACCGAATCGATGCCCATGGCGCCATTTTCCGGGTGCTGATTGGCCCGATCGCCGCCGACCAGCAGGCAAGCGTGCTGGAAAAAGTACGTCAGGGCGGGCTGGAACAGGCCTTTATCGTGCCCTGATCACCCCCTTTTGCTGCGGATGTGACTAACCGCTTACTCACTGTCATCACGTCGTTTTATGGCGTGATGACAGGGAGTGATGGATAAAAAACCAGTTCTGATCGCCATGTCGGGCTATAACCTGCGGGCGCATCTGGTATAGTTAGGCCCGCATTTTATCCCCATCTGGCTCGCAGGAATTTCAAGATGTCCAAATTTGCCCGTTCAGTTCTTCTGGCCTCACTGATCAGCGTAACCGCCCAGGCCAATACGCCGGTGCCGACACCGACCCCTAATGCCATGCCCATGGTGGTTCCCGCCGCGCCGGAGATCTCCGCCAAGGCCCATATTCTGATCGACTACTACTCCGGTCAGGTGCTGGCCGAGCAGAACGCCGAAGAGCGTCTGCCGCCCGCCAGTCTGACCAAGATGATGACCTCCTACATCATCGGCCAGGAGCTGCTGAAGGGGAACATCAAGCGCACCGACATGGTGACCATCAGCCAGAACGCCTGGTCCAAGAACTACTCCGACTCCTCCAAGATGTTTATCGAGGTGGGCAAGCAGGTCTCCGTCGATGACCTCAACAAGGGCATCATCATCCAGTCCGGCAACGACGCCTGCGTCGCCATGGCCGAGTTCCTGGCGGGCAGCACCGACTCCTTCGCCAGCCTGATGAACAGCTGGGCCGCCAAGCTTGGCATGAATGACAGCCACTTCATGAACCCGCACGGTCTGGATGCGGAAGGTCACTACAGTACCGCTCACGATATGGCCCGTCTGGGTCAGGCGCTGATCCGCGACCTGCCGGAGGAGTACAAGATCTACTCCCAGAAATCCTTCGTCTTCAACGGCATCACCCAGCACAACCGCAACCGCCTGCTGTGGGATCAATCCCTGCAGGTGGATGGCATCAAGACCGGCCACGTCAGCCAGGTCGGCTATAACTTGGTCTCCTCTGCCACCAACAACGAAGGCATGCGCCTGATCGCCGTGGTACTGGGCGCCAGCAGCGAAGCCTCCCGCGCCGCCGAGAGCAAAAAACTGCTCACCTACGGCTTCCGCTTCTTCCAGAGCCTGACCCCGTACAAGGCGGGCACCGAGCTGGTCACCCAGAAGATCTGGATGGGCGACAAACCGGAAGTGAAACTGGGCGTCGACAAAGATGTCTCCGTGCTGGTCACCCGCGGTCAGGGCAACAACCTGAAGGCTGACTTCCAGCTCGACAGCGAACTGAAAGCGCCGCTGGCCAAGGGTCAGCGCGTCGGTACCGTGTTCCTGAAACAGGGTGACAAAGAGATCAAGCAGGTACCCCTGGTCGCCCTGGAAGAGGTGCAGGAAGGTGGTTTGATGAGCCGTCTGTGGGACTACCTGGTACTGCTGGTCACCAGCTGGTTCAAGTAATCCAACACACAATCCTCACCAAACAGCGGCGCCAACAGGCGCCGCTGCTGTCTGTGACGGACAAAGGCAGTGAATAACCCTGTAAACTGCAGGTTCCGCCTTACCCTGATTTGTGGTAAAAAGCAGCACTTCCATCCTTGTCTGACCGATCCTGGCCTTGATCCCGGTCCGGGCCGCGCCCATATAGTTATGAGCCGTGCCCATATAGACTTGAAATGGCGGCCTCCACGGGCCATCGGCCACTAGCCATCCAAGATGAAGTCATCCCGGTGATGACGCAAAAGGTGAGTAAATGAATACCAAGTTTGATGAACTGCTGGAGTTTCCCTGCAAATTCCCGTTCAAGGTACTCGGCGTTGCCGACCCGGCACTGCCGGAAATGGTGGTTGAAGTGCTGCAGCAGCACGCCCCCGGCACCTACAGCCCGACAGTCCAGCCCAGCTCCAAGGGCAACTACCACTCGGTCCGCGTGACCGTGACAGCCCAGAGCAAGGAGCACATCGAAGCGATGTACCACGCCCTTGGCAAGATCGAGCTGGTGAAATACGTACTGTAATTTCTCTCTCGCCCCGTTCTGCGGGGCGACTGTTTTTGGCCGCAGCACGCCGCGAGGACGCCATGTCATCCCAGATCCCCGCCCAGTCCAGCCTGATTGTCAGGCAGCTGGGTCGCCGCCCCTACCAGCCGGTATGGGACGCCATGAAAGCCTTCACCGACAACCGCACCAGCGACACCCCGGACGAGTTCTGGGTGGTCGAGCACGATCCCGTCTACACCCAGGGCCAGGCCGGCAAGGCCGAACACCTGCTCAATCCGGGCAATATCCCGGTGGTGCAGAGCGATCGCGGCGGTCAGGTGACCTATCACGGCCCGGGCCAGCTGGTGCTCTACGTACTGGTGGATGTCCGCCGCTGCAAATTCTCGGTTCGCGAGCTGGTGACCGCGCTGGAGACAGCCATCATCAATACCCTCGCCAAAAGCGATATCCAGGCCTATGCCAAGGCCGATGCCCCCGGGGTCTATGTGAAAAATGATCTCGGCATGGAGGCCAAACTGGCCTCGCTCGGTCTGCGCATCCGCAAGGGGTGCTCGTTCCACGGGCTGGCCCTCAATATCAACATGGACATGACCCCCTTCCTGCACATCAATCCGTGCGGCTATGCGGGCATGGCCATGACCCAGACCAGCGCTCTGGGCGGCCCGCAAAGCGTGGCCGAGGCGCAATCCATTCTGGTGGCCGAGCTGGCCCGCCTGATTGGCTATCAAACAATCATCAATACCGAAGAAGCAGCATGAGCAACCCCATGCCGTGCAACCATGAGGGCTCCGAGCAGACCCTGATGGCTACCAACCAGACAATAACAAACACCGAGAGTGAATCATGAGCAAACCCGTTCGTATGGAGCCGGGCGTCAAGCTGCGCGATGGCGACAAGATGGCCCTGATCCCGGTGAAATTCATGCCGGATCCCAACGAAGAACTCCTTCGCAAGCCGGACTGGATGCGGATCAAGCTGCCCCCCTCCAGCCAGAAGATCGAACACATCAAGAGCACCTTGCGCAAGAACAAGCTGCACTCGGTCTGTGAAGAGGCCTCCTGCCCCAACCTGGCGGAGTGCTTCAACCACGGCACCGCCACCTTCATGATCATGGGCGCCATCTGCACCCGTCGCTGCCCCTTCTGCGACGTTGCCCACGGCCGCCCGCTGGCACTCGATCCGGAAGAGCCGAAGAAGCTGGCGCTGACCATCAAGGAGATGAACCTCAAGTATGTGGTGATCACCTCAGTGGACCGCGACGATCTGCGTGACGGCGGTGCCCAGCACTTCGCCGACTGCATCCGCGAGATCCGCGAGCACAGCCCGCAGACCCGCATCGAGATCCTGACTCCGGATTTCCGTGGCCGGATGGAGCAGGCGCTGGAGGTGTTCCGCGAAACCCCGCCGGATGTCTTCAACCACAACCTGGAAACCGCGCCGCGCATGTATCGCGTCGCCCGCCCGGGCGCCGACTACAAGTGGTCGCTGGAGCTGCTGCGCCGCATCAAGGAGATGCACCCCCATGTACCAACCAAATCCGGTCTGATGATGGGCCTTGGCGAGACCAACGAAGAGATCGTCGAGGTGCTCAAGGATCTGCGCGCTCACGGCGTCAACATGCTGACCCTGGGTCAATATCTGCAGCCGAGCCGCCACCACCTGCCGGTGAAACGCTACGTGCCGCCAGCAGAGTTTGACGAGCTGAAAGATGTCGCCATGGAGCTGGGCTTTACCCACGCCGCCTGTGGTCCTTTCGTTCGCTCTTCCTACCATGCTGATCTGCAAGCCAAGGGCGAAGAGGTCAAATGATCTCGCACGACAGAGTGGCCAAGTAACCGCCACCCTCGCAATAAAAAAGAGCGCCTATTGGCGCTCTTTTTGTTGGTGTCACTGACCGTTGCGGCTTGATCTACTTCAGTAGCCGTGGTCGAAGCTCCCCTGCTGATGCCAGCGTTGCAGCTGGGCCAGCACCCGGGTCTCCCGCGCCGTCCACTGGGGACAGGGCCCCGCCAGCTGGGTCTTGTTGGTCTGCAACGCTTCGTCGAGGGCAAACCAGCCTGGCACGAAGCCAAGGCGGATCTCGTAGGGCTGCGGCTGCGGGGCCACCAGCTGATCGCCAATCCGGCACAAGTAGTAGAGCGAGCGGATGCAGTAGGCATCAAACCCCGGCTCGCGGGCGGCGCGATATTCACGGGTCTCGCCAAGCAGGCCCCCCACTTCCCGCAGCTCGGCACCGCACTCCTCCAGCAGCTCGCGAGCGAGCGCCACATGGTGGCTCTCCCCCGCTTCAATGCCGCCCCCGGGGAACATCAGATCGCCGTTGACCCGGGAGTGCACCAGCAGCAGCTCGTCGCCACGGGGCACCACGGCACGCACCGTGAGGCGCTCAAGCGTGCGGCCATCGGTACGTACCTCGCCATGAACGAAAGAGAGATCGAACGGATTGGGCCAGCAGCTGGCCGGGGAGAGCGTCGTCATCACTGCCTCAGGGCCGGTAGTTGCCATGCTTGAGCTGCTCGACAATTTCGGCAGCCCGAACATCGTAGCCATCCTGCTCTGTCTTGCTCAGGGTGTGGTAGATGCCAAAACGCTTGGCTGAGACCTCGGGGCTATCCTGAAACGATTCGCTCACCTTGCCCCACAGATAGGCCAACCCGTACTGTTTCTGGCCCATATAGAGGGTACTGAGGGAGGTGAATATGCGGCTGTTGACCTTATCTCCCTCCTGATAGAGGGAGAGGCCGTGCTGCAAGGTGGCAATGGCCTTTTCCGGGTCACTCTTGGCGTAGATACCACCGAGTGCCAGTTGCAGCTCGGGTTCATCCAGCGCCTTGGTGCCTTCCAGCGCCATAAACTGCTGGCGAGCCAGCTCGTTGGTGTTGTTGGTCCAGTGCCAAAGCAGCAGGTAGGGATCTTGTGAATTGCGGGTCGCCGCATCGAGCTGGGCCAACTGATCCCCGGCCGCCAGCATGCCCTCGACCCGTGGACTCTTCTGCTCGCGGGCATTCTTGTACTCAATGCTGGTGGAACGCTCGGCACACTTGAGATAGCGCTCAAGGTTACGCATCAGCTCGTACTTGCGCCGATCCGTCCCCTCCTCCTTGAGATAGAAGCGACTGCGGATCACATCGGTACGCTCGTAGCGACACCAGCCATCGTCCACCAGATCCTGGCAGAGCTCGGGATGATTGCCACAGATGTTGTGGATCCGATCGTCATTGCAGCCAGCCACGGCAAGGCCGACTGAAAGCATGATGAAGGTCTGTCGCAGGGGGAAATTGGCCATGGTTCACATCTTGTTGGTAACGCGGGTTGGTAACAACTGGCGCCTTTACGGGCCACCTCCGGCTAGCAAACCGGTTACATATCCATTACAATGCGCGCGCCATATAAGGCCGCGATTGCAGAATAATATAACGAAATATACACCCCTACACTGATCTGCATTCGACGAATTTTCTATTTACACCAACAACGTGAAATAAAGGATCTGGTCAATGACCCACGAGCACTACTTGCAAGCGTGGCAGGAGAGCCAGGAGCTCGCCGAAGCCATGCAACCCTTGATTGGTCGCCTCTACCGACAACAAGGGGTCGAGATCACCCTCTACGGCCGCCCGCTGCAAAACGCCTCCACCATCGATATTCTCAAGGCCCACCGGGTCGTCCGCCGCCACCAGAGCGCCCCCCTCCCCATCCAGCAAAGCTTCCCCCTGCTTCAGGCCATCGTTGCCCTCAAACCCACCGCCGCCGAGGTTGACCTTGGCAAGCTGGCAGTCGGCTACTGGCAGGATCATCAGGATGAGGCGGGGATCGAGGACTATCTGCAAGCGCGACTGGCACCGGCCCTTGGCCGCAGCCAGATGCCGCAGCCGACCGACGTGGTGCTCTACGGCTTTGGCCGTATCGGTCGCCTGCTGGCCCGCCTGCTGATCGAGCGTACCGGCGCAGCCAATCCGCTGCGCCTGCGCGCCATCGTGGTACGCGGTGGTCGCGACGGGGATCTGGAGAAACGCGCCAGCCTGCTGCGCCGCGACTCGGTGCACGGCCCCTTCAACGGCTCCATCGAGGTGGATGTGGAGCGCAGCGCCATCATCGCCAACGGCACCTTCATTCAGGTGATCTACGCCAATAGCCCGGCCGACATCGACTACACCGCCTACGGCATTCACGATGCGCTGATCGTCGACAACACCGGCGCCTGGCGTGACGAGGCTGGCCTCTCCGAGCACCTGAAAGCGCGCGGTGCCGGCAAGGTGCTGCTGACTGCTCCCGGCAAGGGGGAGATGAAGAACGTGGTGTTCGGGGTCAACCATGAGGTGATAGGCCCGGATGACAGGATCATCTCCGCCGCCTCCTGCACCACCAACGCCATCACTCCGGTGCTCAAGGTGATGCAGGAGCGGTTCGGCATCCGCCATGGCCACGTGGAGACGGTCCACTCCTACACCAACGATCAGAACCTCATCGACAACTATCACAAAGGCGAGCGCCGCGGCCGCAGCGCGGCCCTCAACATGGTGATGACCAGCACAGGTGCCGCCAAGGCGGTGGCCAAGGCACTGCCCGAACTCAAGGGCAAGCTGACCGGCAACGCCATCCGGGTACCGACCCCCAACGTCTCGTTGGCCATCATCAATCTGTCGCTGGAACAGGCCACCGATCGGGAGAGCCTCAACGCCTATCTGCAACAGATGGCGTTAAGCTCGGCCCTGCACCGCCAGATCGACTTCAGCGCTAGTACCGAGCTGGTCTCCTCCGACATGGTAGGTTCCCGTTATGCGGGCATCGTCGACTCCCAGGCGACCATCGCCGAAGGGGATCATTGTGTGCTCTACGTATGGTATGACAACGAGTTCGGGTACAGTTGTCAGGTAGTGCGGGTGATGGAGCAGATGGCTGGCGTAGTCCGCCAGGATCTACCTGCATAGACCCCGATAGGGTCTACCTGCACAGCCCGCCAGGATCTGCCGGGCCGACCCCGAAGTTTATGGCTCAATAGTTCAAGGAGAGGCCGGATGTCGTTTCAACAGGGTGAGTTTTTACAAGCAATCAGGCAGATGCCCGAAGAGGTGTACGAGCGGCTCAAGACCGCAGTCGAGCTTGGCAAGTGGCCCGATGGCAAGCCCCTCACCGACGAGCAGAAGGCCACCTCCCTGCAAGCCGTGATGGCCTGGCAGGCGATGCATCTCGACAACCCCGAGCACATGAACATCGGTCGCGACGGCGAGATCGTGATGAAGAGCAAGAGCGAGCTCAAGCGTCAGTATCGCGACGAGGAAGAGATAGTGCGGGTCGATCTTAACCATTGAACCTGACCCGGCAGGCTGCTTGCGGCGGCCACAACAGAGAGGGGAGCCATGATGGCTCCCCTCTTTTTTTCCTATCGATGCCGGGTGACTCATCCCCCTCATCCCCAACCCTTCTCCCGCTAGGGGGAGAAGGGAGCAGGCTCGCACCTGCGAACAGTGAACGGGCCACCTATCAACGCTCTTCATGGCAAGCCTCGTGGCCAACAGCACCTCGCTCTATCCCCTCTCCCGCCGGGAGAGGGTTAGGGTGAGGGCCGCATCGCTTAGGGAGTCAGCTCCCCGCGCAGCGACTGCTGCATCAACTCGCGAATGCGGTGGGATGGCAAGTCCTGACTCAGCAGGAAGTGGAGCTTGGTGAGCGCCGCTTCGGCGGTCATGTCAAAGCCCGAGATCACCCCGGCCCGCGACAGGGCGTTGCCGGTGGCATAGCCCCCCATATTGACCTTGCCGTGCAGGCACTGGCTCAGGTTGACGATGATGACGCCGCGGGCCGAAGCCTCGGAGAGCAGCGCCAGCATGGCCGGGTTTTGCGGTGCATTGCCCACCCCGAACGAGAGCAGGATCAGCGCCTTCACCGGCTGTTGCAGGATATTGGCGATCACCTCGCTGGAGATACCCGGATAGAGGGTTACCACGCCGATGGGCTGGGGGGTAATGTCGTGCAGCACCAGCGGCCGCTCGGACGGCACGCCCAACTCGCCCGCTTCCAGCGAGATGGCGATCCCGGCATTGAGCAGCGGCGGATAGTTGGGGGAGTCGAAGGCGTGGAAGCCATCGGCGTGCACCTTCTTGCTACGGTTGCCGCGATAGAGCTGGTTGTTGAAGAACAGCGTCACCTCGTGGATCGGGTAGTTGGCCGCGATGTAGAGGGCGTTGAGCAGGTTCTGCTGACCGTCGGAGCGCAGCTCGGCCAGCGGGATCTGGGAGCCGGTGATGATGACCGGCTTGTGCAGATCTTCCAGCATGAAGGAGAGCGCCGAGGCGGTGAACGACATGGTGTCGGTACCGTGCAAAATGACAAAACCGTCGTACTTGTCGTAGTTGTCGCGAATATCCTCGGCGATGCGCTGCCAATCCGCCGGGGTCATGTCGGAGGAGTCGATGAGAGGGGCATATTCGTGGATATGGTAATCCGGCATCTCGGGGCGGTGGAACTCGGGCATCCGCGCCAGACAGTCTTCCATAAAGCCAGCCATCGGCACGTAGCCGTGATCGGAACGCTGCATCCCAATGGTGCCGCCTGTGTAGGCAATGTAGATAGACTTCTTCACACCCTCTCCTCTTGATGAAGTGAACACCGCCGGAGCATGAACCATGTCGGGGTGAACCACAATGTCAACGCCCGCCAGCGCCTCTGTGTGCAGCGGAAACCGGCGAATTATAGAGACTGGCGCCCCAAATGACAGCCGTTCCATGCCCCCTTTTCGGCTTTTCTGCCCTCTACCCACATAGTGTTAAATGTCACAATAAACCACTAAAACGAGCATTAATACGACAAAGATGGAATTAAACGATGCTTTTTGCTACAATCCGCCGGATTTTACTAAAATCTCATCTGGATGCCTGAGCATTTCAGGCCCGCACAAGCCCCATCTTTCCTGGGGCGGGGAGATGTTTCCCCTTCTTTGCTGGCACATAAGCCACACTGTTTTCATCCCGGCTGAATCTGTAAGTCTTTTGCTATGAAAGACACAGCCAATCAACATGGGAGTACTGAATGTTACAACTTGATTCCTACGCAACGCTGGTCGCTGCCACTCTGGTATTGCTGCTTGGCCGGGTGTTGGTTACCCGAGTCGGGCTGCTGCGTACCTTCAACATCCCCAAACCGGTAGCCGGCGGCCTGGTGGTCGCGCTGGTACTGCTGCTGCTGCGCTCCACCCTGCAGATAGAGCTGCAATTTGATACCAGCCTGCAAACCCCGCTGATGCTGGCCTTCTTCGCCTCCATCGGTCTCTCCGCCGATCTCGCCAGCCTGAAACGCGGCGGCAAGGCGGTGGTTACCTTCCTGATGGTGGTCACCGGCCTGCTGCTGGTACAAAACAGTCTGGGCGTCGGTCTGGCGACCCTGCTCGGTCTGGATCCCCACATGGGGCTGCTGGCAGGCTCCATCACTCTCTCCGGCGGCCACGGCACCGGGGCGGCCTGGAGTGCCACCTTCTCCGAGAAGTATGGCGTGCAATCCGCCGCCGAACTCGCCATCGCCTGTGCCACCTTCGGTCTGGTGCTGGGCGGCCTGATCGGTGGCCCGGTGGCTCGCTATCTGGTGAAGAAAGTGCAGGTGCCCGGTGAGGAGCACAATCAGGATGAGGCCCCCCAGGGCTTCGAAATGCCGGATATGGAGCGCCCCCTCACCACTTTCAGCGTTATCGAAACGCTGGCGCTGATCGCCATCAGCCTCAAGGGCGGCGAGCTGCTCTCCGCCTCGCTCAAAGGGGGTGCCTTCGAGCTGCCGATCTTTGTCTGCGTGCTGTTTGTCGGCGTGCTGCTGCGCAACGTCCTGACCCTGCTGAACTGGCATGAGGTGAGCGATCGAGAAGTCTCCCTGCTGGGTAACGTCAGCCTGTCGCTGTTCCTCGCCATGGCACTGATGAGCCTGAAATTGTGGGATCTGGCCAGCCTGGCGCTGCCCATCTTCATCCTGCTGGCCGCCCAGACCGTGGCGATGGCGCTCTACGCCATCTTCGTCACCTTCCGGGTGATGGGCAAAAATTACGATGCGGCCGTACTGGCGGCAGGTCACTGCGGCTTTGGCTTGGGGGCCACCCCGACCGCGATTGCCAACATGCAGGCCATCACCCAGCGCTTCGGTCCCTCCCACCTGGCGTTTCTGGTAGTGCCCATGGTGGGGGCCTTCTTTATCGACATCATCAACGCCATGGTGATCAAGCTGTTTATGGCGATGCCATTCCTGTAATTCCCTTTCCGTCAGACGTATATGATCAGAGCCCACCTTTCGGTGGGCTCTTTGTTTGTTCTCTACTCGCCAGCTGACGCAGGCAGAGCCGGGGCTCGTATCCGCCACCAAGGTGGCCCGCGAGCAACTCAGAAAACCCGGAATCCCCACATCCCGCACTCCCCCGAACAACAAAAAGCCCCGCACTCGACAGAGTGCGGGGCTTGTTTATCTCAGCCGGAACAGGCCGTGAGTTGCACCTTACAGGATAAAGGTCGACACCTGCTGGTTAAGGTCAGCAGCACGCCCTTTGAGGCTGTGGGCCTGATCCAGATCGCGCATGGCAGATGCAGTGATCTCGTCACTCACATCCTTGATGGCGGTTGTGTTCTGGGTGATCTCGCCGGTCACCTGGGTCTGCTCCTCGGCGGCAGTGGCGATCTGACCCGCCATGTCGGAGATGAGGGAGATGGCGCTGGTGATCTCTTCCAGCGCGCGCACCGCCTGATCCGCATCCTGCACGCTGTTGTCCGCCAGCCCCTGACTGGTCTGCATCAGGCTCACCGCGCGGGCAGTGGTCTGTTGCAGTGTCTCGATGGTGGACTGGATCTGCTGGGTGGAGTCCTGAGTACGGCGCGACAGCACCCGCACCTCGTCCGCCACCACCGCAAAACCACGCCCCTGCTCACCGGCGCGAGCCGCTTCTATGGCTGCGTTCAGCGCCAGCAGGTTGGTCTGCTCGGCAATCCCCTGAATGGTGGAGAGAATGCTGGTGATGGCCTGCGCATGGCGGCTCAGCTCCCCGATCACCTCGGTCGCCTGCCCTACCTCTTCAGCCAGACCATTGATGGACTGGCGGGTCTTGTTGACCAGCATCTTGCCCTGCTCACTGCTCTGGGCAGATTGCTGGGCAGCGGCGGCGGTATTCTCGGCGTTGCCGGCGATCTCCATGGTGGCGCTCGCCATCTCGGTAACCGCCGTGGCGACCATGGTCACCTCCTGCTGCTGACGCTGCAACTCGTCCACCGCGGCCTGGTTGGTCACCAGACTGCGCTCGGCATCGGCGTTCAACTCGTTGGCCAGCTGACGGATATTGCCGATCAGCTGATGCTGGCTGCCGACGAAACGGTTGAAGCTGTTGGCCAGTTGGCCCACTTCGTCGTTGGCGTCGATCTTGATGCGCTGGGTCAGATCGCCGTTACCATCGGCAATGCGGGCCAGTGCCTGGGATACCTTGGTGAGCGGGCCAAGCAGCATGCTGACCAGCCAGGAGATAGCGAGGATGCTACCCACCAGCACCAGCAGCGCCATCCCCAGCTGGGTCATCAGCAGGGAGGAGAGCGGCGCTTCCAGCGCGGCCTTGTCAAGCACCAGCACCAGTTCCCAATCCGTGTCGGGGATATCAGCCGCCCACAGCAGCTTGTCGCGACCTTCATTGTCAAAATAAGCTGGCACCAGCTCCTTGCTCGACTTGCTCTGCTCGATCAGCGCGTTGGTCAGATCATTGTCGATCTCGCTGGCCGGTTTCATCGCCTTGGCGGCATCCTTGTAGGCGATGATGGTGCCATCCTTGTGCATCATGATGGCGAAACCGTCGGCAGGCAGCTGCATCTTGGTCACGTCTTCCACCAGCGAGGCGATGGAGAGGTCACCACCGACTACCCCGCCAGAAACCGGCTGGGCCAGGGTCACCACCATGATGTTGTAAGCCACATCGAGATAGGGTTTGGTGACAATCAGACCACCTTTGCTCATCGCCTCCTGATACCAGCCACGAGAGCGCGGGTCGTAGCCATCGCGGTTGATGGAGGGATCGGAGTCATTCATCTTGCCGCTGCTCTCACCGAAATAGGTGAGCTGGAAACGGCCGGAAACTTGTGCCTGTTGCAAGGCATTGAGGGGTTCGGCACCGGCCTTGTTGCCGAGCGCCTGGATCACGTCGCGACGGGCGGCGAGCCAGTCGCTGACACGCTCGGCCTGCTGGGTACCCAGCCGTTGCAACTGCTCCTGGCTGCCTTGCAGCAACAGGGACTTCTGGCTGCTATAGCTCTGCCAGGAGAGCAACAAAATCACCAACGAAAGGGCGATCACCACTGACAACAGTATCTTCTGCTTGAGTGACAGGTTTTTCATCATGTGTTCTTCTTATTGAGGTGAGGAGCGGGTTTTTCCCTAAATTGCACAACACTACACGTAGTCATTAGCGACCCGAATGGCCAAAACTGAACCTGAAAATGGGTCTGCGGGCGATATTTTCTACCGAGGTGGAGAAAAGTGCACCAGAAATTGACGGCATGAGCCGCACAAGCCAAGGCAACCCTGTTTATTCCTTCCACAATTGGCTAGAATATCCCGTTTTTAAATCACATCGACCCTGAGAGTTTTCACGATGTTCGAAGTTAATCCCGTATTAAATAAACTTAAGGAGCTGTCTGAGCGGACCGAGCTTCTTAGGGGGTACCTTTGACTATGACGCCAAGAAAGAGCGTCTAGAAGAGGTCAACGCCGAGCTGGAACAGCCGGACGTATGGAATGAACCCGAGCGCGCACAAGCGCTGGGCAAAGAGCGCGTTGCGCTGGAAAACGTGGTCGGCACCATCGACACCCTGACCCAGGGCGTGGATGACGTCGAGATGCTGGTGAGCCTGGCCGTGGAAGGGGAAGACGAAGAGACCTTCAACGAAGCCATAGCCGAATCCGAACAGCTGGAAGCCAAGCTGGTGGATCTCGAATTCCGCCGCATGTTCTCCGGTCAGCACGACGGCTCCGACTGCTATATCGACATCCAGTCCGGCTCCGGTGGTACCGAAGCACAGGATTGGGCCAACATGGTACTGCGCATGTACCTGCGCTGGGGCGATGCCCACGGCTACAAGCCCGAGCTGATTGAATGCTCCGAAGGCGACGTGGCTGGTATCAAATCCGCCACCATCAAGTTCACCGGCGAATATGCGTTCGGCTGGCTGCGTACCGAAACCGGCGTACACCGTCTGGTTCGCAAGTCCCCGTTCGATTCCGGTGGCCGTCGTCACACCTCCTTCTGTTCTGTGTTCGTCTACCCCGAGATCGACGACGATATCGATATCGAGATCAACCCGGCGGATCTGCGGATCGACGTCTACCGTGCCTCCGGTGCCGGTGGTCAGCACGTTAACCGAACCGAATCCGCGGTGCGTATTACCCACGTTCCGACCGGTGTCGTGGTACAGTGCCAGAACGACCGTTCCCAGCACAAAAACAAAGACCAGTGTATGAAGCAGCTGAAAGCCAAGCTCTACGAGCTGGAAATTCAGAAGCAGAACGCTGAGAAACAAGCCCTGGAAGAGACCAAGTCTGATATCGGTTGGGGCAGCCAGATCCGTTCCTATGTGCTGGATGACTCCCGTATCAAGGATCTGCGCACCGGCGTCGAAACCCGTAATACCCAATCGGTGCTCGACGGTGACTTGGACAAGTTTATCGAAGCCAGCCTGAAATCAGGTCTGTAAACAAGCAGGAATCACCATGTCTGAACAAACCATCACTCCGGAAGTCGACCAAACTCTCGAACTCAACAACGAGATGACCGAGCGTCGTTCCAAGCTGGCCGCCCTGCGCGCCCAGGGTAATCCTTTCCCCAACGACTTCCGTCGCGACAGCCTCTCTGGCGATCTGCACGCAGAGTTCGACGACAAAAGCGCCGAGGAGCTGACGAGCCTGGGTAAACGGGTGAAGATTGCCGGTCGCATCATGACCCGCCGGATCATGGGCAAGGCTTCTTTCGCCACCCTGCAGGACATGGCCGGCAAGATCCAGGTCTACGTTACCCGTGACGACCTGCCGGAAGGTTTCTACAACGAGCAGTTCAAGAAGTGGGATCTGGGCGACATCGTGGGTGTCGAAGGTACCCTGTTCAAGACCCAGACCGGTGAGCTCTCCGTTCACGTTTCCGATATCCGCCTGCTGACCAAGGCGCTGCGTCCGCTGCCCGAGAAGCACAAAGGCCTGACCGACCAGGAAGCTCGCTGCCGCCAGCGCTACCTGGATCTGATCGCCAACGAAGAGTCCCGCAAGACCTTCATGATCCGCACCCAGGTGGTTGCCGGTATCCGTAAATTCTTCAATGAAAAGCGCTTCATGGAAGTGGAAACCCCGATGATGCAAGTCATCCCGGGTGGTGCCTCCGCGCGTCCGTTCGTCACTCACCACAATGCGCTGGACATCGATATGTACCTGCGTATCGCTCCGGAGCTCTATCTGAAGCGTCTGGTGGTCGGTGGTTTCGAGCGTGTCTACGAGATCAACCGCAACTTCCGTAACGAAGGTATCTCGGTTCGTCACAACCCCGAGTTCACCATGATCGAGTTCTACATGGCCTACGCCGACTACATCGATCTGATGGACCTGACCGAAGAGCTGCTGCGTACCCTGGCACAGGACATTCTGGGCGACACCAAGATCCGTTACGCCAAAGAGGGCGAAGAGGGCCTGACCATCGATTTCGGTCAGCCGTTCCAGCGCCTCACCATGGTCGAGTCCATCCTGAAGTTCAACCCGGATGTAACTCTGGACGATTTGGCTACCCTCGAGAGCGCCAAGGCCGTTGCCAAGCGTCTGCAAATCGAGCTGATGAAGGGTTGGGAGCTGGGCCACGTGATCACCGCGATCTTCGAAGAGACCGTGGAGCACATGCTGCTGCAACCGACCTTCATTACCGAGTACCCGGCAGCCGTTTCTCCGCTGGCTCGCCGCAACGACGTGAACCCGGACGTGACTGACCGCTTCGAATTCTTCATCGGTGGCCGCGAGCTGGCCAACGGCTTCTCCGAGCTGAACGATGCAGAAGACCAGGCCAAGCGCTTCCAGGATCAGGTTGATCAGAAAGAAGCTGGCGACGACGAAGCCATGTTCTACGACGCCGACTTCGTCACCGCGCTGGAACACGGCCTGCCGCCGACTGCCGGTCAGGGTATCGGTATCGATCGTCTGGTGATGCTGTTCACCAACAGCCACACTATCCGTGACGTCATTCTGTTCCCGGCCTTGCGTCCGCAGAAGTAAGGTTCATGCCCGCCGGGATCCACCCCGAGCGTGATAGCCAATAAAAACGTCCCGCGACTGCGGGGCGTTTTTCTATCTTCCTTACCGCTAAATCACTTTATAAATTCAATAATGGAATAAAGAAGATATTTTTATTCTTTGTTGTTATCCAACACGCCCTTTAATCTGGCCAAAAATCAGACCATGGAAGACGCGTGTGATGCAATTGAAGGATTCCCCATTCAACCTCTCCCCCCTCTCTGACGAGCAACAACGTCAGCTGGGTCAGGTACTCTCGACCCTCAATACCCAGCAACTGGCCTGGGTGAGCGGATATCTCTACGGCCTCTCCCAGAGCGGTCACCAGAACGTTGCTGCCAGCGCCGCCGTGGCTGCGCCCAGCGGCAGCCTGACCATTCTCTACGGCTCCCAGACAGGCAACGCCAAAGGGGTCGCCACTGCCATCAAGGCGCAGGCAGAGGCCCGCGGCCTCCCCGTCACCCTAGCATCGATGGCCGACTACAAACCCAAGCAGCTCAAGAAAGAGAGCCACCTGCTGGTGGTAGTGAGCACTTACGGGGAGGGTGAACCGCCGGAGAGCGCCGTCGATCTGTTCGAGCAGCTTAAAAAAGGCAAGATTGGCAAGCTGGACGGGCTCAAGTTCGCGGTACTGGGGCTGGGTGACAGCTCCTACGAATTTTTCTGCCAGACCGGCAAAGATTTTGACGACTTCCTCGCCAAAGCTGGGGCCGAGCGCATTTATGAACTCGCCAGCCTCGATGTGGATTATCAGGATGCGGCCAAGAGTTGGGGCGAGCAGGCACTCAACGCCATCGCCGCCACCCTCTCTGCCAGCCCTGCTGGCAGCAGCGTAGCCAGCGCGGTACAGCAGGCGGTTGGCCACAGCCAGTACAGCAAGGAGAATCCCTTCCCTGCCCGCCTGTCGGTCAATCAGAAGATCACCGGCCGGGATTCCACCAAGGATATCCGCCATATCGAGATCAATCTGGCCGACTCCGGCATCACCTATCAGCCGGGGGATGCCCTCGGTGTCTGGTTCGACAACGATTCAGAACTGGTTAATGAAGTGCTGGCCCTGACCGGCCTCTCTGGCGATGAAGCCACGGCTCACGGCACCTTGCGCGCTGCCCTGACCGGTCACTTCGAACTGACCCGGCTGCACGGCGGCTTTATCACAGGGCTCGCTGATATATCGGACAACGCGGCGCTGAAAGATCTGGCTGGCGACAAGGCCCAGGTCAACGCGCTGGTGGCCTCTGCCCAGGTAGTGGATGTACTGAAACGCTTCCCGACCGCCCTCACAGCCGAACAGCTGCTTGACCTGCTGCGCCCGCTCACCCCGCGCCTCTACTCCATCGCCTCCGCCCAAAGCGAAGTGGAAGAGGAGGTACACCTGACCGTCGGCGTGGTGCGTTACCCGCAGGAAGATGGCACTGTGCGCTCTGGCGCCGCCTCCTCCTATCTGGCGGATCGGCTGATTGAGGATGGCGAGGTGCGGGCATTCGTGGAGCACAACGACAACTTCCGCCTGCCTGCCAACCCAGATACCCCCGTCATCATGGTGGGCCCGGGCACCGGCATCGCCCCGTTCCGCGCCTTTATGCAGGAACGGGAAGCGCAGGGGGCCGAGGGCAAGAACTGGCTCTTCTTCGGCAACCCCCACTTTACCCAGGATTTCCTCTATCAGGTGGAGTGGCAGCGTTATGTGAAATCTGGGCTGCTGTCGAAGATCTCGCTAGCCTTCAGCCGGGATCAGGCCAACAAGATCTATGTTCAGGACCGTCTGCGTGAAGCGGGCCAGGAGCTCTACCAGTGGCTGGAAGCAGGCGCTCACTTCTATGTGTGTGGCGACGCCAACAAGATGGCCAAGGATGTACAGGAGGCCCTGCTGGATGTAATTGCCAAACACGGTCACAAGAGCCGTGAGGAAGCAGAAGAGTATTTGAGCGAATTGCGTCGTGCCAAACGTTATCAAAGGGATGTCTATTGATGAGCAAACAACCTCTTTCTCACCCAAAAGCGGGACCGGTCGAAGGGCCGCTGGCCGACAACGAACGCCTCAAGCGCGAGAGCAACTTCCTGCGCGGCACCATTGAGCAAGATCTGCAGGATCCACTCACCGGCGGCTTCAACGGCGACAACTTCCAGCTGATCCGCTTTCACGGCATGTACCAGCAGGATGACCGCGACATCCGCCCGGAGCGCGCCGCCCAGAAGCTGGAGCCGCTGCACAACGTCATGCTGCGTGCCCGCCTACCGGGTGGGATCATCACCCCGGCCCAGTGGCAGATCATCGACAAGTTCGCCGAAGAGCACAGCCTCTACGGCAGCATCCGCCTGACCACCCGTCAGACCTTCCAGTTCCACGGGGTATTGAAGCGCGACATCAAGCTGATGCACCAGACCCTCAACAGCACCGGCATCGACTCCATCGCCACCGCCGGCGATGTGAACCGCAACGTGCTCTGCACCAGCAACCCGGTGGAGTCCGAGCTGCATCAGGAGGCCTACGAGTGGGCCAAGAAGATCTCCGAGCACCTGCTGCCCAAGACCCGCGCCTACGTGGAGATCTGGCTGGACGGTGAAAAACTGGGGCAGGACGAGGAGCCGATCCTGGGTTCCAACTATCTGCCGCGCAAATTCAAGACCACAGTGGTGATCCCACCCCACAACGACGTGGATATCCACGCCAACGATCTCAACTTCGTGGCGATTGCCGAGAACGGCAAGCTGGTGGGCTTCAACGTGCTGGTGGGCGGCGGGCTCGCCATGACCCACGGCGACACCAGCACCTATCCGCGCAAGGCGAGCGATTTTGGCTTTATTCCGCTCTCCCACGTGCTGGAGGTGGCAGCCGCCGTGGTCAGCACCCAGCGCGACTGGGGCAACCGGGTAAACCGCAAGAACGCCAAGACCAAGTACACCCTTGAACGGGTTGGCGTCGAAGCCTTCAAGGCCGAGGTGGAGAGCCGCGCCGGCATCCAGTTCGGGCCGGTTCGCCCCTATGAGTTCACCAGCCGTGGCGATCGCTTCGGTTGGGTCGAGGGGATCGACGGCAAGCACCACCTCACTCTGTTTATCGAGAATGGCCGCCTGCTGGACTTCCCTGGCAAGCCGCTCAAAACCGGCATGCTGGAGATCGCCAAGGTGCATCAGGGGGATTTTCGCCTGACCGCCAACCAGAACCTGATCATCGCCGGGGTACCTGCCAGCGAGAAAGCCCGCATCGAAGGGCTGGCGCGCCAATACGGCCTGCTGGATGACGGCGTGAGCGAGCAGCGCAAGCAGTCCATGGCCTGCGTGGCCCTGCCCACCTGCCCGCTGGCGATGGCCGAGGCCGAGCGCATGCTGCCGGCGTTTGTCACCGACATCGAGGGCTTGCTCACCAAACATGGGCTGGCGGATGACGCCATCATCTTCCGGGTCACCGGTTGCCCCAACGGCTGCGGCCGCGCCATGCTGGCGGAAGTGGGTCTGGTGGGCAAGGCGCCGGGGCGCTACAACCTCCATCTGGGGGGCAACCTGGAGGGCACCCGCATTCCGCGCCTGCACCTCGAGAACATCACCGAGCCGCAGATCCTGGCCGAACTGGACGCGCTGATCGGCCGCTGGGCCACCGAGCGCAATCAGGGTGAGTGCTTCGGCGACTTCGTGATCCGGGTTGGGGTAATTGCCCCCGTTATCGACTCTGCGAGGGACTTCTATGCCGCTTAATCTGCCGCTTAATGTCACTGAAGATGGCCGCCTTGACCTGCAGGCACTGCTGGCCCTCGGCCGTGAGGAGCAAGTCGAGGCACTCGCGCCCCTCAACCGGGAGCTGGATACCATGAGTGCCCCCGAGCGGGTGCGCTGGGCCCTGGCCAATCTGCCGGGGGAGCATGTGCTTTCCTCCAGTTTCGGTATTCAGGCGGCGCTGATGCTCCATCTGGTAAGTCGCGAACGGGCCGACGTGCCCGTGGTGCTTACCGATACCGGTTATCTGTTCCCGGAGACCTACCGTTTCATCGACGAGCTGACCGAGCGCCTCGCGCTCAACCTGAAGATCTATCGGGCCGAGCTCAGCCCTGCCTGGCAGGAGGCGCGCTTCGGTCTCCTGTGGGAGCAGGGGGTGGAGGGGATCACCCGCTACAACCAGCTCAACAAGGTAGAGCCGATGGACCGCGCCCTGCGTGAGCTGGGGGCCCAGACCTGGTTCTCCGGCCTGCGCCGGGAGCAGTCCGGCAGCCGTGGCAAGCTGCCGGTGCTGGGCATCCAGCGCGGCCGCTTCAAGTTCCTGCCGGTGATCGACTGGAGCAACAAGGACGTCTTCTACTACTTCAAGGAGTTCGACCTCCCCTACCATCCGCTGTGGGAGCAGGGCTACCTGTCGGTGGGCGATGTCCACACCACCGCCAAGTGGGAACCGGGTATGAGCGAGGAGCAGACCCGCTTCTTCGGCCTCAAGCGCGAGTGCGGTTTGCACGAGGAAAATGGCGAGAACGACGGCTCAGGCATCTAATCCCGCCTTGAAATCCAACAGAACAACAAGGGCATCCGAAGATGCCCTTGTTGTTATTTGCCCATTAGCATTCGCCCGTCAGCGGCGCAGCCAGGTCTCGAAGCTATAGGGGTGCGGGTTCTTCTCATCGGCAGGGTGGCTCTCGCAATCAACGCGTTGCCACTGACCATCGTCAAAAGCAGGGAAGCGGGTATCCCCCTCCACCACCAGATCGATGCGGGTCAGGTAGAGACAATCCGCGCTCGGCAACATCTCGGCATAGAGATGACCACCACCGATCACCATCAACTCCTCCACCGAGCTGCCTGCCAACAGCGCCAGCGCCGCCTCGACGGAGCCTACCACCTCAATGCCCTCGGCCTGATAGTCGGGATTGCGGCTGATCACCAGATTGCGCCGTCCGGGCAGCGGTCGACCGATGGATTCGAAGGTCTTGCGCCCCATCAATACCGGTTTACCGAGGGTGACACGCTTGAAGTGGGCCAAGTCAGCAGGCATATGCCAAGGCATCAGGTTATTCTTGCCGATCACCTGCTTTTTCGCGAGGGCAGCAATCATAGAAATCTTCACGGTATCAGTATCTCACTTCACCATTCATATAATGGGGCGGTTACGATACACGACCAGAGACGGAATAGCCAAACCGAAACTGAGGGCACCGACGATAAAGAGCGCCTTGAGGCCGTTCTCCACCGCACTCTGGATTAACTCCATGGTCACGCCATTGATGTTGAGCTCCACTACCGCAATCATAGTCTTGAACGCATAGCTGCCCGGGATCATCGGAATAATGGAGGCAACGCTGAACACCGGACGCGGCGCCAGCAGACGGCGCGACCAGTAGACGCAGACAAAGCCGACCGTGGTAGCCGCCGCCAGCGTCGCCCACTCGATGGGCATGCCGTAGTGGATCAGCAGGGTACGCAAGCTGTGGGCCAGCGCGCCGCCCATGGCGCAATACTTCAGCATCCGTGGCGGCACGTTGAACAGCATGGCAAACCCCACCGCCGGAATGGAGGACCAGAAGGCATCCTTGGCCAGTAGCCAGAGCAAATCCATCATACTTTCCACCCCCAGATACCGGTGACCGACATGGCCAAAATGATACCTATGGCGGCGCTGATGGTCAGCAGGGTCGCAGTCCCCCAGCGGGCCAGCCCCATGTTGAAGTAGCCCTTCACCATATCGGAGACCGCATTGATCAGCGGAAAGCCCGGCACCAGCAGCAGCACGCTGGCCGCCATGGCGAGATAGGGCTGGTCACCCCAGTTGAAGAAGGTGGCGCTGGAGGAGAGCAGGGTGGCAATAAAGCCGGTGGCGGCAAAATTGATGAGCGGGCTGTGGTGATGGCGAGCCATCAGCTGGCGCACCCGCATCGCCACGGCAGATGAGAAGCAGGTCACCAGGAAGATGGGCCAGTCACCGCCAAACAGCAGGCTAAAGGCACCACAGGAGAGCCCCACCATGGGGACCACCAGCCAAGGGTGATAGTGAAAGGGGACGATGGCTTCGAGCCGCTGGCGCACTTCACGGGCACCGATCAGCTCTTTCTCCGCCATGATGCAGATCCGCTGGATCTCGCACACCACCTGCATGTTGATGCCATGTTCGCGCACCCGCCGAGTAGTGGTAACACAGCCCCCCTGATAGAGGCTGGTGAGCACGATGGCACTGGAAGAGATGGCCATCTCGACACTCTCCAGCCCCAGCGCCATCCCCAACCGCACCGTGGTCTGCTCAATGATCCGGCTCTCCGCCCCGAACTGGGCCAACATCTGACCCACCTTGACGATAATGCGGGTGATCTCTGTCTGTTGCTCCCGCGACAACACCCGTCTTGGTGTGATACTTCTCATAATCCCTTCGAGTCGTAGCAATAAAAATTTCGGCCATATTAGCCTAACTTTTACTGTTATTCATCCACCCCTATCACAACCTGACTAATTAGTTATTACAAGAAGGATAAAAGAGGTTACATCACAAATACATTACGACTAACATTAAAAACCATAACAATCAGGTCGCCAGCAATTCCCTTTATTATGGCCTCACCGATTTGGCTGAAATATCAACCAAGGGGGTTATTTCAGATTATTTGCGACGTCGATAGTCCGCCAGACGGATTATTTTACCACTGCCATCGCTTTCAGGTGGAGGGTCCCCCTCTTCCCTGAACTGGCTCATTTCGCTGCGCATCAAATAAAAAGATTCCCGCATCATGTTGGTAATCCGGATACAGCTATCAAGATTGTTTTTCGCCAGACGGCGCTGACCATCAATCTTGAACTGCAACCCGCGCAGACGGCGCTGCTGATCGGGGCTCGCTCGGGCCATCAACTGGTCGATCTGCTGCTCCAGAATCGCATCCAGCCGAGAGGGCTCACTCGCAGCCAACTCCTTCAGGGTGTCAAAATCAGGCAACTCCATATGCCCTCCTTGGCGACTATTGCTGGCAACACACTGCGGTACCACACCATCACGTCCCAGCCATATAAATCTGTATATACGACGCGGCTAAAAAGGGTTCAATCCATCCACTGGCGACTAAACCGGACAATGGTCACTACGAGGATGTCTATCTATTTTAATTGTGTTTGGAAACAAGCGATTGTTTTTAATTCAGGCGAGATAAAACACTTATACATTTTAGGTTGTGATTTTCTGTTTTTTATTGCAAATAAAAATCCGGGTGGCCTTATTTTGCTTCATTCGACACTTTATTCTTCCCTCACCGACCCGCGTCATCTCCTGACGGTTTAACATATCTCACTGATTATGTTATTTTAATTGCCACTTTTATCGGACATTCAAGAGCAGACCATGAGCAAGGCAAAAATCGGTATCGTCACCGTCAGCGATCGCGCCAGCGCGGGCATCTATGAAGACCTCTCCGGCAAGGCCATCATCGACACCCTGAACGCCTATCTGACCTCGGAGTGGGAACCTGTCTATCAGGTGATCCCCGATGAGCAGGAGCTGATTGAAGCGACCCTGATCCGGCTGGCGGATGAGGAGCAGTGTTGTCTCATCGTCACCACAGGCGGCACCGGTCCGGCCAAGCGGGATGTCACGCCGGAAGCGACCGAGGCGGTATGTGATCGCATGATGCCGGGCTTTGGCGAGCTGATGCGGGCCGAATCCCTCAAATTTGTGCCAACCGCCATTCTGTCGCGCCAGACTGCCGGGCTGCGCGACGATACCCTGATCGTCAATCTGCCGGGCAAGCCCAAATCAATCCGCGAATGTCTGGATGCAGTCTTCCCCGCCATCCCCTACTGTATCGATTTGATGGAAGGGCCGTATCTCGAGTGCGATGAAATTGTCATCAAGCCGTTTCGGCCGAAAAAATAGCGAACCCGACCATAAAAAATAATGGCGAGCCACGGCTCGCCATTATTTTTAACTCATCTGTCTGCGCAGAAAAACCACATCAATTATTTGCGGCCGAATACTTTTACGCCCGCTTTGCTGCGCTCTGAATTACCGTACACTTCGATTTTTTTCACACAACGGCGCGAGCCCAGTGATTTCCACTCGGTCTCTTTATCACTGCTCATTTCCCGATCGAAACGAATGGTCTTGGTACGATCACCACCATAGGTCACCACCACCCGATCCAGGGTCAAATCACGCTCTGCCTTCACCTTGATATATTTGGTCTGACGGCAAACCACCAAAGGAATTGTCGCACCATGATCACCGGCTCCCAGCAAAATAGTCCGTCCCAGCGTGAACTGATCGTCACCGGCATGGCTGGCTGACGCCACCACCAGCAAGGCACCACCCAGCAAGCTGCGTGCAGAAAAACGGGAATTCCAGATAGACATCAAGGACATAACACCTCCAATAAAAAATGGAGTGTGATGATAAGGGTTAAACCATAACGGAAGCTGTATCAAAGCTGAATTTGCTGCGAATGTGCGGGGATCAACAGAGAAAACAGCGCGACTTTTCGGCAAAAAGAGAAGAGCCGCAGATAGCGGCCCTTGCGGCAAGAGAGCGCTTAGCGCTCCATGATTTGGGTCACGTCATCTTTCTTGATCATCACCTCACGCCCTTCATGATCGTAATAGCGATACATGCCGGTGCTCTCGTCCAGCTTGGGTTTGCTCTCTGTGGTGATCATCTTGCCATCCTTGGTGCTCATGATGTATTGGGAGCTGCATGCCACCAGCCCCAGGGCACACACTAGGATCATCATCAGTTTTTTCATTGCGGCCTCTTCTGCGATCATCCTCACCACGAGGATGTTTCTTGAAGCCTAGTTCAATCGCACGGCACGGGATGACGGGATGAGCAAAGCGGGATCGCCGTCAATAATCAGCGACTTAGCCTAGTTATCTGGCCGGGTGGCGAGCGCAATGAAAAAGGCCGGACATCTGTCCGGCCTCTTCTTTTCAGCGCAAGAGCGCAATCATGACTTGGCAGGCTGACGCTCACCGGTCACGGTCGGGTTCTTGGGATCGGAACTCCACTCGTACCAACCGCCGTCGTAGACGCTGATCTGTTTCCAGTCCATCAGCCACGCGTAGAAGAAGGCCTCGGAGGCGCGCCAGCCGGTACCGCAGTAGAACGCAGCCTGCTGAGTTGGCTCGATATTCCACTGCTCCCACATGGCGAGGATCTCGCGGGCCGGCTTCATGGTGCCGTCCGGGTTGTGGAAATCGCTCATGCTGTTGGCATCCACCCCGCCGTGACCCCACTTGGCCCCCGGAATATCGCCCTTCGGCTTGATGTAGCTGTAACCTGAGGTGTTGCCGACAAACTCGTCCCAGGTACGCACGCTGACCAGTGCGCTATCGGGCTTCTTGAGCAGCTCTTTTGCCTGACTTAACGTGGTGTAGTACTCGGGGTGAGCGGGAATGGCCACGCCAAACTCCTTCACCGGCTCATATTTGTTGGGCAGACCGGTTTCGGTGCGCAGGTGCTGGATAAACCAGGCATCCAGACCACCGTCCAGCAGGCGTACATCTTCCACCCCCGCATACATCATCAGGTGCGCGGCACGGGCGGCCGCCATGGTGTTGCGACCGTAAAGGATCACTGTGGTGTCGTGACGGATGCCGTTATCCAGCAGCAGCTTCTTGAGCGCTTCGTCAGAGACCTTGTTCCACAGCGGCTCCTCTTCGAGGCTGTTGGTATCGATATAACCGGCCCCCGGGATGTGGCTGATGAGGTAGGCCTTGGGTGAACCCCAATCCACTTCAAACAGCTTCCAGTCCCCCTTGGGCGCCGCGGCAACTGGCTTGCCCTCTTGCAGATCCGCCAACCAGCGCGGATAGACCAGCTGCTGCCAGCGTGCCAGCGACTCGCGCGGTGCGGCTTGCCACCCTTGCAGCTCGAACAGCTGCTTGATCCCCTGCTTGCGCAGCAGACGGGCCACCTCGGCCACTTCGCGGGACGCACCGTAGAGGGCAACCGGACGATCGGCCTTCAGCCCCTTGATCTCGAGCGCTTTTGGCCACTCTTCATCGCTGTATTTCCACTCGGCTGAGAGGTTCTCGGCACCCGCCACATGGCCGCCCTGCTTCTCCCCTTCCATCGGCCACCCCTGATAGAAGTAGCTGGCGCGGGTATCCAGGATGACAGCCTGTTTGGCCTTGGCATCGGCCAGCGAGAGCGGTGGCAACTCCCCTGCCACGGCGGGCAGGGCACACCAGAGCAGTAAGGTCGCCAGCGCGGCCTGCAGGAAGCGAAGATGTCGTTTCATGGTGATTTCTCGATTCATAGTGAACAAGGTTAAAAAATGGAGCGACCCAGCCGCTCGGCCAGCAGCTCCAGCGCCGCCGTGCCCGCCAGCGAGTTGCCGGCTTTGTTGAGCTCGGGCGACCAGACACAGACGCAGAGCTCACCCGGGATCAGGGCGATGATACCGCCGCCGACACCCGATTTGCCCGGCATGCCGACCCGATAGGCAAAATCGCCCGCCTCATCATAGAGACCGCAGGTGGCGAGCAGGGCGTTGACCTGTTTGGTGGTGCGGGCGGGCAGCAGCGGTACGCTCTCGCCCAGTGGCACACCACGGTTGGCCAGATAGATGAATGCCCGCGCCAGATCGACGCAGCTCATGCGGATGGCACAGGCATTGAAGTAGCTTTGCAGCACCTTGTCCACTTCGTTTTCGAAGTTGCCATAGGCCTTCATCAGATAGGCGATGGCGGCATTGCGGGCAGAGTGCTGATATTCGGAGCGGGCGACGACCTGATCCGCCATGATGGCCGGATTGCCGGAAAGGCGGCGCACCAGCTCGAGGGTACGCTGACGGGGCGCAGTGAGGCGGGTCTCCAGCAGATCGCTCACCACCAGCGCCCCGGCATTGATAAAGGGGTTGCGGGGGATCCCCTGCTCGAACTCGAGCTGCACCAGCGAGTTGAAGGGCTGGCCGGAGGGCTCCTTGCCAACCCTGGCCCAGATCTCCTCCTCCTGATAGAGGGTGAGCGCCAGGGTCAGGCTCAGGGCCTTGGAGATACTCTGGATGGAGAAGGGTTCAAAAGCGTCACCGGCGGTGAACAGCTCCCCCTCGACGGTACAGACTGCGATACCCAGCCGATCGGCCGGTACCTGAGCCAGTGCCGGAATGTAGTCGGCCACCTTGCCTTGTCCCAGCAACGGGCGCACCTCTTCAAGGATGCTGGCCAGTAATTCGGATGACAACACCATAAGCAATAAGCGATTCCATGACTAAAACAGCGGTGGAGATCCCATCCTCACTGACAAAAATCCCGCCAGCGGCGGGATTTTTCAGTTACCCACAACAAGGCGCCAGATGCGGCAGCCTTGTATCAGGCCGGTTCACCGTACCAGAGGTCGAACAGCTCGGTAACGACCACGGCTTCCATCCCCTTGCCTTCCAGCCAGGATTTGACGGCAGCGCGGTCTTCTTCGGTACACTTGCCCAGTTGCTGGGTGCAGATCATCCCTTCCCAGGCCAGGTGACCGGAGCCGGCAAAAGCCAGTTTACGGGGTTCAACAACCTCATCGATCATCGCATCGACTACCGCATCGATGGTCTCTTCGGCAGTGCCGACCGGGAAGTTGAAACTGATGTCGAAACCCATTTCCTGGAATTCATCGACGCGCAGTTTCTTGCGCAGGCGGCGGCTACGATTGGCCATGATAGCTCCTCAAGTTAGTTGATACGCTAGGTGTGTTGACGTGCCAGCTTAGCTGACACGCTTGAAAATCAGGTCCCAAACCCCGTGACCGAGACGGTGGCCACGTTGTTCAAATTTGGTCAGCGGACGCCAGTCCGGACGGGGCACCCAGTTGCCGGTGGCGGAGGTGTTCTCGTAACCCTCGGCGGCGCTCATCACTTCCAGCATGTGCTCGGCATAGTTTTCCCAGTCGGTCGCCATGTGGAACACGCCACCGATGGCCAGCTTCTGGCGAATATCCTGGGCAAACGCAGGCTGTACGATGCGGCGCTTGTGGTGACGGCTCTTGTGCCAGGGATCCGGGAAGAAGAGCTGCAGGCAGGAGAGTGAACCGTTCGGGATCATGTGCTCCAGCACTTCCACCGCATCGTGGCAGATCACTTTCAGATTGGTGACACCCGCTTCCTGAGCGGTACCCAGACAGGCACCCACGCCCGGGGAGTGCACTTCGATGCCGATGAAGTTCTTCTCAGGGGCATTTTTGGCCATCTCCACCAGAGAGGCACCCATGCCAAAACCGATCTCCAGCACCACAGGTGCCTCGCGGCCAAACAGTGCGACCAGATCGAGCTGCTTTGGCTCGAAATCGATGCCCATGACCGGCCAGAGCTCTTCCAGGGCCTTCTCCTGCCCTTTGGTCAGGCGGCCTTCGCGACGGACAAAGCTGCGGATCTTGCGCATGAACTTGCCGTCTTCGTTAAATACATCTTGGGTCACAGGCATAATGGTCTCGTTATTTCATCAATCCGGGTAATACATCTTGTGTCCGATCCCGAGCGGGACCGCTCGCGGTTCGTCATTTCATCGACCCGCGAAAACAGGGGAGCGAATTATCCCAAGATAGGCCCAAGGCGCAAGTGTTTCGCGCAACAAATCCCTCATCTCTCACCATTTCATTGACAACAGTTGACAAATGCCGACCCGTTCACAGAATTGGTCACGCGTCGAGTACATGCTGCCTGCGCAAATAAAACCATACACAACAAAGGATTGCAGTATGAAATACAGAGCATTGGCGTTTGCCATCACCACTTTGCTTGCGGGATGCGACACATCAACAAATGACTCACAAGCCCCTGCCGCCGCCGAGCAGGCCTATGAGTATCTGGTGCAGTTGAGCTCAACCGCAGAAGGGATTGGCGCACGCCCCACGGGGACAGAGGCAGAAACTCGTGCCGCGGCATGGATCCAGGACCATCTGACCGGTTGGGGCTACGATGTGCAACGCCAACCCTTCACCTACACCAAAAGCGGCGCCAGTAAAAACTCCCAAAACCTGATCGCTGAGCTCAAGGGCACAAGTGACAAGGTGATCCTGATCGGCGCCCACTACGACAGTACGGGCGACAAGAAAGGTTCTGAAGGAGCCACCGACAACGGCGCTGGCGTCGCAGCCCTGCTGGCAGTGGCTGAAGCGCTTAAAGGACAAACCTTGCCCTACACGGTTCGCTTTGCATTCTTCGGCGCGGAGGAGAACGGTCTCAACGGTTCCAAAGCCTATGCCGCCAGCCTCGACAGCGCCGCCGTCGCCAAGCTGCTGGCGATGGTGAACTACGACACCATCGCCGGGGGCGACATCGTCTACGTCCACTCAGCCCACTCGGACGTCGCCGAATACAACTGCACAGATCCGAGCCGCTACAGCTTCGATCCCAAGGTGCGGGATCGCCTGCTTGCCCTCTCCAAACAGACTGCAACCCCGTTTGCCATTCATCCCAGCTACAGCGGTTATCCGGAAGGAGAGACTGGCAGCTGGTCAGATCACGCACCCTTTGCCTGCCTGGGGGTGCCGATCGCCTACGTTGAAGCGACCAACTTCACCATCAACGGCGCTGATGGCTATGACGGCTACTCCCAAAGCACCAATCCAGCGCTGTGGGACTGCTATGACGCCACCACCAAGAGCGCCTGCGATCGTGACAGCGAAACCCAGTGGGGAAAAATTTGGCACACCCAGTACGACCGCCTCGACAAGATGGAGGAACTATTCCCTGGCAGAGTAGAAAGCCAACTTGGCGCCAACACCGACCTGATGATCCGCTTCCTCAAGGAACCGGGTTTGTAAAGTCAGTTGCTTGTCCACAAAACAAGATCGCCCTAACTCATTTCAATTCAATGCATGGGCGCCACACGGGCAGGTAAAATTCGGGCAGGTGCCAAACCTGCCCTTTTTTGGCGATTTTTGTGACAATCATTGCCTCATTTCTGAAATCTGATACAAACGGATAACCTGGCGGTCGAATGGAGCGACCGCCCACATGCCGAGAGAATTGTCTATGCAGCCGTTTTTTGCCCAGCGCTTCGAGAAGGTTGAACCTTCCTTTATCCGTGAAATCCTCAAAGTTGCCGCCAATCCGGAGATCATCTCCTTCGCCGGTGGCCTGCCCAATCCCCACCTGTTTCCGGTCAAGGCGATCGATCAGGCCTGTCAAGATGTACTTCGCGAACAGGGGGCTGCCGCCCTGCAATATGCGGCGACCGAGGGCTTCGCCCCGCTGCGCCAGTATATTGCTGACCGCTATCTGACCCGCCACGGCATGCAGGTCAATCCGGACAACATCCTGATCACCAGCGGCTCCCAGCAGGCGCTGGATCTGCTGGGCAAGGTGCTGATCGACGAGGGTCAGGATCTCATCATCGAAGAGCCGGGTTACCTTGGCGCCATTCAGGCCTTTTCTGTCTACCAGCCCACCTTCAAGCCGATCACCCTTGAAGAAGAGGGACTGGATCTGGCGGCGCTGGATGCGCTGCTGGCAAGCGGATCCAATGCCAAGCTGCTCTACGGCGTGCCCAACTTCCAGAACCCGAGCGGTGTCTCCTACAGCCGTGCCAACCGCGAGGCACTGGCCGAGCGACTGGTGCGCCACGAGCTGTTGATGGTGGAAGATGATCCCTACGGCGAGCTGCGCTTCGAGGGCGAGCATCTGCCCCCCATTGCCAAGCTGGCGCCAAACAATACCGTGCTGCTCGGCTCATTCTCCAAGACCGTGGTGCCCGCCTTCCGGCTGGGCTGGATGGTAATGCCGGACTGGCTGCGCAAGAAGGTGACCATCGCCAAGCAGGCGACCGATCTGCACAGCAACGCCTTCAGCCAGCAGGTACTGCACCGCTTCCTGACAGACAATTCACTGGATGCCCATCTGGAGAAGATCAAGGAGGTCTATGGCCGCCAGCGTGCCGCCATGGAGGCTGCACTGGCCCGTCACTGCCCGCCCGGCGTCAGCTACACCAGACCGGAAGGGGGCATGTTCCTCTGGCTGACTCTGCCAGCCCACATCAGCGCCATGGCGCTGTTTGATGAGGCGATCAAGGAGAAGGTAGCCTTCGTGCCCGGTGCCCCCTTCTACGTGCGCCCCGAGATCAAGAATACCCTGCGCCTGAGCTTCTCCTGCGTCGATGAAGCGACCATTGAAGAGGGGGTCAAACGCTTGGCCCGCGCCCTCCAGCGCATGCTCTGATCGTCAGACAAACGGTACCAACAAAAAAACCAGCGGCTATCGCTGGTTTTTTATGCTCCCTATTCAACCGATCAGCCAAACAGGGTCTTGCAAAACTGCTTCATCGGAATGGGGCGGCCGTAGAGATACCCTTGCAGATAGTCAACGTGGCGAGCCCGCAGGTAGTCCGCCTGCGACTGCTTCTCAACCCCCTCCGCGATCAGGATCAATTCAAGTCGCTTCGCCAGATCAATCACGTTTTCAACGATATGGCTGGAGAGTGCATCCGTGCCGATCATCTCTACAAAGCTCCGATCAATCTTGAGTGCATCGACCTGAAACTGTTGCAGATAGGTGAGACTGGAGTGACCGGTGCCAAAGTCATCGATAGAGATCAACACGCCCAGTTTGCGCAGTTCGGCAAACATCCGGGCAGTTGTCTCATCAGCCACCAGCAGCTCCCGCTCAGTCAGCTCCAGCCCCAAATCAACGGGATTGTCCTGAAACGCGTGGAGAAAGGCCTTGCAGTCAGCCAACAGGTCGAGATCCTGAAAGTGCTTGGCGCTGATATTGAAGCAAAAGTGAAACTTTGCCGGCAGCTTGCGGGCATAAGGGGAGAAGTGGTCGCGCACCTGAGCCATCAACAGGCTGGTCATGGGCACAATCAACCCGCTATCTTCCGCCAACGGAATAAAGCGATCCGGCGAGATCATCCCCTGCTTGGGATGCTGCCAGCGCATCAGCACCTCACAGCCACGCCACTGCTCATCCTCACCGGAGACCACCGGCTGCAGATAGGGGATAAACTCCTCCTCGATCAACGCCCGCTTGAGCTCTTCCGCTGGTGAGCTGCTACGCCCCATCAGCCTGAAGGTGCCGAATCCAATCAGCAGCGCCAGCAGCGGAGAGAGGAACAAGGTATATCTGGAGTAGCGCCATGCGTGACTCCAGTAGTCATGCACCGTGACCCGGGTGACGACCTGATAGGGGAAATCAGCCGAAGCGAGGGCAATATAGCCCTCTTCTGTCGGAGAGGGCGCCGCCCCGACCTGACCTGAGCCAAACAGAGCCCTCTGCCCCACCACCAGAGCCATCGGGGAGTTCTTGCTGGAGATCTCCAGGGTATTGCGCAGGTAGTAGCCATCTACACCGATCAGCACACTCCCCTTGTCCGTTTCATGACGCAGCACGATCAAGGGGCGATCCGGTGTGACCTCATTGCCAGGCAGCAGTTGCAGCCTGCCATCCACATAACTGTCAGGATTGAAGGGGCCATCGTAGTCACCATAGAGCGAGGTGCAGTAGATGTGGCTGCCGACAGCCAGATTGGCGGAACGGACATCAGGCACAGTGGCCACCTGTTCGCGCAGCAGTTGTGCCGCCTCCTTGCAGGAGTGACCAAGCATCCCCTCCACATTGATGGCCGCCTGCCGGGCATGGCCGATGGAGCGATCAAACATCATACGGGCATGCTGCAACCGTGAATCGGCATCACGCTCTATCTCCGTCACCGTCTGCCAGATAACGGCAACAACCCCCAGCAGCAGGATCCCGCCCCCCATCAGCAGCGCCAACAGAATCCTCGAGTAAAGCTGGCGAAGTTTCAAACGACGAAATGGCATGGCGGCCTCTTTGATGCTCGGATGATGGGTGACAGCCTCGTTGGACAGGCGAAAAGGGTCGCCATAATAGCGATTGTTCAACAAATCTCCACCCAACAAAAATCAATCAATTCAAACTATTGTTGAACAATATCTGGTAAGAAAAAGATAGAGTTAAAACCAGTCTAGTGAACAACACATGCCAAGCTCGTCCACTTGTTGCAGGAGGACGACGCCATTAGAGTAGAGCAAACGGCAGCAGGAGCGTGCAGCGATGAAGATTCTTATTACCGGAGGGACCGGCTTTATCGGCCGCAAGCTGGTTGCCCATCTCAAGGTCAATAACGAGGTCGTGGTATTGAGCAGACAGGGGAGCCGCGCTTACACCCTGCTCGGCCACGATATCAAGGTATTGGATAACCTCGACCGGCTTGATGACCTCAATGACGTGGATGCGGTGATCAATCTGGCCGGTGAACCTATCGCCGCCGGACGCTGGAGCGAGTCGCGCAAACAGCTGCTCTGCGATAGCCGCTGGCTACTGACCGAGCAACTGGTAGATCTCATCAAGCTATCCAGCACGCCGCCCAAGGTGCTGATCAACGCCTCCGCCATCGGCTGGTATGGCAGACAGGGCACCGAAACCCTCGACGAGCAGTGCCGCTCTCCCAACGACGAATTCACCCACCAGCTCTGCCAGCAGTGGGAGACCCTGGCGCAGGAGGCCCAGAGCCGCCAGACACGGGTCTGTATCGTGCGGATCGGGCTGGTGCTTGGCATGGATGGCGGCGCCCTGCCCAAAATGCTCCCTCCCTACCGACTCGGGCTCGGCGGCCCCATGGGGTCAGGCAGCCAGATGATGAGCTGGATCCATGTGCAGGATCTGGTGCGCGCCATGCTGTTCCTGCTGGAGCATGAGGAGTGTAGCGGCATCTTCAACGGCACTGCGCCCCATCCGGTCAGCAACCGGGAGTTCAGCCAAACCCTTGCCACCACGCTGCACCGTCCACACCTCTTCTTAGTCCCGGCGCCGCTGTTGCAACTGGTGATGGGGGAAGCGGCAGATCTGCTGCTGACCGGACAAAAGGTGATACCAGCACGGCTGCAACAGGCCGGTTTTCACTTCAGCTATCCTGAGCTGCCGAGCGCCCTCACCAATCTGCTGCGTGAGCCCCGCTAACTCACACCCGCTCGCGGCGTCCGCTCGTCAGCACCTCGCATAACAAGCAGCCCGGCCAATGGCCGGGCTGCTTGTTTATTGTGGCTGCGCTATTGCGCCTTGTGTGCATCGGCTCGCGCTGGCGGGATTACAACAACCCCTGGCCCAGACCCCGCAGCCGATCGCTCAGGGTGCCAGCCAGCAGCTGGCGCTGCATCCCCTGCCCCGCCAGCGTCACCAGCAGTGCCCCCAGCGTCGGCAGGCCGAGCCAGATAGCCCAGTGGAACTGCCACTGCCCCTCGAACCACCACCACTGCAGGCCAAAGGAGCAGAGCTCCACCACCATGGCGGCACAGAGCCCCGCCAGCGCACCACTGGCCACCAGCTCCCAACGCAGCATCTTTTTCAGCAGGTCGCTGCTGGCACCCAGAGTACGCATCAGCAACAGCTCGCGCCGACGCTGAGCCATGCTGGCCTGGGTCTGGGTCAGGAGCACCAGCAGCGCCGCCACCGTCACCAGCCCCAGCATCAGCGCCAGCGCCCGACTCACCTGCTCCGATACCTGAGTGAGCCGCGCAATCAGGTCATCCACATCGATAAGACTCACCGTGGGGTGGCGGCGGATCAACTCCACCTCGGCAGTGCGCCCCGCCTCGGGCAGCCGGTAGCTGCCAAGCCAGGTTCGGGAGAAGGGTGCCAGCAGATCCTCGGAGAAGATCATGTAGAAGTTGGGGCGCATGTTGTCCCACTTGATGCTGCGCAGACTGGTGACCCTGGCGCCAAAGCTGCGCCCCTCGATGGTAAAGGCGAGCATGTCCCCCAGCTTGATATCGAGCCGCTTGGCCAGTTCGCTATCCACCGACACCTCGCCGGGTCCGGCAAGCCACTTCCCGGCCACCAGCTTGTTGTCGATTGGCAGAGTTGCGGTGGTAGTGAAGTTGAGCTCCCGATCGACCCCCTCGCGGCCACTGCTGGCCCCCTCGCCCACCGCCTCACCGGCGATATGGGTCAGCCTGCCACGCACCATGGGATAGAAATCGGAAGTGGTGGCCCCGGCTGCCGCCAGCTCGCTCAGGATCCCCTCCCGCTCGTTCTCGGCCACATTGACCAGAAAACGGTTGGGCGCATCGACGGGGAGACGGGCCGAAAACTCATCCAGCAGATCGACCCGGGCCGCCCAGAGCAAGCCAAACAGCATCAGCGCCAGCGCAAAGCCCGCCAGCTGAAACAGGCCGCTGCTGCGCTCGCGCGACAGGTGGGCCAGCGCCAGCCGCAAGGCATGAGGCCCGCTCACTCTCGCTCCCAGCCGCAACATCAGCGCCGCCAGCAGGGCCAGCAGCCCCATCAGCAAGCCCATGCCACCCACCAGACCCAGCGCCAGCCGCACATCGGCGGTAAAGCCCCAGACCAGCGCAAACAGCCCGAACAGGCCGACCGGCAGGGCCAGCCAGGGGGGAATACCCGCCTCCAGCTCCCGGCGCAATACCCGCAGCGGCGGCACCTTCAGCAGCCGCAAGAAGGGCACAAAAGCGAGCAGCAGGGTGATAAAGAGCGCCACCGCCACCCCCAGCGCAAAGGGGCGCCAGGAGGGGGGGGGCAGATCCGGCGGCAGCAGGTCCCCCAGCAGTTGCAAGGTGATCCACTGCATGACGGTGCCCGCTACCAGACCCAGCAGCGCACCGATCAGCGTCAGCGACAGCAGCAGGGTTCCCATCAGTTGCCAGAGCGAGCGACGTGATGCCCCCAGCGTCTTGAGCAGCGCCACCATATTGGTCTGGCGCTCGGCAAAGTGGCGCACCGCAATCCCCATCGCCAACGCCCCCAGCAACACCCCGCTTAGCGAGGCAAGCCGGAAGAAACGCTCGGCATTGGCCAGCGATCGGCCCACTTGGGATTCGCTGTCATCCGGTTTGATCCACTTCTGTCCGGCCTGCAATTGCGGCAACAACCATTGCTCGTAACGGGCCAGCGACTCTCGCGGCCCCTTGAACAGATAGCGCCACTGCTGGCGGCTGCCGGGTAGCAGGGCACCGGTCGCCTCGATATCGGCACTGTGGATCAGCGCCCGCGGCGCCAGCAGGAAGGGGCTGAAGCCCTGATCCGGCTCCTCACCAAGCAGGCCTGCCACCTTGAGCACCGTATTGCCCACCTCCAGCTCATCCCCCGTTTTCGCCTTAAGCAGCTGCATCACCCGGGCGGAGAGCCAAATCTCGCCGGGAGCCGGGGCGCGGGCAGGTTCCAGAGTGAGCTTGCCATAGAAGGGAAAACCATCGGGCACCGCCCGAATGGAGGCGAGCTGCAACGCATCGCCATGAAACAGCATGCTGTTGAAGCTGACGGTGATCTGCACCGCCAAGCCATCCTGTTTCGCTCGTTCCAGCCAACCATCCGGCAGGGCGGCGGCGGTGCGCAGCACCCGATCCGCTCCGATAAAGTCGCGGCCAGACGCCTTGAGTCCGGCATCGAGCCGATCCGCTACCAGCGCCACACTCAAGACGCACGCCACGCTCAGGGCCAGCGCCAGCACAAACCAGCGCAGCTCGCCGCTAAAACCTTCCCGGCGAAGCAGTCGCCATCCCAATCGCCACAGCATCATCCCTTGCATCTCCCACCTGACCCGCAGCTCACTCCGTTACACCACATCATGGGCCACCTCGCGATCCAGCCGACCCGCAGTCATGACCAGTTGCCGCTGGCAACGCTCGGCCAACTGATGGTCATGAGTCACGACAACTAGCGTGGTGCCGTGCTTGCGATTGAGTTCAAACAGCAGCTCGATCACTTTCTCGCCGGTCTTGCTGTCGAGGTTGCCGGTCGGCTCGTCCGCCAACAGCAGGCTGGGACGAGTCATAAAGGCGCGGGCAATGGCCACCCGCTGCTGCTCACCGCCGGAGAGCCGTGGCGGCAGATGGTGCAACCGCTCGCCAAGTCCGACCGCAGCCAGCAGGTCGCGGGCTCTTGGTTCGCAATCCCGCTCGCCGCGCAGCTCGGCGGGCAGCATCACATTCTCCAGCGCAGTCATGGTCGGGAGCAGCAGGAACGACTGGAACACAAAACCGATCTGCTCGGCACGCAATCTGGCCCTCCCCTCTTCATCCAGCTCGCCAAGGGATTTGCCGAGGATCTCGATATCCCCCTGGCTCGGCAGATCGAGCCCGGCCAGCAGCCCCAGCAGGGTGGACTTGCCGGAGCCGGAGGCGCCGACCAGGGCCACCGTCTCGCCGCTATTGACTTGCAGATCGATCCCTTCAAGGATGGTGAGGCTTTCCTGGCCGAGGCGAACCGATTTGCCGAGGCCCTTGACGACAATAATGGGGGTTGAACTCATGCTCTGTATCCTTTGTTCCAATCCCTTGATGACAATCCATAGCGGGAGTTGAATTGATGGTGCGTATTCTGTTTGCCTTGTTGGTTGGCCTCGGCAGCCTGCTCTCGTCGGCTCAGGCCCAGACCCTGCTGGTGCTGGGAGACAGCCTGAGCGCCGGCTATCAAATGCAGGTTGAGCAGAGCTGGCCCGCCCTGCTCAACCAGAAATGGCAGGAGGAGGGGGGCAAACACACTCTGCTCAATGCCAGCATCAGCGGTGAAACGACCCAGGGGGCGCTGGCCCGTCTGCCCGCTCTGCTGAAGGAGCACAAGCCGGATTGGCTGCTGATCGAACTGGGGGGCAACGATGGCCTGCGTGGCTTCGCACCGACCATTACCCGCCAAAATCTGGCCAGCATGATCGCGCTCGCCAAGGAGCAGCAGACCCGTGTGGTGTTGACCCAAATCCAGCTGCCCCGCAACTACGGTGCCCGCTATCTGCGCCAGTTCGAACAGATCTTTCCCGAGTTGGCCCAGACTAACGATCTGCCGCTGCTGCCCTTCTTTATGGATGATATTGCGCTGCGCCCTGAACTTATGATGAACGATGGTATTCATCCCACCCCGGCGGCCCAGCCCCAAATCCGCGATAAAGTCGCCCGCTTTATGGAGCCGCTGCTCAGCCAATAAGCCCACCGTCTATCACCAATATCCCATAACAAAATATCCCGCCAAAATCGGATGTTTTGAATGGTCGACGATCTCTGCGTGGCACCTTGATTCAACCAATCCATCGCCAATACCCAATAACAACACATCCCGCCGAAGCGGGATGTGTTGTTATTGATTTAGCATAACCGGCAGGCAACTTCTCAGCTTTCCAGCACCTGACGCAACCGCTCCTGGGCCACGCCGACCAGCAAGTCGGGCTGAAATTTGGAGATAAAGCGGTCACACCCCACCTTCTTGACCATGGCTTCGTTGAAGTTGCCGCTCAGGGAGGTGTTGAGGGTGATAAAGAGGTCAGACATGCGCGGATCGCTGCGCACCTCGTGGGTCAGGCGGTAGCCGTCCATCTCCGGCATTTCGGCATCGGTGATCATCAGCAGGATCTCGTCGGTCACCTTCTTGCCAGCATCGCACCACCCCTTGAGCAGGGTCAGCGCCTGCAAACCATCCTGACACTCGATCACCTCAAGCCCAAGCTGGCCCAGGGTCTCCCGCACCAGATTGCGAGCGGTGCTGGAGTCATCGACGATCAGCACTTTGCGGCCATGCATCTCGGGCAGGATCTCCCGATCCAGTACCTCTTCGGAGATGCGGATGTCATAGGTGATGATCTCCGCCAACACCTTCTCTACATCGATGATCTCGACGATCTGATCTACTCCATCTTCGGGAATGCGGGTGATGGCAGTGAGGTAGTTGGCACGCCCGGCAGATCGCGGCGGCGGCAGTATATCCTTCCAGGTCATGTTGACGATATTGGCCACCTGCCCCACCAGAAAGCCCTGAATGGTACGGTTGTACTCGGTGATGATGAGATTGGATTCACTGTCGATGGGCATGGGACGCATGCCGATGGCGCTACGCAGGTTGATCACCGGGATCGAGGTACCGCGGATATTGGCCACCCCACTGATATTGTGATGGGAGCCCGGCATCTTGCTCAGATGGGGCAACTTGACCACTTCCCGTACCTTGAAGACGTTGATGGCGAACATCTGACGGGTGCCGAGACGAAACATCAACAACTCGAGGCGGTTTTCACCCACCAGTTGAGTTCGTTGATCAACGGAATCCAATATACTCGCCATACGCTGATATCCATCTGATTATTAATCGACTCTATTATAGAGGCTGCCCGCTAGGAAAGGCAGGCGCATTTTCAACCAGAGCGACCAACCAGACAAAAAAAGTGAGGCCGAAGCCTCACTTATCTCATTGATTTTAAAATCAATAGCTACAGACAGACTTCCAGCTGCCATCGGTTGCCTTGGGTTCGCTGCTGGTCCACCAGTTCGCCTGCCACACCACCTTGTTATGGGTAATGCGATCACCGCCATTGGCATGATCCCCCTGCGGCCAGTTCGGATAGGCCTTGTAGGCCGCCGGATTGACGTTCTGGCTGCTGCAGCTGGTGCCCGGATTCTCGCCGCCACCCGAGCCCAGCACGGCCTCCGGCAAAGTCGGGAACTCGGCCTTGAGACCAATGGTCTGGCTGCCACTGATGATGCGCATGCCGCTTGGCACGCCAGCGGCGGGCAGGTAGTAGGTCATGGCGACTTCAATCTCGGCCCCCGGAGCCAGAGTCTGCCAGCCCGGCAGGTTCATGGCGACCTTGTGGAAGTCCTTCTCGCCCGCAATGCCTTCCGAATTGTCGTTGCCACCGCTCTCCACCACTTTCAGGCCCATGCCACTCTGATCCGTGATGGTGTCAGAGGTGGAGGTGGGCACCAGAAACTCGATGCGCGCGCCGCCCGGAATGGTCTGGGTCGACTTGTTGATCAGCTTGAGTTTCGGGTTGATCGGATAGTTGGAGTCCCCTTCCTTGAAGCCGGAGAGGCTGACCTGGATGTCGAGCTGGGCGCTCGGCGCGGCCAGATCGTTTTGCTTGGTGTTGTACGGAGTTGCCTTGGCAAACTTCTCATAAGCCAGGGTGGTCAGGGTACTGCCCATGCCGTACTCGTTCTTGGCCGGATCGAAAGCGTAATCACCCGCCATCTCCCAGAACATCACGCCACCCAGACCGCGCTTGATGATGTAGTCCAGCTTGTGGCCCATGGACTCTTCATCTTCGGTTGAGAGGAACACCTTCTTCTCTTCGTTCCACAGCCAGGGCGCGTGGGCCTTCTCATCGTAGTAACGCACATACTTGCCCTGCATCACGTGAGCCGGATTATTGGGATCCAGACCCCAGGCAGTGCCGTAACTTGGCAGCGTGGTGATGCCGAGGCTGGCTGCATGCTCCAGGTTTTTGGCATGCCACATGGGCACAGCGCCACCGCCGATCTCTTTGCCGTTCTTGTCGAGATCATGCCAGATGTTGTCGATGCCGACCGCCCCGTTGCCGCACGGAATGGTGCTGCCACCTGTGCCCGGCTGGCACTCGTTCTGGCTCGGCAGGGCTGCCTTGCCACCCAGCCCATGACTGCCACCGCTCACCCCCTGCCAACCGCGGGTGTAATAGGGCACGCCAACGTTGATCTTGCCAGCCGCCAGCGCACCGCGGAAGTAGTGGGCAGACCAGGCCGCGTTGAGGTAACCGATACCGCCAAACTGGGTCTGGGTATAGACGCCCCAGTGGGAGAGCTCGGGGTCGGCATTGTTGTCGAACAGGGCCGCATTGTGACCGACAAAGTGGTTCCAGGCACCGTGGAAGTCATAGGTCATCAGGTTGACGTAGTCGAGGTACTGGGTGACCTGGAAGTTCTCCATCCCGCGCAGCAGATAGGCCGAGGCCGGTGAGGCGATGGTCAGCATATACTTGCGGCCATCTTCGTTACCGGCGTTGTCGAGCCGCGCCCGCAAGGTCTTCATCAGCACCTCGTAATTGGCAAACAGCTTGGCCCGGCACTGGTTGGAGAGCGGGAAGTCGTTGGGGTTGCCCGCATCCTTCATCGAGGTGGGGTATTCGTAGTCGATATCGACCCCGTCAAAACCGTACTGGCGGATAAAACTCACCGCCGAGTCAGCCAGGGTGTTGATACCGGCAGTATTGACCGAGCAGTCCCCCTTGGTAGTGGCGGTGTAGAAGCCGCGGGTATCGGCCCAGCCGCCGACCGAGATGAGGGTCTTCACGTCCGGATACTGCTTCTTGTACTTCGACAGCAGGTTGAAGTGGCCCTTGTAGGCGAATTCAGGATCCATCTCGGCACCCGGCACGCCATCCCAGGTCATCTTGGTGGCTGCATCGTCCACCTTGATGGTGTGGCTCTGCTCATCCACCGCCGCGAAGGCGTAGTTGATGTGGGTGATCTTGTTCCAGGGGATGTCGCTCACCAGATAGGCGGGCAGGCCGTTCTTGCCGGTGCGCCAGGAGGTGAAGTAGCCGATGACCCGGCGGGCATGGTCATCCCCCATGCACTCGTAACCATCTGGACGATAGATCTGGCGAATGTCACAAGAGAGGTTGCCACCGGTGGGCGGCAGCGCGGCCTCCTCGACATTGACGGTCACCGCCGCCGACTCGCCGCTCAGATTGGTCTTGTCAGTGGCCACCAGCTTGAGGGCGGCACTGCCTTTGGCATCCGGCGTCCAGTTCACCTGCCAGGGGGCAGTGGTATCTTCGCCCACCTTCTTGCCGTCGACATAGAGCTCGACTTTGGCCACATCGTTGTTGGCATCTGTGACGTTGCCACTCACCGCCACACTGCGACCCAGCGTCACCTTGGCCCCATTGGCCGGGCTGCTGATGCTCACCTTGGGCGCCTCTGGCGCCACCACGGCGGCGACGTTGAAGCTGGAATCCGCCTCGCTCAGCACCTTGCCATCTTTGTCCAGCGCGCGAGCTTTGAGGGTATGGGCCCCCACTCCGGCGGCGCTCCAGCTGGCACTCCAGGGCGAGGCGCTCGCCGTGGCGACCAGCTTGCCGTCGACAAGGTATTCCACCCGGGCCAAGGCCGTTACCGGGCCGCTCAGGGTCACTGCCAGCTCCACGCTGGCTCCTTCGTTGAAGCTGGCACCGGCAGCCGGTGAGCTGACTGCCACACCGAGCGCAGGAGGGGGCACCTCGCCACCATAGGGCTTCCAGGCATCTGCCCAGACCACACCTACCCCCGGCTCATAGTGATAGGGGGATGCCCCGCACCAGCCTGAATAGGGAAATTCTTTGCACTCGTAGAGGGCACCGACGTTGCTGACGATATCGCCAGCCTTGTAGGCAGTACCGGATTTATAGGCGGGATAAGCGGCCTGAGCCCAGGTGGGCGCAGCCGCAAGGGCGACCAGCATGGCAAGCCTGCTGGGTCTGAAAAGCTGTTGCATATTGTTATCTTCCTTGTTTTGTCTTGGCTTGGTCACCAAGGCAAAGAACAATCGCAACCTGCATGATGGGCGCAGACAACTGGCAATGGACCTGCCACAAAAACCACCCCTCACCCAGGGAAACCCCGCTATCTGGATCCACGATCGAGACCGGAAGCATTGCGCCCCGACATCACTGCCGGTTTGCCCTTTACCTGGGTTCCGTGAGGAACGAACCCAGTATAGGAAGGCGACAAGATCCCCTCAATCTTTATTCTCAAAGAGAATTATCCCCTGCCACGAAAGCATCATGATCTCAGGGTTAAAATTGATTGAATTATCAAAAAAATCATATCGTTACTGGGATCATAAAAACGCTTTCCCGCACCTTCCCAGATTCATTTAATGTGCGTTGGCTCACTGGTATGACATGCCAGAAATGTGACAATGCGCGCCCTTGGTCAACGAGCCAAGGCTATGGAATCACTGGCAAAAATAAAAAAGGAACACCTATGAAAGGTACTCGTACCCTGCTGTCGCTGGCCGTGGGGCTGGCACTTGCATCCTCAGGCGCCCATGCGGCATTTGTCTGCCCGTCCGATCCGGCTCAACTCACTCCCATCCCGACCATTCAGGGCACAGGCTCCGCCAGCGCGCTGGCCACCCAGACCGTGACCGACAAGAACGGTAACGTGACCGGCAAAATCAGCCCGGGCACTTTCAACGTTCGCGGTATCGTGACGACACTGGGCCAAAGCCTGACCAAGGGGTTCTATCTGACCGACCCGGTGGGCGATGGCAATCCGGCCACCTCTGATGGCATCTTTGTCTATCTGAACGACAAGGACTTCGCGACCAAATATAAAGACGTCAAACCGGGGAGCGAAGTCTGTCTGGAAGCACAGGTGCAAGAATTTTACGGCGGCACCCAGCTGACCCCGTTAGTCGACAAGGCCACCAAAAAAGCCCACTTGCAAGTCACCGCACAAGGGCTGAATGTGCCGACCAGCGTATTGCAGGTCAATGAAGGGGAGACGCTGGCGCAAGCGCTCAATCGCCACGAAGGGATGCGGATACGGCTCGACAGCAGCAGTGACCTGCACCTGACCCGCAACTACGGCTTCGACTACAAGGTATATCGCAACAACGTCGAACTCTCCCACAAGGCGCCTCTGCTCAAGCCGACCCAGCTCCATGTTGCCAACAGTGCGGACGCTGTTGCACTGGCCACCAAAAATGGCAGCAACCGTCTGGTAGTCGAGTCTGATTACAAAGCGCCGGATGGCGTACTACCCTGGTTCCCGAGCTGGGATGCCGATCAGGGTTATCTGCGTATCGGCGATCAACTGACCGGGCTGGAGGGGGTGATCGTCTATAACAAGGATGCCTTCCGTCTGGTGGTACCGAGCGATGTCACCCTGACTGCCGGCGCCCTGCTGCGCAGCCCTGAAGAGGATCGTCAAGACGCGCCGGCTCGCCTCGCTGGCAGCGATCTGCGGATCGGCAGCTTCAACGTGCTCAACTACTTCACCAGTCACTCCAGCATCGGCGGTGCACTCAATATCCTGTGCAAGGATCAGGCGGATGCCGACAACGCCAAAGGTTGCAACCGGGGTGCCAAGAGCCAGCCCGAGTTCGAGAAACAGCGCACCAAGATCGTCAATGCCATTACCGCAATGGATGCCGATCTGCTCGGCCTGATGGAGATGGAGAACAACGGCTTCGAGGATAACTCAGCCCTCCACAATCTGGTGACCCGCCTCAACGAACAGCAGAAGGATGCGAGCAAACACTACGCCTATGTGCGTCTGCCGGTCACTGCCCTTACCGATGGCAAGTTCTTCGGCGGTGACGCCATCATGGTGGCGATGATCTACCGCCCTGCCCTGCTTACCCCCAGCGGAGATGCCAGCGTCATCAAGCTGCCGGAGCAGCGCTACACCACTGGTGGTGTGGCCAAGACAGCCGGTCAGCGCGATTCTCTGGTTCAGACCTTCACCCTCGCCAAGAGCAAGGAGCCACTGACGCTGGTGGTCAACCACCTCAAATCCAAGGGGTCAGGCTGCTACGAAAATGGCGATGGCAAGACAGAACCGGCCGACCTGCAGGGCAAGTGCACCGAGTTCCGGGTCTCTGCCGCCAAGGTGCTGGGTGAGGCGGTCAGCAAACTGCCGGGCCAGGTGCTGCTGGTGGGCGACTTCAACTCCTACGCCAAGGAAGATCCGATCCGGGTGCTGACCGACTACAACCCGGCCACCAGCGAACGGAAGATCGTATCGGCCTCCCACACCTTTATCGGTGATCAGTCCTATGAACAGCTCGGTCGCGAAGTGACTCGCAGCTACGGCCTGATCGATCTCAACGTCAAATTCAACAAGGAGAAAGCCATCTCCTACAGCTACGACGGGGAGCTGGGCACCCTTGACTATGCCCTCGCCAACCCGGCGCTGGCCAGCAAGGTGGCAGGTGTCGCAGACTGGCACATCAACTCCTTCGAAAGCTCCCTGTTCGAATACGGCAGCCAGTACACCGGCACCCTGTTCAAGTCTGACAACCCCTTCAGTGCCTCCGACCATGATCCCATCATCGTCGACCTGAGACTGGAGAGCGATGCCACCAAACCGGACACCTCCTCAGGCGGTGGTGCACTGGGACTCGGCCTGCTGGCCCTGTTACCGCTGGCCTGGCGACGTCGCCGTTAACCACAAGCGCATCTGAATAGTGCAAGCAAAGCCCGCGAGTCTCGCGGGCTTTTTCATTCAGGTCATTGGATTTACAAATGAAAGGCGCGGGCGTATGGAGAAAATAAATGATGGAGAAAACAAAAAGGCCACCGCGATGCGGTGGCCTTTTGCTTCTTGTAACAAGAATTTGGTGGAGCTACGCGGGATCGAACCGCGGACCTCTTGCATGCCATGCAAGCGCTCTCCCAGCTGAGCTATA
>NZ_JANFNV010000002.1:0-137793 GCF_024436075.1 Aeromonas sp. JL9 | reverse complement strand
TATGGTGGAGCTACGCGGGATCGAACCGCGGACCTCTTGCATGCCATGCAAGCGCTCTCCCAGCTGAGCTATAACCCCAACTCACCTCGGCGCTGACGAAGTTATCTCCGGCAACGGAGGCGCATGATAGGCATCACCCGCTTTGCTGTCAACCCTAAAATAACCGCGACTGATTCGTTTAGTCAAAATTGCAGCAGTTCGCTGTTTTTACCAGCAAGACGCGTGCTATCTCTCTGTTTTATGTCATAAATCGGCTCAAGCACCTATAAAGGAGAGGCCGTGCAGCAAGCCTCTTTCCCCGTGCAATGCTCCCGCTCTCAAGCCTCTTTTGCAGGCTGATCATCAGCTTCTCCCCCGTCACCTCGGGAAAGCCTTTCCATAAAGGGCATTGCATTTGAAAACCCTTTCCATGATTTTTGTAAATTTACAACACGGAAAGTTGATCTGGCTCACAAATGACCATAGGATCAAACCGTGACCCAGGTCACACACCATAACCATAAATGACAGAGCGATGAGGTAAACCATGTTTGAGAATCTGGCAGTCCTGTTCCACCTGCGCGGTGCAACTACCAAGAACGGCGTTGTAGAGAAAGATGCCTATGCCCCCTCCACCCGTGAATACTACTTCCGCTACGGCAAGTAATTGCTGAAAGCCTTTCACGGAAAATGTAATAAAACAACAACACACATCATCACACAGCCCTTTCGAGGCGCTGTCCTGTCCGGGCCAGATGTTCCACGGCCAAACCTGAACTCCACCAAACAAGAATGGGGCCCGCAGGCCCCATCTTTTATTGCTCCGGATTGTCATTGCACTGAATTGTGCGCTGGCTTGTCGGCAAGCCTTGTAACCCTGAAACGGCTCAGAGCTTGATCCAGGCATCGGCCCAGGCCGTACCCTTGCCCGGCTCATAGGCCCATGCAGCACCTGCGCACCAGCCGGTGTAGGGGTGCGGTTTGCACTCATAGCTGACACCGCCGTTGCTGACCCGCTCGCCTGCCTTGTAGGGAGTCCCCTCTTTATAGGCCGGATAGTCAGGCGGCGTTACGCCCCCCTCCTCCCCTTTCACCTGCAGGCTATGGGTAGTGCTGCGGCTCAGATTACCTTCATCTGTGACCGTCAGTTTGATCTCCAGCCTGGTATCGCTGGCCGGCTTGGGCAGGGTCAACTCCAGAGTGACCTGATCCAGTGCCGGGGCAGAGGCTCCAGCCGGGATAGTCCAGGCATAGGAGAGCGGCTTGCCTTCCGGATCGCTGGAGTGCTGGCCGGAGAGGGTCACCTTGCTGCCACCTTCGGCCTGCGCCGGGCCGGTAATATTGGCCACCGGCGGCAGGTTGGTGCCACCGCCGTTATCCTCGATCACCACCTCCGGATAGAAGTGCTGAACGCAGCGGCTGTAATCCCCTGCCTTGAAGGCGCTGAAACGGGTCTGGTAGCCCACCAGCTTGCACGCATAACTCTTGCCGCCGTTGGGGTTCTCTGCCACATAGCTCCAGTCCTGCTCCCAATAAATGGGCAAGGCACCGGCGCCATTGTCGTCAAACACCTTCATATTCTTGCAGCCCAGCACTTCGTCGGATGGCACCGCCACCCCGAGGTAGTTGGCAAACTCGCGGTAGTAGTTGATGCGATTCTGGGACTGGGCGTGCTCGACCGGGCCGCCGCACTCCACCCCGCCGTTGATGATCTGGGTGGTGACCCCGAAGCCCGGCACCAGACCGTTCTGCTTGTCATGGTCATTCGGCTGCCAGGTGCCATCGATGACATGGAGCATGGAGGGCTTGGGCGGCTGCGGATAGGTATAGAAGAACACCGCACTGGCGAGGTTCAGCCAGGTGTCGGCCACCAGATCGGGGCGGTCGAGCAGGGTGCGCACCGTGCCGAACATCGCCTCGGAGAAGGGGCCGTAGTTGTAGTTGTAGGAGAGTTGCTTGGCACCGCGGCCAAAGTAGCTCTTGAACTCGCCATTGTCGAACGTACCGCACGGCCATTGCTGACCCTGCCACACATCGGGGCGGCACTCGGCGTTGTAACCACCGCGCATGGTCTCATTCCATCCCATCTCGCGCACGTAGACCAGCGCCTGACGCCACTCGGCCTCCGGGCGCCAGTTTTCATGGCCACCGGTCTCCTGGGCGAAGTGAGCGAACATGGTCGCCAGGGTCTTGCGGCAGATGGCATCGGCATCGCGGCCATCGCTGTAATCGCTGCACAGGGCCGGGAACTTGGCCGCAGCCTGTAGCAGGCCGCGATAGGTGTACTCGGGGGCGCGTAGCGGGAAGAGGTAGTTGAACTGACCCTCGCTCAGCAAGCTTTCGACCCGCTTGACGTTGCCCGGGTTGTCGGCACGGCCCGGCTGCACCGCCTCGACCACCAGATTGTCTCGGGTAGCGATGGATGCTTTGACCGCTTCCATCGCCGGGAAGTCGGTCAGCGCCTTCTCTTTGGCATCCAGCTCGGCCTGGCTCATATAGACGGGGGTGGTGCTGCCATCCGGCGGGGTTGGCGTCGGCGGATTGGGCTTGTCATCGCCACCGGTATCCGGCGGGGTCACTTCCCCTTCACCGACAAGCTTCCACGGGGTATCCCACTCATTGGCGGCCGCCATGCCCGGAGTCTGACCCGGGTTGACCCACCATTTGGCCTCGAAAACCTGGCCGTTGTAATTGACCTGGCTGCCGCCCGGGTAGGATTTGTTGATGTCGTATGCCTCGGCCGCCCACAGGTGGCCGCTCAGCATCATGCCGGCAAGCAGAAGGGTGATGCGGTTTATTTTCATTATTGTTGCTCTCTATGGTTTTGTGGCAAAAGGCGGAGCCCGCCTGAACAGGCTCCGCCATCTTCATCATGGACTCAACCTAGGGGCAGCTTGCCGCCCCGACATCCAGCCAGACATCGTGCTTGCCCGGCTCGTTGCCTTGAGTCCACCACTTGGCCTTCCACTGACGGCCGTTGTGGTTGGTCAGCTCCCCGCCGTTGTAGGCAACGGTAGCGCTCCAGCCCAGCTCAACCTGACTCGCCAGCGCCCACTGATCGGCGGCGCGGCCCGGTTCATTGCCCTGAGTCCAATACTTGGCACGCCATACCAGCTGGTTGTAGCTCACCTTGTCGCCGCCGTTATAGACCTTGCTGGCCTGCCATGCGGGAACATTCGCCGCTTCCGGATCTGTGGTGTTGCAAGAGCCGTCGACCACGCGCGCCAGCGTCAGCACGACGCGCCCTTCGCTTTGATGGACCCCGTCCGAGACGCTCACACTCAGCTCATGCTGCTCACTAGTGGTGACAGCCGGCGGTAGCAGACGCAGGCTGGCACTGGTCTCGCCTTCTACCTGTGTAGCGGCGCGAGTAAAATGATCATTAGGAGCTAGTGTATTGATCACTTCAGATGATGTTCAATACACTAGGATTAAATGGATTAAATGATACCGATTATCAAGCCAAGTTGGTTAGAGTTAGTGCCACCGCCGCTCTTGGAAAGAGTAAAGGTGTTATCGCTATTGATGGCTATATTGATAAGCCCATCGACTGCACCAGCAGCAGTTCTGATTGGTTGTTGGATGATATAGCCGTTGACAAGAACCTCCTTGGGAACTGATTGGCACATAGGAACACCTATACCTGGATTACCAAAGACAAAAATGCAATGGGAGTAATCGCTGAATTTCCGACCTGAAAGAAGCGATTGTGGACCGGATGCTGATGGAGTATTGAAGATCGTATCTCTGACATCTCGCATCGGTAGACTACCGACAAAGTTGTCTACCGCGGGTTTGTAAAAAGCACTTAACCCAAGCGTCGAAGGATGATTGACGCTGTTACCGCCGATCAGCGGCTTAGTGCCTACACTCGAATCGCTCGTCCACTGGCCCCACGCCTGATCGGGTGTGAGTGTCTTGGAGACCTTTTGCGGGAGGAACTCAAATAACCGAACATCTTTTTTGAGCGGGCCAGCACTAAACAAAACGTTGCTATCGAAATAGTGTTCGAACGTGTAGTTTCCACTTAACACAACCACGCCATCCATCAGCAGTTCAAATTTGCTCCTGTCATGGTGCAGCTTGAATGAATGATAGCTTCCAGTAGTTGTAATGCTAGCGCGGGCTAGTTCCCTCGTGCCTGTATAAAGGATGACTTCGCTACCATAAATGATAACGGAGTTATTGAGATTAACGGGTTCGAGATGGTTGTAGTTAAATTGTATTTGCAGCGGATTAGAGCCAGGAATTAGCTTAAAATACGCCGAAAAAAAACGTGAATATGTTTGAAAAATCAAGGCGTCATCAGATTCTGACGCAGTGCCTGTTTGAATGAGCGTGGTTTCTTTTTTGCTATAAAACCAAGGGTCGGCGCCATAGCAAGTGGCTTGCTGAAGGCGGTTAACATCGATCACCGCTTCCCCTTTTATTCCTGCGTACACCCTGGCCATTTCAGCGAAGTGGTTACGAGTTGACTGGGCTGAAAAAGTAGAGTAACTAGACTCCGTTTTCCCTGTTGGCGTCGGTGTGGTTACATAAGCTATTGATGGGAATTTAGCTAACCCATTGAACTTAAACCAAATTTCGTTCAGACTAGTAAACCCAAGTCCAATCGTATTTTCCCCATTCATCCCGAAAGCCAGAATAACAAGATCTGGACTGAGCGATGAAACATATTCAAACCAAGGCTGGTTAAAATCTGTGTACCATGGAGCTTGTACCGATGCTATTGGGCGTAGGTAGTTTGGCAGGTTTGGAGCATTAAACGCTTCCATCGTAGCCCCGCCGATTGCACGGTTGTAGAACTTTACAGTAATGCCTGGATACCTCAATTTTATTTGTTTTTCTAGGTAAGTAGTTAGGTCATCCGTACCTGTCAACGTGTCAGGGTTGCTGGTTGAGATCGAATCTCCGACCAATACCACGGTTATCGTTCCTTTTCTTAACGCACGCTGAAACTGAGTAAACGAGCGCACACTGCTAGACACCGCTGGAAGCAAATGCCCATCCGACAGCACATCGATCTGATAATTTTCCGGGTTGTGTTTGCTGATTGAGCCGCCGCCGCGGAGGGTTACATCGAGAGGGTTGGTTACACGCCCCAAGCACTTAATGTCGCTGTTAAGCCACACATCCGTAGCACCAGCCGAGATCGCGTCAGCTATACAGTTATTAAGTTTTGTAGTTTGGTCATCAGAGGCCCCGTCGACAACGCCGTAGTTAGCAGCGTTGAAAACATGCAGTCTTTCAAGTTCTTTAGGGGTAGCGGCAATGTCCTCAATAGAGGAACCATCGCTTTCAAGTCTGCTCTCAAGGTTATCAACAACACCCGAGATCAGCTGCTCAATTGCGGTAATGAGCTGGTTATCATCGATCTTGCTCGGTTCGATGCCTGCCGCTTCTAGCACGTTCAGCACTTCGTTGGTCATCTGATTGAACCAATCACCGCCAGGTACTGTCGGCGGCACACCGGGGCCACCCTCTGAGAAGTATTTGCGCAGAGCGCTTTGGACTGGCTTGCGCGCAGGTTCTACATCAACGCCAGTTCCGGTATCAGGCCAGTAAGCCATGGTCACACCTCGTCATAATTGAAATCGTAATAGAAACCCGCCGCTTTCAGGCGGTTAAGAACACACTCAAGAATCAAAGAAGACTGGCCTCTCAATGGTGTCATCACGTCATCAAGAACAGTAAATCTGTCATCTGGCATACCAAACACATCAATGCGCAAAATGAATCTTGTGGAACTTGGATAAAGTGGATAATTGACATCTCGTAATACATGATGAGGCCACTGCTCATTAACCTTGATGTCATAGCCAAGGGCGGCTGCAACAAACTCGATTTGCCATGTAGCAAGGCCGCCTTTGCGGTGATACTTCTCAACCACTGCTGCGCGACGTTGTTCGAATGTCTGATTGGTAATATTGCAATCAGGAAGGCCAAGATAGACCTCCCATTCCGGCAGTAACTGCACCGTCGTTTCAGGGCGCATTTCAAGCAGAAGCTGTTCGGCGCTTAACTCAACTTCCTGCAGTCGCTTGGCAAATCCGAGCGCATACTTTGGCAAGAACGCATCAGGATCGCGTGGCCAAGCGCGACCACGCGGCATCTGTTGCAGCAGCGCATCAGCCCATAACTCTACAGAGTGGGCCACGTCACCACCCCAATCACATTCAATTCGGTAGCGGCTGCAGGCACATCAGCACTCAAATCAAGCACGTAATCTCTCACGCCAGTTGCTGAGCCGATGGCAGTGCGGATCTTTGACAGCAAAAGCGTTTCACCTGGTTGCAATGTGCGCTCATAGCCGTTCAGGTTCTGTTCGATTGCGGCGCGGATATCAACGCTATCTGGCGTTGGAGTAATCGTCAGATTAGTGGTCTTAAGAGTTGGCCCTATGATGACCAGCTCGATACCTGCAGGGCGGCCGACCAGCACGCCAGTCGCCGGGTCAGCATGACGGAACAGGTAATCCTGCATCATGAACTGGTCGGTAGGCGTTGGCAGGATGTCAGCCCGGTCATCATAAACCCAGCCGATCCCTACCGTTCCACCGCCTTGCCACACGTCATAGGCCCATGCGCGGGTCACGCCAGCCACCTCACGCATCCAGGTGACGTAATCGGCCACAGCGCCACCCATCGGCGGATTACGCTTGCGGAACAGCAGACGCTCCAGCAGCTGGTTGATGGGCTCGATATCGGCGCCGCCGCTGATGTCTTCGCTGACGCCGTTGGATTGCAACCCGGGAACGGGGGTTACCAGCGCCAGCGGTTGGCCTGCGGCCAGATTGCCTGCTGATCCTGCCTCTGCAGCCTGCACCTGAACGGCAACAACGCCACCGCTCGGGCTGGCACTGCTGGTGACGGTGTATTGACGACCGTCACTGTGCTGCAGCACGGTACCGACAGGAGCTGGCACTGTACCCTGCAGCGTGACGGGGCCAGCGGCATAGGTGGCCTGTTTGCGGATCACCCCTTCGAACTGGGCTGTTTCGATGATGGTCTGGTCATCCGATTCGCTGGTCGGGATGATCTGACGCACGATCCACATCTGGTGATCGTAGAGGTCGCGCTGGCCAGCGGATACGGCGGTATTCAGCGCCTGCTCGATGCCGAACTTAGGCAGCACGGTGCCGAGGCTTGATTCGATATCCAGCAGTCCGCTGGCGGTGATCTGGCGCAGGGTGGGGACGTTATAAGGCATTGGCTTGCGCCTCCCACCGCTTGTTGATGGTCATGGTGGTGTTGGTTCCGTCAGGGCGGGTGATGGCGATATTGAGCTGCAGCAGCTGAAACTGGGGAATGGTGCCGGTCACCACGATATTGCTGGCGTAATCAGGCTTTAAATGGGCATCAAGGGCGGTTTGCGCATAGGTCACTGCCTTGTTGCGCACGTCGGTGGTGAGCTTTTCGCGGTCGAGCAGCCAGAGCTTGCTTCCCCACGGCTGGTCGGCAAAGGTGTCGCCAATCCAGCCGCGCTTATCGCCGGTACCGTCTGGCAGCACGTCGGAGTCATCGGCGCGGGCGTCGGTAAACAGCACCTGCAGCACCATGGTTTCGAGGCCATCATCCTGACGCAAACCGGCCGAGGTGATTTCAATATCGCCTCGGCCGGTTTCGTTGTTCCAAATGATGGCTGTGGTCATCGCCCCTCACACTGGGGGAGATGTTTGCCCCCCACCTGGTAAATCGTGTTTATGCCCAAGGAACGACTTGCCATTGATGATCACATCCGCATCGGTAGTGATGTTCAATGTGACGTGGAGCGCCCCAAGAATTTCATTTTCAGGAGATATAGTGAGGGTTTGTTCTTCTGCGGTGATACTGACGCTTTTCGCGCTAAGCTCGGCATAGCCGTCTTTGCCAAGGAGGAGGTTGTGACCCTCCAGATGGTATAGGCAACTATCCCCCGCCTCCAAGTCTTTCGGGCGAACGCCCTTATGTTCGACGGCGATGGCCACCAGTCCTGCGCGGGCGCCACCAAGCCCCAGCACGATGGCTTCAGACCCTGCTGGCGGCACGCTGGTGTGGCCGTAGTTCTGGAAGCGCTCGACATCATCAGCCCCTTCGTCAGCCAGCACCTTGAGCTGCAGGTTCTGGCGCTGCAGGGCGTCATTGACCAGGGTGACGATGGCGCGATCGGCAATCAGGCGCAGGCGGCGCTGCAGCGGGGCCAGCAGCTTCTGCACATCACGAATACTTACCATGTGGTTACCTCTTTGGTCTGTTGCTTGACCACTTCCGCGGGTATCAGCATCGCCTCGCGCGGGGTCAGGTTGATGATGGCCTCTCGTCCTGTCTGGTCGCCTTCCATCAGGGTCACCGAGACGATCAGCCAATTCACATCAAGGTCTTGAATATCGTCCTTTACCGGGCACATCCTGTTGATGCGCCAGAGCGGGCCGCTGTCGCCTTCGATGCCTTGGGTGCGCCAGCCAGCAACAGTGATCTCGGTCTGGATACCTTCTCCAATACTGCGCTGTTTCTGCCACTGACCGCGCTTGCTGGCACCGGCCACTGTGGTGACATCTTCGGCGATGATGATGCGGGGGCGATAGCGCGGCACATCCGGATCGGTGATGGTCGCCTTCTGGCCGCCGATGGTAGACGTGGCCGTATTATCCCAGGTTGCGCCTCCGCCGTAGCTGCTTCCCTTGACGATCCATTCTGATGCCCGGTCGCGCATGCTGAAGTTGCCACGGGCCGCCAGAATGTTCTGGCCAAGGATAAGGCTGGCGCCCATTGCCTGCTCGCTGGCCTGTGTCAGCACCAGCTGGCCTTTTTCGTTGGTGGTGAGCAGCACGGCCCGCTGCTTGGCCAAGCGGTCGAGCAGCTCGAAACAGGTCTCGCCCTGCTCGATGGCCACGCGGGGAAAGGCAGCCCCCAGATCGCACTCGACCACCACCTCGATGCCGAACGGCTTGCTGATATCGCGCGCCACCTTGTCGAGGGTGACGTTCTGCCATTGACCGCTCTTGTAGATGGCCGAGCAGTCCACCAGATCGCTGGTCTTGCTGCGGCCGCTGACCACCCAGCTCACCTCTTTGGCGTCATAGCTTGGGGTGAAATCGTCAACGTAGCCGGTCAACACCAGATCGTTGCCGATATGCACGGTGCACGCACTACCTTCGCGAATGACCATCGCCTTGGCATCGTCCCATTTGCGAGTCAGGTGCAACTCGAAATCACCGGCGATATCGCGCAGGCTGCGGGTGATGCGCACCTTCTGCCAGCCGCTATAGAGCTGACCATCCACGCGCAGGGTGATGGGTTCAGCCATTGCTCACCTCGTCCACGACCTGAATGTTGGTGCTCGGTGTGATGAAAGCAGGGTCGCGCAGCTTGTTGCCCATCACCAGCCGATCGCGGTACTCGGCATTGCCATACTGCTGCCACGCCAGCAGGGCCGACGCGGTGGTGGTGGTCAAGGTGATCTGACGGCGGCGCGGCAGCTTGGCGCCACGCTCTCGGCTGTCGTTGAGCAGGGCAAGGCGCAGATCGCGCAGGGCGCGCCACACATCGCTCTGCTCGGCCTCTACCGCATCCATGGCCAGCTCGGCCAATATGTTGGCCCAGTAGTTGGCGAGCTGCTCCAGATCGTCAGCGGTGAGCAGCAGATTGCGATCTGCCCCCACCACGCCATCCATGGTGACAGGACGGCTGATCTGGTTGTTGACCTGATCACCAGTCAGCGACTGGCCGATGGTCACCTGACCGTTCTGGTCAGGGGTAAAGTCGCGGGTGGTACCGAGATCCGCACTGGCAATGGCACTGGCCGCCGCCGTAGCGGTGGCGCGGTCAATCAGGGCGGTGAAGGCCTTGCCGTTATCTAGCGCGGCATTCAGCTCGGTTGGGGTGTCGATGGTCGGCACCGAAGACGCCACGCCGGTGGTCACATCGCTGTTGATGCTGGTAGGCAGGCCGCCAGTGATGGCCAGCTCGGCGCGCATCCCTTCCCAACGGCGGCTTACCTGGTCATAAACAGACAGGGCGCGGATAGGGTCAGTCACCACGCCTTTGACATCCTCCACGATGCCGGTCACCTCGCGGGCCAGTTCGCCCGGGTAGGCCAGCAGCGCACCGACACTATCCTTGGTGCGCATCAGGCGATCGGTCCACTCGCGAAACTGGTCAGGCAGGGATGGCAGGCCGCGGGTCAACTCGTCCAGATCGTCGAGGAAGGTATCGACCATCACGCCCATGTTATCGATGCCGGTGATAAACGAATCGAGGAATGATTGCTCGCTGGCCCCCTGCGCAGCGTCGGCGGCATTGCCCAGGGTAGCCGCGGTATCAATAGCGGCAGAGGGGAACAGGCGCTTGCCAGCCTCCCACACTGTGAAGGTGACATAAGCGACGCCATCCTCTTCGTTATCAAGGCGGTGGCTAACCTCGCCGACCTGCACGGTGCGCACGCCCCACCACGGGTGGATCATCTCGCCAGTGCCCGGCTCGTTCAGGGCATCCAGCAGGCTGCGCAGCTGGGTCAGATAATCCTTGCCGACCAGCTTGCCGGTGATCTGCTCGTTGGTTAGCACGGCTCCGTTGTCTTCTGTCCAGCCGCTTTCGCGCTTGGGGTATTCGCGGGGGATGGCACGGCGGCCGCCTTTTCCTTCCACGGTATTCAGCAGGAATTCAACGCCCCGGAACGAGGCGGTCAAACGCTCTTCAAAGCTCATTCAAACCCTCCTTAAGGCATCAATGAAGGGCCGTTATCGACGCGCACCTGTAGGCCAGGTGCCGTGTCGCGGGTGCGGACGGTGATGCGGTCATCACTGACCTTGATATCGATCCCGAGGTTGTCTGGGCGCGGTGATGGCGTGATATCTCGCGTGAAGAAGGCTTTCATCTCATCAAACACATCGAGAATGCCGGGGGCAGGAGAAATTCCATCTGCATTCAGGTTAAACAAGCCATTGCCCTTATCAGCCAGTTCCTTTGCTCGCTCCTCCTGACGACTCCATGATGGCAACCCGCCGAGTTCAGGAATAAGCGAGATCCCATACAACGCAGTTCCGCCAGCAATCAGCTTCTGAACGTTAAGAACGCTCTTATTGCCAGCCTGATTACCTGCTGGAGTCAAAGATCCATCTCCAAATCCAGAACCCGGCATATTAACCACATAGACCGGGGTAGCCCCCAGATCGGCCATAGCGTCACCGATACCACCGGCACCGCCTTTCCCTTTCTTGAAAATGGCACCTGCAGCCCAACCACCGGCAGCAATGGCACCTTTGGCAACCGGAGCCAGCAAACGGCCACCTTTGTTGAGCAGATAGATACTTCCCAAGATCTTGGCCAGATTCTCATAACCGCCAACCATGTCAGCGATACCATTGGCGGTCTCACCTACCGACTTGAGAACAGGGATCAGCTCTGCGCCAAGCTCTTTGGCATCACGAATTGCTTCTGCAGCTGCCTTGAAGGCATCGACCAGATTGCCGCCAATCTTTTCGACCAGTTCATCGTATTCTCCGGTCTTCTTCATCTCGTCCAGTTGCTTTAGCAGAGACCCGAGCTCCTGCTTGAGCACGGTAAAAGCGCCGCTATCCATCACATCAGTTTTGAACATGGTCCAGCTGTCGCCCATATTGGAGATCATGCCGTTCCAGCTCTCCATCTGGGTTTTCGCTGCCCCCTTTGATGCCAGCCCCATCTGGTCGATAAGATCCTTGATGGCTTTCCTGGTTAACTGGCCTTTGCTGGCCATATCCTGCAATTGCTGGGTGGTGTAACCAAGGCCGTTATTCTTGCCAAGCTCCTTGCTAGCCTTCTGCAGGTAGTCCCAAACCGGCACGCCACGCTCCAGCAGCTGCAGCGCCTCTTCGCCCTGCAGCTTGCCTTTTGTCCATGCCTGACCAAGTGCCAATGAAATACCATCCATTGTTTCGGCTGTGCCGCCCATCATGGCGGCTTGATCGGCAATGGCCTGCATGGTGCCATCCATCGGATCGAGGCCGAACGCCTTCAACCTGACGAATGATTGGGTCACCTCGTTGACGGCATAGGGGGTATCTTGGGCGAACTGTTTGACCCAGCTCATTGCCTTGGCGCCACCTTCCGGCCCACCTTGCAATTTATTGAGCATGATCTGATACCGCTCGAACTCGGCAGCGGTCTTGATAAAGGTGCGTTCAAAGGCGATAGCAGATGCAGCACCGGCCAATACCAGTCGATTGCCAAAGGTATCAATACCCTGACTGGTGGCGGCCATGGTCGAGTTCATCATTGCCAGTGCATTCTTGCTCTGGGCGGCAAACTGACTCATTGACTGGCCATATTGACGAGCCTTTGCGGCCATATTGCCAGCCAGATTGATGACGATATCGGTGACAAGTTTATTGGCCATGATGACCTCTATTTACGACGTGGTGGTGATGGCGGGCGGCTAAGTTGCTCATGGATCTTGAGCAAGCGACGGATGGAGTAACATTTCAGCTCGCTGATAGGGAGGCGATTCCCCATGAAAAAGAGAAACGCCTCCAAAGGTTCAGCCAGCTGCTTAAACTCGCCCCCGCTTGGCTATCTCCTCCAACACCAGCTTATCCAGCTCAGATGCTTTGGTTTGCAGCAAGGTAAGATCATCGCGATGAAGATTGCGCAGCATCTTCATATTCAATGGGCCTTGAATTTCGCCAATATATTCAACTTGGCGACATAACATATTAAGTCCCATGCGAACATCAGATGTATATGAAGCAACTTTACCAGTTGCCAATTCAATTACCTGCTCAGCTTCCAGCTGCGAATCAATAATGTCACTGGCAGTTAATTCGCGCAGGCCAACTTCTTTTTCAAAAGTCTCCTGACCATCAGAACCAGTGACTTTATAACCATGCTCAAGATTGAAGGTCATGACGGCCATAATTAAATCCTTACAATCTTGCGACCCATGAAGCTGGTTTTAATATCGCCAGACTCTTCATTCAGGGTGGCTTGGCCGCATACACAACCGGTCATCATATAGCTGACGCCATTATCGCCTTCCCAAACCAGCTGGGCGTTGCTGATGGCTTTGATGTCGATGATGTCAACATCCTCATCGGCAGCGATAGAGAGGTTCTCAATCTTTGGCGGCAAATACTTCTTGGATTCACCCCATACCACACCAGGGCCGACATGCTGAGTCCAGTCGTTACCACCCGGATCAAGCGTAGAACCGCCCTTGGTTTTGATTTGCTTACCATTCACACGAATGGTCACTTCACCGAGGATTTGTCCCATGGTGTCCCCCTTAGAGTTTGAACTGGATCAGGGCTGCGAAGACGCGCAGCTGGTTGACGACATCCGGATGGCACACGCAGTTCAGGCGGTTGCGATCGGCGGTGTCGCGGTAGACGCTCAGCGTCTCTTTGAACAGGTCGAAGTTTTCCATCAGGCCAGCGGTCACCCAGTCGAGCGCCACTTCCAGAATCGCCTGTTCCATCAACTTGGGCGTAACTACCGGCTGCGCCGGGTCAATCTGGGCCAGCACTTTGTCATCGGCCAGCTTGTGGCGCGGGTAACGGTTGGTGACCATCACCTTGATGTCGTAACGCATCTTGCCCAGGGTGGCCGGGGTGGTGATGTCGAGATAGGACGGATCCGGATCGCCGAAGGCGTTCTGCTGATACATCGACACTTCACGCTCAATGGCCACCACGTCACCGGGCTGCACCTGATAGGTGGCGATGCCGGATTTCAGCAGGTTGTTGCGCTCGTCAAAGGAGAAACGGTCTGCCTTGGCTGGCGGCAAAATGCCTGGAAGCGCCAGCGTTTGCAGCGGCCGTGCCGGGTCGATAGCAAGATGGTATGCCGCTTCACCGCAATAGCTGGAAGCCCATTCCCATGCAGGATGGGGAGCTTTGCTGGTGCCCATAGAGGTCAACAGGAAGTCGTTGCGCGCCTCGCCGAAGGTAATGGTCTCGCCATAGGTACCGCGATATGCGGAATAGGCGATCGCTTCCGACATCTTGAGCGGGCCCCAGCGGGTGATCAGCTCGTCACGCAGGGTGTTCAGGCTGGCTGTGTCGTTGAACGGCATCATGATGTGGTTGTACCACTCGTCCGGCATGGCGGCGATCATGGCGGCCATATCGGGGGCGCCTGCGCCGCCGGTCATCGCCACGGTGGTGACGGTCACGCCGTTCGGCAGCTGCTCGCCCGCGTAGTAGTTGAAGCGCAGGTCGATATCGTTGCCGGTCAGGCCCTTCCACTTGGCGGTGATGTTGACCTTGGCGGTATCAGTGCCATCCACGGCCGCCGTCACCGGCAGGTTCTTCACCGCATTGATGGCGGCCACCGCCTTGGTGGCGATATTGGCGGCGGTATCAGCCGCGACCACGCCAACCTGCACGGTTTGACCGGCAATCAGCAGCGACACAGTACCCGCCACGGCAGCAGGGCCGCCGAAGGTGAACGAACCGGCAGCGGCAGAACCGGCGGCGATATCGCCACAGGCCAGCGCGAAGGTGCGGGTGTAGCTGTTGGCCTTGCGGTAGCGCTTGGCAGCCAGCGCCATCATGGAGCCGACGCCAAACAGGGCATCAATGGCCGATTCGCTGACCGGCACTTCGGTGACCGTCAGCGGGCTGGCGGTACCGGCATCGGCACCAGTGGTGATCATCTGACCGAACAGCAGCACGTTCTGATCCTGGGCGATATTGCCGCTCAGGGCCTGGCTGTTGTCGATCTCGATATAGACGAGCGGCACGCGCACGTCATTGGGGATAGTTCCGAGAGCCATGGTCACTCCTTCACTTGCGGTTTCTTGGTGGCCTTGGCGGCCGGTTTCACTTCGTTCACATCACCATCAGCCAGCCGTTTCAGCCAGAAGCTGGTGCGCGGTACCTTTTCGCCCTCGGCGGCCAGCTTGCTGCCATCCGGCTTTTTGATGACCAGCCCTTTGGCCGGTTGCAGATACAGTTCCATCATTGCTCCTATGGGGTGGCGGCGGGCAGGGTGATATCTGCCTCACAGACCGGGGCGCCATCGCCCTGTTCGGCGCGCCAGTTAAAGCGCAAGAAGTCATCGAGCGTGGCCGGGTCGATGGGGTTATCGAGCGGCCAGTCCTGCCGCCATGTCACCGACCAGATCGCCAGCCCCAGCTTGTCGATTCCGGTGTTGTAGAGGTTGTCCATCCGCACCCCTTCCGGCGCCTTGCTGGCACCGGTGCCACGCCAGCCGCCAGTCAGCATCAAGGCGGTGGCCAAGCGACCGGCAATCACTTCGGCCCGCTGGTCTTTGGCATAGCCGAACTGGTCAGCGCAGAACACGAAGGCCGAGAACTCGATAGTGCCGATCAGGCTTCCTTCACGGCGCATCGAGACCACCCGCATCGCGGCGATGCGAATGCCGCCATCGCGGTTACCCATCCAGCGTTTGATATCGGCATCTTCGTTGAAGCGGCCGATGTGGCGCTCCACGGTTTGCACCCGGTCAATCACCCGATCCGCGCCGGGGCCGGTGGCCTCCAGATAGGGCTTGAGGTAGTTCACCACTCCTTCGCAGGCGCTGACGGTGCTGCCGATGGTGCCAAAATAAGGGCGGCTCATAGTCCGGCCTCCTTCATGATGTCTTGCCAGAAGTCGCCAATCACGGCGAGCAGCTCGGTCTGGTTGTCGCTGGAGAGGCCCAGATATTCGCGCTGGGGGATCTCCATCATGCGGGTAAAGCTGCCGACCGACTGATAGACCGGGAACTTGAGCGCCTTGCCAAACGCCTGAGTAATGCGGCGAACGTGGGCAGGCACCTGCACCGACCCGCTGAACCCATCCTGAGGCACTCCGGCATAGGCCAGCGGCGAGCCGACCCGCACGCTGTTGCGCTGCACCTGAGATTCGATGCTGTCGAGCAGATCGCCATCACCCTGCAGCAGGCTCTGGCCGCCGTGGCGAGTCTTGGCATAGGCATCTGACCAGGGCGCCCATGGCGTACCATCCGGCGCGGTCTTCTCGTCGCTGATGCGGCGGCGGGTCTGGCTTTCGACCACGGCGCCGATGCTTTCCAGCAGTTCGGCCTTGTAGTCGTTGCGGCCCAGGGTATCGAGCAGGCGCTGATAACGCGCCAGCTCTTCGCCACGGGTAGAGACCTGCACCGAGAAGGCCATCAGAGCACTCCTTTCAGGCTGTTGCGGGTGAACAAGCGCTCGTTCTCCTGCACCAGCTCCACCTTGCCGACGTTGCCCTCTGGCGGCATATCCGGCGTGGGCAGGCCCAGATCCACCTTGCCAGCCGCAATCTCTTTGAATTTGGCGATGGCGCGGTCATAGCGATCTTGCAGCAGGTCGGTGACCTGATTGTCGCGGTCGGCCAGCCAGTAGAAGGCGATCACGATGGCGTTGCGCTTGAGCAGGTCAGGCACTTCCGGTAGCGGCAGCACAAAGCGACGACTCAGGTAGCCATTGATTTCGTCATCGGCGGTGGCCAGTGCCTCATCAATCCAGACATCGTTCAGCGTGTCGGTGCTGCGGTCGAGCGCGAAGTTGTAGAGCATCGAGCCGTCACGGTCTTCCAGATCCTGCTTCGTCGCGTAGATGGCCATGATTAACCGCCCATCACTTCATATTCGGTGCAGACCAGCCACTGATCTTCATGAACTCTCAGGGCCTCTTCACATGTCAGGTAGCAGCACGGGATCTCGCATTCGTGGTAATGCGGAATATCATCCTTGGTGGTGACCACAAAGACGCGGGTCGGACTGGAGTGCAGGAACTGGATGCCACAACGCCAGAAACCGGCCGGTGACTTTGCCTTGACGTCGAACTGGCCGAGCAGCCAGTCGGCGTTGGTCTGATTGGCAGCGGCCTGCTGCTCTGCTTCGAGACGTGCAGCTTCTGCGGCTTGCGCCTCGGCGGCCAGTCTCGCCTCTTCGGCGGCCTGCTGTTCAGCTTCAAGACGGGCGGCTTCGGCGTCAGGGTCTACCAAAACTTCGCCGTCTTTCTTCTGTTGGGGCTGCGCTTGTACCAACTCGGTACCCGCGCCCACTGCTGCAGCTGCCAGCTGCTGGCTTTTGTCGTCACCGGTTGGGGTAACTTTCTTTTTCGGGGCCATCTTAATGCTCCTTTAAAAGGGGTTTATCAGGGCTTTATGCCCCAGAAACTCATGACCGCCGCCGAGCTGCTCGGCAACGATGCGGTGGCCGCCTGGGCAATCAGCGACACCTGACGGCTGGCCTGATTGGTGAAGTGGCGGAAACGGAATTTTTGCCCAGCCGCCAGACTGACCGAGAAGGTCAGATCAACAAACCGCTCGACGTTGGTGTCAGCGCTGGGCAGCGTCAGCGGCCGCAGCGAACCAGGCACCGCTGACCAGGTTGATGTACCCGCATTGAACACTTCGATAAACAGGCCCCAACGAGTCGTTGATCCGCCGCTTTGCTCGCGCAGGATGCTGCAACTGATGCTGGCCATCCCCACAAAGTCCTTGGCGGTTGTCACCTCGCCGGTCACCAGATCCACGGTGAGATCGGCATCGGCGAGCGTCACCGTGTTAAACAGCACGGTCTGCGCCACGTTGTCGGTGGTCAGGGTCTGCTTTAGCGTGCCGGTCGTCGCCAGATAACTGGCCCTGAGCAGCAGCACATCGGTCGGCAGCGGTGCCGGTCCGGCCTGAATAATCGGTGGGGCGCTAAAGAACATGGCTTAGCCCTCTGTCACAATCAGCGTGGCGGTACCGGAAATCGTTCTGGCATAGATGTTCTCGGCGGTTTGCCGAGACCATCCCCTGAACTCATCCAGCTTGAGCTGGTGCCCCATATCATCAGTGGCAGCGGGGGAAGCAGATGCAGTGCGGAACTTAATCCCCTGCGGCCCCTGATTTTCCATAAAGCCGGATGCAGCGGCAGAGACCAGCGTCCAGGCAGAAGTGATCGATTTCTTGGCTGTTGGCATCACGGCATCCTCTTTGACATGAGCTTCGACGCTTTAAAGCTCCACCCATGCCTGGTTGAAAGATGCCCCGGCAGTGCCGGGGCGGTCGATTCGGTTAGACCAGGTACGGGCTGACCACGATCTCGACGTTGTTGAAGTAGATGTTGCTCTCGCCGTTATCGAGGTACTCGCGCTTGATCAGCTTGCGGGCTGCCGCTTCGTTGCTCGGACCGACGACCAGAATGCGCGCCATGGTACCAATGGGGGTGCCGTTGGACTTCTTCATGTTGGCCAGCTTGGTCTTGGCCGCTTCGAAGTTCGTTTCATCCAGCGCGGCCTTGGAGCCGATAGCAGTCTGCGGGAAGCCGAAGCCATAGCCATGGCGACCGTCAACACCCGCCGCGAACTTGTTGTTGAACCAGGTGTATTCGCTGGTTGCGTTCATGGTCTGGAAATCGAACGGGCGGCGTTCCTGGAACACGATGGGCTTGACAACCTGCATGTCATCGATCACGAACCACGGGGCACCGGTATCGGTCGCCGGATCGCCAACCACGTTGGAGAAGGTGGTAGCCGGAGTGGTATCGAGCGGGTGGTCGGTATCGAAGAAGTTCTGACCGTCATAGCAGAGGGTGGAGAAACCAGCCGCCAGCAGGGCATAAACGTTCTTGTCCGGGAACAGGGCCGCTTCGCGACCAAAGTTTTCTGAGATGATCGAATACTTGCCGATCTGGTCGTCTTCCACGTCTTCGCGCTTGATGACGATGGAAGACTCAAAGGTCTTGTTGAGGATCTGATAGCCATGGCTACCGACTTCGACCAGCTGACGGTCAGTCAGCCACTCCTTGATGGCGGGCAGATCTTTCAGCCAGCCATAAAAGTTGGAACTGCCAGCACTGGGAACCTGAGTGGCCACACGATTCCACTGCGGGTTGATATAACCCAGCCCGCGAGTGTAGGCGGCTGACATGGAGACGGTCAGCGCCTCCAGAATTTGCGCTTCGGTAAATGCCATGATGGATTACTCCCCTTGTTTGGCTTTCATGGCTTGCTTGGCAGCCAGGAACTCTTCGGGCTTTTGGCCCATCTTGCGGCACAGGGCCAGTTCGTCAGCGCTCAGGGCACCGGTAGTTTGTTCGGTGGTGGTCTTCACCTTGCTGGCATCGGCGATGACCGGAGCGCGACCGCACCATGCGGTGAACTGCTCTCGGCCTGCTTCGGTACTGCAGAGGCCGACATACATCGCCTTGTCAACCGGAGCGACCTTACCCTCGGCAATGGCAGCATCGACCAGCGCATCAACCTTGGACTTTTCGATCTCGGCCAGCTTGGCTTCCAGCTCCTGAGTGCGGTTCAGGGCCAGCTGATGAGTGGCAGCAGGGACAAACTTGGTCGGGTCCTGCTGGGCGTTCAGTGCAATCTGGTGTTGTGCCTGCATGGCATTGATGGCTGTCACGGCCTGTTCGGCAGTGGCATCCTCAGCCAGGCCCAGCAACTGGGTAAGGACAAGGGGCAGTTTCACAGTGTGATCCTCTTGATGGTTGAGTGCGGGTACATAGAGATTTGGTTTGTTGGTCAGGCCAGCGCTGGACATTGCCACCACCCGCCCATCAACCGGTGAATAATCAAAAGCCGGTGAATAGAAGCCGTACTTCTTACCTTCAATCAGCTCGCTACCTTCGGCATTCCACTCGACACGGGCCCAGATTTCGCCTTCGCGGTTCTGCAGCTCGACAATCCAGCCAACCGCTTCGGTTTTCCCTTCGCGGGTTTCAGTAGCGTGCTCCACGTCAAATGGCAGCTTCATGGAGAAAGCCGACACAACGCCATCAGGGTCAGCGTTATTCCAGCTGCGACCATCACGACCGGAAAAAATCCCGGCAGGGATCATTGGCAGCCAGTTGCTCTGGTCTGATGCCACCATGCGTGACATGTCAAAGCAGATGGCGATGTGGGTACGTTGGTGCATGATCGCTCCGTTACATAACAACCTCCTGCCGGATGGCGCTTGGTTGAATTAACAAATGTCTGGGTGAACAAATGTTTGGACGAATCGATAATGGGCCGGATTGGGGGGCGGTCTGTAATGACGCTTTTCGCGCTAATCAGAGGTGGATGGCACGGACGCTGAGAGGGTGAACACGGTGATGACCGGTCATCACAGGATACAGATGGCGGGTCAGCTTGCCAATGTGATCGGGCAATGCTGACCGCAGGAATGATAAACGGGGTGATGGGGAGGATGGTGGCGCAGGCCGAAATCAGCACCTTCAACACCACCACACACCATCTTTAAAACCGATTTAAATCGACTCAGATTTAGCGGCTGACTCTGCACTCATGCGCTGGTAGCCAAAAACGCTCACAGCGGCTTAGAGAGCGTTTGGCGCAATGTTTGCTCCTTGACTTTCAGGTCAGCTTGCAAGGCCAGCTCGCGGCTCTTGCCGGGGTTGTAATCCCACCCCGGCTCGATGCCCTTGGGCAGCACCTCCGCTTCGCCGGTTCGCTTGTTCACCCACTCGCTGGTGCCATCGTTTGGCGCGGAGAACTTGAAGCCGCTATCGCCCTGCAGCTTGGCGTATTCGAACTTGCTGATCTGGCGCACCCCGCAGTGGCAGCCCCAGCCGTTGGGCGGCATATGGGTTTGCCACCAGGGATCATCCACTGGCAATGTGATGCCGCGCCAGCTCAGGTGCAGGGCGCGGTGCTCCCGCGCTGGGCCGATGGTATAGGTGAGATAGGGCATCGCCCGCTTGGTGCGCTCGATGCGCTGCCACTGGCCAGCGGCGCGGGCAGACCGCATATTGGTGCGGTAAATGATCTTTATCCGCCCTTCACTGCCCAGTTGTACCGGCTTGGTTTCTCCGGTCAGCGGGTCATCCATCTCCTGAATGCCCCACCAACCTGATTTCACCAGCAGCGGTTTGAGCACGGCCGCGAACTGCTGATAGGTCTGACCCTGTTCCAGCGCCTGCTCGACCAGGGCCCGCACCTCGACCAGCAGATCGGCGTTGAGCATCTTGGCGACGGTAAAGGCGTTGCTGTGCTCCTCCTTCCAGATGTCGCGATAGTCAAATCCGGGCTGCAGCCCCTTTTTCTTGAACCAGTCGAGCGCCTCTTTCGGCGGAAAGGCCGAAGCCTTGGGTTCAGGCATCTTGCGCATCCCCCATGCCCCGCATCCGGAACAGGTAATCGGCCAGCTGCGGGGTGAACTGCTCGGCGGTCAGGCTCTCCTGCAGCTTGAGCAGGCCATCGTTGAACTCTTCGAAGGTGGTGGCCGTGGCCGCCAATTCGAGGATCGGGTTCATAAAGTCTTCGCCGCCCACCTCTACCCAGTCGCTCATCGCCTCTTCGGTCAACTGCTCGATGGCCTGTTCGTTCGGCTGCTGGATGCGGTTGATGGCCAAGCGCTGTTGCGGTTGGTGCTGCTGGCGGTTCAGGGCCACCGGCTGCACAGCGGCGGCCTCCATCACTGACATGGGTTGCAGCACGGCCTCTTCTGCATCGGGGTCGGCCAGCCCGAACTTGTCACGCAGTTCGCTTTCGCTGACCCGCATCCCGCGGTCAATCAGCGGTGTCACGCTGTTGACCAGCAGCTCCAGGTCTTCCGGCTCCGGCACGCGGATGCAGACGCGGGGATAAGCCTTCTGCACGCCCCAGTTCAGCACAATGAACGGCTTGACCAGGTACTCGTTGATGGTGGCTTCCAGCTGGCGCGCATCCCACTTGGCGATATCCAGCCGCACCTCGTTATGCACCGTGGCCTGCGCCCGGCTGCTGCCATCGTCGGTGGTCATGGTCTGGCCGAGCACGGCTTTGCTGGTCTGCTCGTCTGCCCAGCGGGCCATGTTCTCGAACAGGGTATCGCCGCCGTTCCCCTTCGCGGTCTCGACCAGTTCAATCATCATCGACTCGGGGATCACTGCGCCCGCATCACTGGCAATGGTGGCGATCGCCGTCTTGAGGGTAGCTATCTGCTCCGGCGTGGCGTTCGCCCCGTACTTGCCCACCCGAATGGGGATGCCGAACACCTCGGCAAAGGCCCACCAGTCGCGCACGGTGAAGGACTTGAGCATATACATCACGGCGCACAGGCGGGTCAGGCCGTTACGCCAGATGCTGCCAGACTTGGTGCGCGGCAGATGGACGATGAATTTGTAGGGCTCCAGCGGCTTGCCCTGGGGAGCATCGTCACTGATAAGCAGGATCTTGCTCAGGGTCTCGGCATCGGGGCGCAGATAGCGGGGGTCAACCCAGCTGTAATCGCTCGGCGTCCAGCGGCCGCCGCTGGTATCCCACAGGATCTGACACACCCCCATGCCCTTGCCAAGGCCGTCGAGCAGGTCGAAGAACAGCTCGGGGATCTGGTCGCTCTCCATCAGCTGGCGCACTTCATCCGCCAGTCGCTGGTCGTTGGCATCGTCGCTGGCCGCCTCCACGCTGGGCGGCAGTGCGGCCACCGCCAGTTTGCGGGTGCGCAGCACGGATGCGTAATGGAGATCCCGCTCTTCGATCTCTTCCGCCAGCGTCATGTAATCCTGCGGGTTGTTGCCATCCACCACCGATCGCAGCAGGCCAGCGAGGCGCTGCGGGGTGATGGTACTGGCCACTGACGCGGGGCGCGGGTTGCGCACGCTGGTGATATGGGCCTCGGCGATATTCTCGCGCAGCACCGTCTTGTCGGGTTTGATGGGGTTGCCCCAGCTATCGAGAATGGTGGTCACAGTAATCCGCCTCCGCTTCGCAGGCCACGGGTCAGGTTCATCTGCCGCTGGCCATCGCTGTCTGTTTCAGGCGCACCCACCTTGGCGATGCGGTGCAGTTCGTAAATGTGGTTTTCGGCACGGCTGGCCAGATAGGCCAGAAAGATGGCCACCGCCGAGTCGCCGTGGCGCTTGTTGCCATCGCTGCCCTGGGTGCGACTGTCGTCAATGCCGGGGGTGCCACGGTAGATCTGGATCTGCCCAAGATCGGTGATGATGTCTTCGTGCTTTGGCAGCTCCAGCTCGTCATCTTCAAACGCAGCCTTGAAGCGGGGCATGTTCTCGCGGTAGAAGCCGACCGACAGCATCACCTGCACCACCTCTTGGCCGTAGCGATAGGCGGCCTGCTCGGCCAGATACTGGCCGTTGCCACGGGCATCGAGCCAGACGCCATCGCGGCGCGGCAGGCGATCGCAGATGAAATAGAGCGCCTGCTCCTGCTGCTTGAACGGGGTGTTCTTGAGCTCGACGGTGAACGGTACCCGGCGGCGGGTATCCGGCAGCACCTCGATCGGTGCGAATACCGTCAGGTCACCGGAACGGGCAAAGTCCTCGCCCAGGGCGTGGCGATGGCTGCGATCCAGCTTCATCAGCTCGGGGAAGACTTCAGCCTCCAGCCACTCTTTCATCTCTCCGTTGCGCTCCGATTCGCCGGCACTGTTGAAGGCGTCAGATCCGGTAAAGCGCAGCACAGGCCCATCGACCCGGCACGCCCGCTCGCGCAGGCCACGGGGCAGGTAGGCACCGCCGCCGCTCTTTGGCTCGCAGTAGTACTCTTCCCGGGCGTCTTCTTCGGTGGCGCAGTCTGACAGCAGCTCTTGCAGCCACTTGCGCTCGCCATCTTCGCTCCACTCCTCCTTCTTCTTGACCTGACAGATCCGCTTGTAAAGCCCTTCCTTACAGGCGGTTCCGATATCGATACGGTGGATGGAGTAGCTTGGCCGCTTGCCTGCACGGGTTTCGGTGATCAGGGTGTTGAACAGGTTCTCGATACCGTTATGGGTCGAGATCATCCGCACCTTGCTGCCCCACATGGTCAAGGCGTTGGCGGCTTTCTGGATGGCGGCGAGGTCTTTATGGAAGGCTGCCTCATCGATCACCACGTTGCCCTGCATCCCCCGCAAGTTGCTGGGGTTCGAGCTGAGCGCCTTGATCTTGAAGCCGCTGGCGAAGTTGATGACGTAGACCAGAATGTCTTTGTCTTCATCGACCAGCACCTCTTCGCCAATCTCGCTGGCCGCATAGTCATAGGCCTTGGCCCACATCGAACAGGCATCGATAAACTCGCGGGCCATATCCTTGGTGGTGCCGACATAGAAGGTATCGCAACCGCCAGCGGCAACGGACATGGAGCCATTGAGCGCGGCATCTGCTGCCTCTGCCCAGGTAAGGCCGGTTCGCCGCGACTTTTCGGCAATCTTGATTTTTGCCTCATCAGCAATCCAGCGTTTCTGATAGGGCAGCAGCACTTCACCTGGATCGAACTGGCCGCCGATGATGGCGGCCGCTGACTGGTTAACGAGCTGATTTTCTGATTGGGTAAGGTGCTTGTATTCCATCACGCAATCCCCAAAATCTGGCGCCGGATCTCGGCAGCGGTCTCTGCGGTCAGCCCTGCCGACTTCACAATCTTCTCGGCAGCGGTGGCGGCCTCGGCGGCGAACGCGGCGCGGATCTCTTTCTCAACCTTGTGGCTGGTCATGGCGGCCTGCTCCACACGCTGGATAACCAGCGCCATCTGGCCCAGCGATTTCGGGTCAATCATCTTGCCCTCTTCGCCGTCGCTGGCATCCATCATCTTCATGGAGGTTTCAAACGCCATGGTGCGCACGAACTCCTGCAGCAGCTTGCCGACTTCGGAGGTTGGGGCCTGCCCCAGCTTTGCCGTCCAGACCTCGGCCACTTCGCGGGCCTGCGCCATGCGACTGCCTGCCTCCTCCATCCGCTTGGCAAACCGGTTCAGTCCGGTGCGGCTGATCTGCTCTTCCGGCGGCAGGCCGGATTCAACGATCAGCTGATTCACCTCGGCCAAAATATCCTTCTGCGACATGGAGCCAGATCGCAGCATGGCCGCCAGCTGGCTGCGGATATCGTCCGGCAGCTGCTGGATCTTGCTCTTGGTGTTTTTCTTGGTGGTCATGGTTTTATCCACAAAAGCCAGTTTTTATTGATAGAACAACTTTTAAGGTTGTTCCCCTCAAACCACTGAACATCAACACTTTCAGCCTTAACTGAAGAGACGCTCATCAATGGGCCACCGAGAATGAACTGAACGATAGATCCGATCTCAAAAAAATCGCCCATAACTACCCCAGCAGCTTGTCAATCAGCGGGGCGGTGCAGCCCCACAATGCGGTGACCGGATCGCCAAACAGCACCAGCGCCATCAGGTAGCCGACGCCCATCATGGCGGTGATATCCAGCAGGCGGTTAATATCGATCATCATCGCCTTCATTAGCTGTTTGAAAATGCGGCTATGCGGTCAGCGAGGGCCGCGCTATAACCATCCATGTGCGTCAGCTGTCTAATCAGCCGTGACTTTTCCTTCTCATCAAGACCTACAAAAATTTCCGTATCAAAGAAAGCGCGCAACTTAATCAACTTCTCATCAAGATCGATCTTTTCGTCTAAAACTCGCTGCTGGTGTGGCTTCAAGTTGTTTTTAACTATCATGATTAATCACTCCGGACGCGGTTTCTTGACACCCGGCACGGTGGCATCGCCTTTAGCGACATCGAAGCCACGGCTGGTCAGTTTGGCGATCAGGTACTCGCCCATGGTGCGAGTGGTGACCAGATTCTGCTCTTCCAGCCAGCAGATCTGGGTGCGCACCGCATCGCGGCTGATACGATGGCCCCAGCTTTCGAGCACCACATCAAGGATGGAGTCATTGGTCTCGTAGCCGTTCTGGTCTTTCAGCTCTTTCAGGATGATCAGGCGTTGGTCTTCCAGCACAAACTCTTTACTGCTCATATAACCCCCGTTTATTTTTCGTTTAAACGCTGCTCAAGCAGCAGTTGAATCAGGTGATTGGTCGGTTTCAGCTGGGCGGTAAGCGCCTTCATGTCGCCCCGTAACTCTTCAAGCTGAATACTCAACTCATTGAACTGCTCTTGCGTTGGCAAGCGATCAACGCGGCTTTCGAGGCTGGTAACGCGGTTGGTCAGTTCGTCCATACTCGTGCTCACTTCCTTAAGTTCCTCGCGGCGCACGAACGTCTTGCTCAGCCATAACAGAGCGACGGTGGCCAGCACTGCAACGGCCGTGGTAATCACCCCCCACCACTTGGGGATCCAATCAAACTCCATAGCGATGTCTCCCCGCTTTCTCATTACGGCTCTGGCACGGTACGCAGCGCACCGCATCCGTTTCGGCCTGCAGTCGCGCGGCGGCGATCTGCTCCCCACAGCTCAGGCAAAAGCGATTCCCGTGCTCATCCTGATCTGGTTGTTCCTGGCGGTGGTGCCGCGCGTTGGCGATAGCCCGCTCGCGAAACTCCTGCTCTTGTTGTTGTGCGCGGTCGAAAAGGTCGGTCATTTGGCCCTCGTCAGCAGCTTGGAGACAGTGCCGGTGATCACCGCGCCCACCTTCTGGCCGCTGGCCTTGGGATGGGGGGCGAAACCGTCGAGGGTGCGCAGGCCCATATAGGCCCAAGCCGGGGTGAGCATTAGCATGGCCATTTCGAAATCGGGGCCGTCTCCATAGCCAAAGGCGCTCAGCACGGTGAACAGCACGATATAGAGCGCCCCGGCTTGCCAGCTCTGGCGCGCCATCAGCGGGCGGGTGTGGCGCACGTATTCATCTTTGGCGCCATCGCCATCACGGATGGTCTGCTGGGTGGTGGCCTGCTCGGATTGCTGGTCGGCCAGTTGCAGCTCCATGCGGCGGGTCTGCTCCTTCTCCATCTCGTTCTTGAGCTTTTTCAGCTCGACCAGCACGGTCGGATCGGTGATGCGATTCAACTGTTCTTCGATGCTGGCCTGCTGCTGGGCAGCAGTCAGACCGATGCCGGATACCTGCTCGACAATATCGGCGACCTTGTTTGCGGTTTCGCTGCCACCAAACAGGCTGGCAATACCCCGTATCACGGCGGGGCCCTGCTGCACCGCCAGCGCGGCCAGTGCGGGGATTAACGGGAGTGGCATGATGGTTCATCCTTCTTGAATAGCGCACGCAGCCGGGCGCAGTGCTCTGCGGCCTTGCCGTTGCAGGTGGTGAGGATATTGAAGCGGTGGCGGTTGCGGGCGTCGTAGATCTCGGATGGCGTCACGGAACACCACCCTTTTTTGAACTGGCTTTGCATGGTGCCGTCACGGCTGTGGAGCGGCACGTTGCGATCGACATCGCACTCGGCGATGCCCTGTTCGGCCGCCTCGCGCTCCCGTTTCAGCCGCTGCTCGCGGCCATGGTTAAAACTCCACTCCCAGTTGCGGCCCATGTCAGCCCCCGTACACGCTGGCCCATAGGCCGGTGCGCATCTGTTCGGCGTGGCGCTGGGCGCGCTTGGGGGTCTGCTTGGCCCAGCGACTATCGAGCATTCCAGCAGCGGCCTTTTCCCAGTTGCCACGGGCCACGGCAGCAAGGGTGTTCTTGAAGTTGCCTAGCCCCTTCACCCCCAGCTGATAGGCCATGGAGTAGAGCACGGCAGTGCGGGCGGGAGATGGGGCGCAAGCGTCGAGCGCATCGGCCAGATGCGGGATGGTGCGCATCTCGCGTTCCATCTTCGCCAGATATTCATCCAGCCACGCTTCGCCTGCGGCCAGCGGCAAGGTGAATTGATAGAGCTTTATATCTGCACCTTGCGGCCCGATACGAAAACCAAAGCCAACGGTGGGATAACGCTCTGTGCAGAGATATGGTTTTGGCTCCCAACCCTCCTCGAATTTAATAAGCGCTCTGATAGAAGACATGGCACACCTGAGAAATAATGAATTTCGTCAAGTGTGCTTTTGAAATGAAAAATCTCTCAGGTGGCGAATTTCACGCTAAACAAAAAAGCAGCCTGTTGGCTGCTTTTGTTATGAATATGGTCTTCCGTTTTTTGTTTTTGGCAACTTCAATTCATTTTCAGTACCAGAAAACAAATCTGGCTGCCGTCTTTGCCGTTCAACCCGTCTCATTCTGGCGATGATATATTGAATCTCACGCACTGTAACATCGTATTTCTTGGCTAGTTCGAACGCGTTGTTTCCCTTGAACTCTTTCCATACCCGAATGCCGCGCAATATACCGGCAATCCGCTTTCCCTTTGGCAGGTAGAACTCATCACCACCGAAGGCGTTGCATATCTCTGACAGCAGAGTGATGGAGAAGGTGTTGTAGTCGTGGTGCTCTTCAACCACCCGCTCGATCAGGTTGTAGAGCTCGCGCAGCACCTCCGGCCAGCCGTTACTGGATTCATCCTCAAACAGCCGATCCAGCTCCGCCGCAATCTCGCCTTTTTCCACCTCACACCCGAACATGTCGATGGTGTCTTTGTCTCGTTCGCTGCGCATCGCAACCCTCCGCTATCTCCAGATAAAGCAACACCCGGACGATGCCGGGTGTTTGTATGATAACGCAGTGGATCTGGCCGCCCAATTCACGGGCTAGAAGGTAGTCAGGTAATATCCGTCCATCTTCTGCTTGATACCACACCAGTCCAAGCTGGCCTGCTTTGCGTTGATGATCAGCTCGTTCTTGCCATCATCACGCAGATAAAAGTGGTGAGTTTCCCCACCACGGTCAACCGCCTTGAAGTAGTAATCGCTTTGCCATCCAAGCTTCTCGTTTCGCCATACAAGAAGATCCCCCTGCTCATGGGTGACGACTAAATCTTTGGCTTCCACAATGGTAGGGCACAGCTTTGAAAGTTGGCTAAAACCGGCTTTAACAGCTGGAGTACGGTCAATGCCATCCTGAACGCCTTGCAGACTGATGTTTACCTGCTGCTTCTCTTCTGCTTCAAGATATGAAATGCCACTACGCACCAGCGCAACAACAACGCACCCTGCAAGAACAAATCCGCTTATCTTGGACATTTCAATTCTCCTTTACCTGTCTTTTTAACGTGTGATTTTGGTTGGAAATCATTATTCACAAACTCAACGACACATTCATTGCAGCAAAAACCCAACCCGTCACGGCGAACAACAACCTCTTGTGATACGTACTTCTTGCACCAGTAACACCTGATTCTTATCACAAAAATTTTCCTTCTAGCCATTCACCGGCTTGCTGCTATCGATCACCATTATCTGCGCTGGCCGCCAGCCGGGGGTTTCATAGGCTTCGCGGATCAGGTCATAGCCCGGCATCGCATCAATCTGGTGGCCGCGTGATGCGGGGACGATATCCCCGCGCTCGATAATGGCGGCGGTCATCAGGCGGATATGCCACTTCTTCAACGCCTCCAGCACCCGCTCGGACTGTGCCGAGGTGAGCCATTCCGGTCGTGAAATACCGGCGCCGCCGTTGGCGTTGGCGGTCATCCGCTTGATGTAGCTGCCCAGCGCATCGTCCGAGCCATCGCGCACGAATCCGTCATTGTACATGGTGATCCAGATGGCGCGCACCTTGCGCACCTCCGGCGCCTGCACCTTGGCCGAACTGGGCGGGGAGCGGCGCCCAGCAACCTGGGCGCCCCCTTTGACCTTGAACCCCAGCCCCTTCATGGCGGTGATGACGGCATCGAGCTTGGCCGCGCTCAGCCCCTTGGCAGAGCGGGCACCGGTCACGGACTCCAGCAGGGCGCGATAGTCCTCCTCATCCAGCCCCAGTTCGCGGCGGCCGACTTGCACGATCTTGAGCAGACGCTTGGCATCAGGCTGCATGGCGGCCCCCGTTCATCTGGCAGATGCCGACGAAAGCGGCCAGCGCCGCCGGCTCGACCTGGGCGATAGGAATAAAGCGCAGCGTGCTGTTTCTGACGCGGCCGTGGCTGTGGTTGATGGGCTCCACCTTCAGCTTTTGGATATTGCTGGCATCGAGATAGCCATCATCACGGCAGGCCTCGATCAGATAGCGCAGCTTGTAGCGGGTCTTGGCGGTGTCTTCACCATAGATGGCGCGCACTGCGGCCTCGACCTTGGTCTTTGGATTGGTGGCCATCAGCTTGTCGAGCTGGCGATAGCGCGCCAGATCAGCCATGCCGACGTCGCTCTTCGGCTCAATCATGCCGCGCTCGCGCAGTTGGGCGGTGGCTTCAAACATGCAGTTCAGGCTCAGGCCAAGGCCGATCGCGATATCGCGCACCGGCATATGGCGATAGTCGCGAAAGCCCTTAATCATGCCTGCCAGTTTTTTCAGTTGCTGGTCGGTGATGTCATTCATCGTCTTCATCCTCATCATCCGCCGAGGCGGTCACAATCACTTTATTGGTCTTGGGTGGCTGGCCTTCACGCCAGCGCGGTACCGTTTGGTCTAACCAGGAGATAGCGACGCCATCGGCCTGCTCTTCCAGTTCACGCAGCTCGGCTTTGCTCAGGCCCTTGTGGCGGCGCTTTGCGTAACACGGCTTGTTGGCTTTGACGTAATTCACCATCCTGCGCTGGTAGCGGGTCAGTGCCATGGCGCTTTCTCCTTCTTCGTTCCCGCCCTACCTCTTGCTCGCAGGCCTTGCAGTAGTGCTGTAGTCCGTCTAGTGACTTTTCATTTTTCCATTCAGACCAGAAGGTCGTATCTTGCGGCCAATACTCACCGCATCGATTGCATAGCTTTTCCAGCCCCATTTCTTGGTCGATTCTGGCTTTTCCGCTCTCTAGCCTTTTTTCAAGAAGACCAGGTTTCATTGGAGGAGTGTATTCACCGTGCATACGGCCCCCTTGCCATCCATCCGATGCAGGCGTTCTGCCTCCAGTTCTGCCAGCAGTTGCTCGGCGCCACGCAGGGCATCACCGGCAAGATCGTGTGCGCGGTACTTTCTGGCGCCCCGCGACAGGGCGATAAAGCGGCGCTGCAGCACCAGCTTTTCCTTCCAATTCAGCGCTATGGTCATCTCGCCATAGAGCCGGTTTAACAGGTTGTTCAGCACTTCTCGGGTCATAGCGTCCTCTCTGGTTTCAGGAGTGGGTTATGACCGGGCCCGGTCGGCTGCTCATCAGTGCCCAGCCACCACGCTGGGCAGACCATACCGAGCACCGCCCGGCATGGTTTCGCTTATTGGTTTTTGACGAAGTGGACGGCGCCGACAATCAGCACGGCCCAGACCAATCCCCACACCACGGCGAGGATGCGAAAGGTTCGGCGGCTTATTTTCATAACGGCCCACCTACTACGCTGCGAAGTTCCGCTTCCGAATCAGGAAGTCGATGACCGGCAACCCGTGGCCGCAACTCATCCTTGCAGTACCCCATTAACTCCCACCATTTTTCAGCCAGCATTTTTAGTTCTTGGCTTAACTCTTTTGTTGCATGCACACGAATTGATGTGCCTTTTTTGTATTGAGAAATAGTCAGGCCAAGTTCAGGAGCAAGCTTGCGAATCCGAGCTCTTACCACGGCATCAGAATGCCCTTTGAGGCGGTAGCAGACTTGAGGCACCAGCACATCAACAAGCCGCTCATATCTGTCTTCAGCGATTTGCTGGCGGTCACCCACGTAGTTGTAAATTCCCCAGCTACAGGCTGATCTGGCCATCACATCACGCAAGGCTTGTATCAACGCCTCATCAGTAAGCTTGATTTTCATGCGGCCACCTCTTTCAGTTCGCTGACCAGCTCCAGCCCTTCGATCTTCTTGAACTGGCGCACCAGCGCAGTGCTGCTACCGAAGGCGGGGAACAGGTAGGTTGTTCCCTGCTTCTCCGGATCCTTGCCATACAGCTCATTGGCAAACTTGGCACCACACTGACGCTTGCACTTGGCGTACTCCTCCAGCTGTTTCTTGCCATAACGCTTGTGAAACTTGTGGAAGAAAACCTGCTTGACCACCTTATTCATAAACTCGTCAGCCTGGTCGATATCTTCGATCACCTTCATCCATGCTCCTTTGACAGAGCCATCGATATACACAGCCAACACGGTGGTGCTTTCGCTCTTGCGTTCACGGGTCACATAAACCTCGTGGCCATGCAGCCTGAACAACATTGATACCCAACCAGACTTCAGCTCGGCCGCGATGGCCTGCCATTGCTCTTTGCTGATAGCCATCACGCTGCCCTCTTGCCAAAACGGTGGATGCAGGTCAGGCAGAACGCGGCGCGCTGGCGGGCATACTCCACGTTGAGCTGGTTCTTGGCGGCCTTGGCGGCGGCTTTCCACATCTCCATTGCGGCGGCATAACGCTCTTCACGCTCCAGCTGGGCGGCCTGGGTGGCCAGTGCCAGATAACCGTTCGGGTTCTTTGCGACTTGGTGGGCGATCTCGTCGCCCTTCAACACTGCATTAGCCATGGTGTAACTCCTGTTCAAATCTGTTTTTTTGCTTGTCGTACACGGTGACGATGGAGCCGTTCTTCAAGATGAAATAGGCATCGTCACATTCGAGGATCCGGCGCGGGCTCCATCCCGCCTCGCGCTGCCGGATCCGCCGCAGCTGGCGTTTGCTTGGGCGCCAAGCCCGTGACAGGGCGCCCAGCATTTCCAGTTCGCTGCGGCCGGTACGTTGCACCCAGCGCTCGATAGCGTGGCGGGTGACGTACAGCGGGCCATAACGGGTTTCAAACTCCATCGGCTTTGGCGTTGTCGATGGCGGCGCGAAGCGCATCACCGGCATTGGTGCCAACAGGGCCGCGCATCACTGCTTCAATCAGTTCTTGCTCGATGTTGGCGGCGAACTCCGGATACTCGCTTTCCAGCAGCGGCTCGCTGCCGAACCCGCATACCCATGCCAAGGCATCTCGCACGCCGTTTTCATAGGTGCCATCTTCGAAGTCACTGCCATCTGTATCGCTCTTGAAGGAGAGCAGACCGGCCAGCAGAAACTGTTTTGCCAACTCAGCGGTGATTGTGTTCATGTCAGGCCTCACAACTTTGCCCAGTCGAGGTTGATTGCCACGTACTTGCCAGACGGTTCGCGCTGATAGAGGCGGATGTATTCCTTCTTGCTGACGGTGGTGATGGCATCGGCGATGGAGTCCATGGCCGCCTTCCACTCGGCATCTTCAATGGCCAGATTGCGCAGGCTGAGCACCTGATTCACATCGATCTTGCCTTGCTTGTTGACGCGAAATGCGTGGTCAACCAGGGCGACAATCTTGTCGTTTGAACCTTCTGACCAGCGCTCGATGCAGGCATCGATTTGTGCTTTGGCAGCCTGGATCCGTTCATCAAAAACCCGATGCTCGCCGATGGCCCGTTCGACTTTCATGGAGCCGTCAAACGAGGTGAGGGTGATGTTTCCCTTGGCACCGCCGTAGGTGACGCCGTACTCGCTGGCGCTGAGATCCAGATAGTCTTCCAGCTCCTGCTGCATCTGGATTTTGGTGGCGGCCATGTGCAGCTTGAGCTCCAGCGCGATGGCAATCTGACGGCGCACCACGTCATCGCGCAGCAGGTCGATAGTCTTGATCAGGCTATACGGCACCATATGGCCTTGGGCGTTGCGGTACAGGGTTTCGGTCTTGTTTTCGGTGGTAGTGGTCATGCTGTTTGCTCCTGTTAAGCGGGGAAACCGGCGGCCCGATAGGCCATGTATTCGCTGGCTGCCATATCAGCAGTGCGCTCGAACTCGTCACGGGTGGCGGTTTCACGCCAGTGGACGATGCAGCCGTTCTCGCGGGCGGCGTAGGCGCGGCGGCGCAGGCCATCGACCTGTTCGATGATCTCGACGGCGTTCTTGCGCAGGTCGTCGGTCGGATAGGCGATTTCGATCATCGGACGCTGACGGGCTGCTTTGATGGCCAGCACCTGGCATCCGAACCGGCGCAATTTATTGGCCATACGCTGGGCCTTGATTCCGATTGGGTTGGTATGGATGTTCATGCTTGCTCTCCTTGTGAATCACTGTTCAGCGGCGCCCAGGTGAGGTGCAGCCGGTCTTGGTCGAAAATCTCCTGACGGCCGGTATTGTCTTGCATGGTCACCTGGCCGTTGTTGCTATCCACCACCACGCCTGGGCGACCGCTCAGCAGGTGAATGTGGGTCCAGTTGTTAACGACAAAGAAACTGGTTTGTTCCTTGGCTGCGTTCATCACTTACCCCCTGTTTCTTTGGTGAATTCTTTAACGAGAGACAGGCTGCAAAACGCCAATGGCAATACATTCATGGAGCTTCCATCAACTGATTCCACCACCACCATCCCGTCTCGATAGAGGGTGTAGTGCTCGCTACCTACGGCGTTATAAACACGAGCAATCGGCAGCCCTGATGCAGGGTATTTGCGGCCAAGCCAGCATAAGAATTTGAACCAGATAGCCACCATCACTCCCCCTCCAGCTCGTTAAACGCGTACCGCAGTACCTGCTCGGTCAGCGGCTCTCCACCGGAGCAGGCCACCGCCAGTTTCAAGTTCTTGCTGACCAGTCGCAGGGCGCCGGGGCGTTCGCTGATCTGCACCAGCAGGCTGCGCTCGGCATCGCCTTCGATGTTCCAGGCGCTGGCGACGGCCATCACATCGGCCTTCTTGGCCTTGGTCAGGGCGCGCTTCTTGGCCACGCGGGAGTAAAGGCGGGCGAAATCCTCGCTGCGCTGGCCGCCGGTCAGCTGGGTGTAAACGCGGGAGTTGCCGACCAGCACCATGCCGGTCCCCACTTCCTCCACCAGAATCCGCAGCTCTTCGAGCGTGGGGCGGTCGAGGTGGTCCGCTTCATCCACCACAATCAATCCTTTGGTGTTGAGCAGGCGGCGGCGCAGGGCGCGGGCCAGCGGGCCACGCAGGCGGGGGGCGTTCTCCATCCCCAGTTCCATGGCCAGCTCATACATGCATTCGGTCATGGTGCTGCGGCTCGGGGAGGTGGTGATCACCCAGACGTTGTTGTTCTGGCGCTGGAACTCGCGCAGGGCGGTGGTTTTGCCCACGCCAGAGATGCCGTGGATGATGACGATGCTCTCGGTGGCCAACGCGTAGTTCATATCCGCGATGATCTGTTTGGCGGTCTCGGTCATCACAAAGCCGGGATCGCGGGGTGCATCGGCACGCTGGTCGCGGGCGGTTAGCCAGTTGGCCAGCTTTTGCAGCATCGGCGCAGGGTCGGCCTTGTAGTTGCCGTTCAGCAGCTGGTTGACGGTGGATGGGCTGACGCTGATCTCTTTGGCGATCTGCGCCTGGGTAACGATGTTCTGTTCCAGCAGCGCCTTGATGCGGGTGATGGCATCGGTATTGCCGGTTTGGTCGAGTGCGACTACATTGGTCATTGAATTACTCCTTTCAGGCGGCCCGTATGGCCGCTTTTTTTGTGGTTTAAATGCCGGTTAAATCCGGTTTTTCTGCTTTGCAGCCATGGCTTCGGCAGCCCGTTGAAAGCGGGCCTCGTAGTCGATAACCGGTGCAGCTTCTGGCTGTTGTTGGGTGGCGATGGCCGGAGCTGGCTGGACAGCGAGCGCGGCATTGCCTAGTGAAACGGGGCGCACCATCTCTACCACCTTGGCCTCTGGCGCCTCTTCGTCGCTGATGCTGGGCAGCAGCGCGGCGGCCTCCATCGTTGACATGGACTTCTTGGCCAGTGCAGCGGCCTTGTTGGCCTTGACGAACTGGGTGCGCTTGCGCTTGTGCTCGCGGGCCTCTTGGGTATCACCGAAAGCCACTTTCTCCAGACAGGTCGCTTCGCAGATATGCAAGCCATTGAGGGTGGTGACGATCACCGCCTCGTGCAGGCGCTGCGGGTCGAAACGTGCCACCACTTTTTGGCCTGCATACGGAGCAAGATCTTGGTGGTAATAACGGTTTTTGCGGTCGCGGATGGTGCCGCCAGATTCCAGCGTGATGGACCCGTGCTTGGGGTCGACACGGCAGGCTTCTGACTGCAACAGCATCATGGTCAGCTGCTCACTGGTCGCCTTGCGCACCGTAGCCTGGGCATAGCTCTGTTCGAATGCCTGGTCGAAGCTCATCACCCCACGGCAGGCCTCGGTATTGCGGCCCAGCTTGGCGTTGTACATGGCCACGCCTTCGGCAACGATGCGCAGAAAATCAACTGCATCCGCCGCCCGTTCACCATAATTGTCCGGCTTTTCCATCGGGTTCGGGCCGGTGTAGCAGCCTTCCAGCGCCATATGCTTGTCGATGTAGTTTTCCAGCCCGCCATTACCGAAGGCACGTTCGATCGGCTTGGCCTGACCGTGGCCCTTGCCCAACAGCACGCTGGACCAGTGCAACTTGATGCCGAGCATCGGAATGATCCCCACCGGGTCATCTTCCTTGACCTTGAAGCGGTAGCGGTTCGGCACGCCGCCGGTCATCCATTTGTTGGCCGCCGCCCGGGTGTTATCGATGGTGATTTCACGGGGGATGCCGTATTTGCTGCACACATCCATCAGCGACAGGCGGATCGAGTCAGTGTTTTCACTGATATCGGTGCGCCAGCCGATGATTTTTCGGCTGTAAACGTCCTGCCAGAACCATGTTTTCGGGCGCAATATTTCGCCGTTGAACCACTTCACAAACACGTTGTGCAGGTAGCCATCGCCGTTGATCCACTCCATCGCTTCAAGGCCTTCGATAGAACGCTCTTGCGGCGGGTAGAGCTGCATCAGCGCGTGCTCGCCTTCGCGCAACATCACCTGCTGGGCCTTCGGCACTTCCAGATCCATGCGACGCATCAGGCTGTTAAGGCTTGGAATAACCCAGCCATGTTCCTTGGCGGCTGTTTTCAGAAACTCGTAGCAGCTGGCAGCGTTTGGCTTGCCTTTGCGCAGGTAATCCGTCTTGAAGAATTCCCACGCCTGCTCGCTCACCTTGGCCAGCTTGCCAGCGCGGTTTTCGAGCGCGGCCTGTTGCTGTTTTGGCACCAGCACCGCCAGCCAGTCGCTATCGTCAAAGCCTTTCACGGCGGCGCAGTAGCGGCGCAGGGTCGGCAGGGCGATATCAAACTCGGCAGAGATATGTTCGTAGGCCTGCATCAGGGTGCTGCCACTGGCAACCAGCGCATGCACAGCCTGCACGGCCTTGACCCGCTCCTTGGCTTTGTCGTGCGCCTTGTCGTTGGCCTTGCTCCAGTTGGCCCACAGCTGCTCTTTGCAGTAGCGCGGGGCCTTTGGCTTGGGAAGATCCAGCGTCATGCTGCCGACCTTGACCTTGCCGGACTTGCGCAGCAGGGCGGCTTGGACGGTGGGGGGCAATATGCTGATGTGGTATTCAGTCGCCTTGCTGCCTTCGCGTTGGCGGGATTTGTCAGGGTTGCCATCGGCCAGACGATTAAGCTGATCCCTGGAACGTCTTTCTGATGTTGGCATTCCTGCTACACCAGCGACCTCATTTGCGGTGAACCATTCCATACCAGCCCCCTCAGCTTGCTTTCTTCAAAAGGGGTTGATACCGGCTAGGCCAGATATCTTCTGGGGAAAGTCCGAGTGCATCAGCAATGATGCGCTCTCCTTTAGGCCAAGGAGCCCGAAAGGTGTTTTGCAATGTAGAAGCGGAAAGCCCTGCATCGCGTGACAACTGAGAAACTGACATCCCAACCTTTTTCAAGGCGGCAACAACATCTGCGCGATGCCAGTCACTCCCATTTTCCGTCCGTTTCTGCGACACTCTGTAATTACTCATCTTAGTAACTCGACTTGGTTAACTGACTAAGTTAACGAGAGTATAGAGACGAATCGGACGGAAAGGCAATACAAACGGACGAATTTATTTTCGTATCGTCCGTTTCGTGATTTGAAGACGACATAACAAAAACAGGTTAATAGGATGAAAAACAATAGCTTAGATAAATCGGACGCTGAAAATAACGAAACGGACGGAGCGTCCGAATCTCATGGTGACAAACGGACGCCATGGGTCATTGCGTCCGAAGTTGCTGGTATTGAAGGAATGCCCACAACGGACAGAAGAGCAAGGGACGAGCTGGAGCGGCTAAGCGCTGGGAAGGATGGAGTTAAACGTAAGCGGTCAGGTACCAAAGCATTCGAATATCACGCATCGATCCTTCCTCAGTACGTTTTAGACGAGCTTGAAAAAAGAGGCCTTTTCCCAGATGGGGTTCATGTTGAGCATCAAGCCCCTTCCAGCACACCCTATGAGCAACCCAAGATCACGCTGACTGGCGTCAATGAGAATGCAACGGTTTATTCTGCGTTTCTGGATGAGTTCGCGCTGATCCCGGGATACAGAGTGCAGGTATCGGCAGGCCACGGCAGCCTTACGCAGGGCGAGCTGGAGCCGTGCAGGCATCTTGCATTCAGGCGTAAGTGGCTGAGATGGCGCGGGTTTGACGAGAAAGAGCTGGCGATCGTCTGGAGCAAAGGCGACAGCATGGAGCCCACCATCAGCAACAACGACACCCTGGTGGTGCATCTTGGCCGAACGCGGCCGGTCGATGGCCATATCTACGTGGTGCGCAACGATGACCAGCTATGGGTCAAGCGCCTGCAGGTGCTGCCGAGCGCCTGGCTGCTGCTTAGCGACAACAAGCACTACCAGCCGATCGAGGTGCCGAAGGATGAGCAGCACACCTTCCAGGTAATCGGTCAGGTTGTTCACATCGCCCACGATGTAGGAGAGTGATATGGAGAAGAAAATAGAGAGAGCAGCACAACAATGGCAAAGAATTCAACGTACTAAGCGAGCTATGCCATACCTGATGTATACCCTTGGCCCAAACATTGTACCTTGCCATCCTCAGTGGAAAGGAGTGGTGCTACCGGTTGATGACCCATGGTGGAAAACGCACTTTCCTCCCAATAGCAATGGATGCAAGTGTGGTGTTCGGCAGATTTCAAAGTATGAGTATCAAAAGTTGCTGGCATCAGGAAGTGTCAAGACACCTTCATCTGATGATGGCATCGAGCCTGGCTGGGACTTCAACCCTGGTTTGGGAAGAAACAGTGTTTAAAGCCTGTTTAAAGGCCGCTTTTCAAAATCACCAGTGATCAATTCACTCGGATTTTTTGGCCGATTTTCAGATCAGTGATCAAAACTGACCTGTTGGAGATAACGCAAAAGAAACGGGGCGCTTATTGCGCCCCTGCTTCAAACTCTTCTGCCAGCTTATCCCGTATCATCCCGAGTATCTCAGCCCGTTCAAACTCCAGCTCTCCCAGCCTTCGATACAATCCTGGTAGCGTATCCATGGCGCCGCCCTGAGTGGCCACAATGGCCTTCACAGAGCCGCCCTGCGCGTTGATTCCATCCTGCTCCCTTAGCGCCACCTCATAGCGGCACACCGCTGATTTAGAGGTTTTAACGCCTCTTTCCATCAACCAGTCTGCAAGATATTGGCTCTGGCCGTATCCGTGGCGCCTGACTTCATCATCGAACGCTTTCAGCATCTCAGGCGATAGCTGCTGTGCAAAGTTGCGCGGTTTTATCATGGTGGCCTCCTGTTAACTTAATCCCACCTTATCCCACCATGTCCGCGCAGTCCAGATCCCACTTATGCCGCAGGAATTCAACTTATTCCCGGGGTCTATGGTGGATCCTTGCAATGATCAATTCTCTAGGTTCTATACAACCTGCCAGCCCGTAGGGAAGTGCCAGCGGTAGCTGAGCGCATCCCCCTCGGGATCCCTCGCCTCGGCAGTGATGGTCAGCCACTCACCGCCGATGCCGCCAAGCTGCGCCGGTACGGTCACCACCGGAGGCTGGTTCTCAACCACGCCCTGCTCCAGCGGCCGCCCGTTGACGGTAAAGGAGAGCGCCTGCTGCGGTGGCAGCAAGCTCTGCTGTACCAGTGTCTGGCCACGGCACTGGATGGTGGCGCGGCCGGGCTCGCTGGCGGTGGGCAGGTTGATGTGGAACTTGTTCATGACGCTGCTGGCCGCTCTGTGATTGGCCAGCCTGAAGCGCTGTAGACCATCGCGGGTCTCCACCTGCAACTGGCAGTCATTGCCGGACAGGGTGTTGCTGTCATCCGGATAGGTGAAGCCGTAGGCGCCGTGCAGAGCCGGATAGATGTAGCTGCGCAGAGCTCCTTGCGGATCGTAATAGCCCACCAGGGTGGTCACCGGCACGCCGAACTGCTCGGGCTTGCGCGCAACCTTGGTATCGATGGGGGAGACCTGCACCCAGCTCAGGCCATCCGAGGTGAAGCTCTTCTTGAAGCCCCGGTTCACCACAATTTCCTTGCCGTTGATAAAAAGGCGACTGTTGTAACCGGCCCCGTGATCGATGGTCAGACTGCGCCCCCGGTTGTCCGCAGAGGCAACCGGCACCCGGATATCACGGGTCCAGCGACCATCCCACATGGCGACCCTGACCAAGCCGTAATCCGCCAGCAGGGCACTCAGCCCGGCCTCGCTCAGGGCATCCATGGGGGCATCGACCTTCTCGATCCCCTCGATTGTGTGCTGATAGGGCTCCATCCTGGCCGTCGCACTGTTCCACTTGCTAAAGCCGGTGGCCGAGTTGGCATCGAACACTGCCTTGCTCTCGAGGAAGCGCTGGATGATGGCGGCCGAATTGGGGGTATAGAGGGTGAAACGGTTGGCGCCGGAGAGAGGGCGGCCGCCCGCCATCGCATCGTGGCCAAACTTGCGGCCATCGAACGGTGGCTGGCACTGGCCATCCAGACAGGCCTCCTCATTGGTGCGGGTCGGCGAGAAGTTGGGGATGAAACGGTGTTTGTCACTGTCCCAGCCCCAGCTGGAGTTGAGTTGATCGGCACTGCGATGAACCGAGCCGCGGAAACCATCCACATAGTGGCCAAGGCCGAAGTTGTGGCCCACCTCGTGGCTGAACTCGTTGCCCAGCGAATCATCCAGCGTGACGATGCCACCGCCACCGGAACCACCGTGCACCTGAACCCCATTGGCATACTTGCCGCGACTGTTGTGCGCCGTCAGCTGGGCCACCACAAAGGGATGGCTCCCCTCCCCTTCACCGGCGCTGCTGTTGATGCCGTAGTTGGCATTGTCGATGCCGTGGGAGATAAGCTCCTTGCCGATGCGCTGACGCATGGTGCCGCCATGCCAGCCCCCTTCGCTCGGGTCAAAGTCGGTCAGCAATGTACCGTTGGGCAGCATCACCTCAGGCAGGGAGAGCGGTGCATACTGACTGACAATCATCCGGCTGGCCGGAATGGTCTGGAAGTATTCGCGATGTGCCTCCTTGTCATTGGCAAAGGCAAAGCGATCCCGTGGTGTGGTGAGCATGCCAATGTCGATGGTGTGCAGCAGCAGCTCGCCGGGGGCGCCGACCTTGATGTCACGCAGTTCACCACTGAGATTGCCCTGACGAACGGAGAGGTTCAGTCCGGGCTGGATCCACTCGGCAGGCAGCTCGCCGCTCCAGGTATCCGCAGCATAGGTGATGCGGTTGTTCTCCAGCTCCCCCTCACGGAACCACTGCCCATTGGCAAACTTGAACTGCAGGGTCTGGCCACGGGAGACGGTCACCTGTCGCTCGCCATAGAAGGCCGTCGAGTTATAACCGGCGCTGGAGCGGATCCGCACCATCTTGCCCTCCAGCTCCGGGCTCACGGGCAGGTAAATATCCCGAACCCAGCGGCCGTCGGCGGTCTGGATCTCCACCAGCGCACGACCAGTCAGCCGTTCCTTGAGGAAGGCGCCGCTCTTGTCGTTCAGTTTGGCCAAATCAGCACTGCTGCTGATGACGGCAGTGGTGCCGCTCTCCGGGATGAAGCTCACTCCCCCTTCGGGAACCCCCGCGAGGTGGTAGACAGTCTCGGGCAGCGCCGATGGCGGTGACAAGGTCAGGGCGCCAAGCAGCGTGCCACTGCCGTCACGGGCCTCCACCGTCATCGGGGTCACCCCGTCGGCCTGGAGCGGTTTCACCAGCAGCAGGCTCTTGCGCAGGCTGGTCAGGATGGGTTGGCGATCCCCCTCCTTGGGATGAGACGGCAGGATCTGGCTCTGGGCAAACTGCACGCTGGCAGCCAGGCTGCCGGTCAGATCGCTTTGCGGTGTCGTCTCATTGAATATCAGGGGCGAGGTGGTGGCAGACAAGGGGCCAGCCGCCAGGGTTGCCATGATGAGGGCAGCGATTCGGGTCACATTTGTGGTCATTGTCGGGTTCTCGTTCATATTGCTACCGGGAATGAGGGGCATGTCGCCATGCCCCGTCATCGGTGAGGAGGCCTCAGTTACAGCTTGCTGCCCCGATATCCAGCCAGACATCGTGCTTGCCCGGCTCATTGCCTTGAGTCCACCACTTGGCCTTCCACTGACGGCCGTTGTGGTTGGTGAGATCCCCGCCGTTGTAGGCAACGGCAGCGTTCCAACCCAGCTCAACCTGACTCACCAGCGCCCACTGATCGGCGGCGCGGCTCGGCTCATTACCCTGAGTCCAGTACTTGGCACGCCATACCAGCTGGTTATGGCTCACCTTGTCACCGCCGTTATAGACCTTGCTGGCCTGCCATGCGGGGACGTTGGCCGCTTCCGGATCTGTGGTGTTGCAGGAGCCACCCTCACCGCCTTCGTTGATTGGCGTGACGGTGAGACGAGTGGCCACGTTGGCGTCGAGTGCGCCATCGGAGACGGTCACAGAGAGGTCATAACCGGTTTCGACATCGACCGCCGGGCCGGTGACCACCAGGGTGGCGCTGTTCTGGCCGGTCGCCGTGATACCGGCAGGCACTTGCCATTGATAGATCAGTTCGTCGTCGTTGGGGTCGGATGCCTTGGCAGTGATGCTCACCTGCTTGCCCTCTTCCACCTTGACGCTGGCGGGCAGAGTGACCACCGGAGGCTGGTTGGGCTGCGGCGCCTTGTTGGTCACCACCACCTGATCCCTGGCGGTCAGTTGATGGTCATCGGTCACCGTCAGCTCGAACACCAGCGCGGTATCTGCGCTCACGGCATTCACATCGACCCGCACCTTGGCCTGCGTGGTATCACCCAGCACGGCTTGCGGACCGGAAACCTGCTTCCAGCTGTAGGTCAGAGAGCCTTTTTCCGGATCGTGGGAGGCTGAGCCATCCAGCGTCAGGGTAGCCGGGCCGGTCACCGCCACATCGCTGCCCGCGTTGGCGACCGGCGGCTTGTTGGCTGGCGGAGTGACCCCTTCGCCGTGGCCGAGACCTTCATGCATGGCGTTGAGGATGTCACCGTTGTCGGCATCGATCTCCCAGGAGAAGAGCCCGCCCAGCTTGTTGGCCAGCACGTATTGGCCTTTCGCCTTGACCGAGCGCTCGTCGTCATAGGTGATCAGCTCGCCGGTGGAGGGCTTGAACAGGGTGGCCGCTTCGGCAGTCTCGTCGTAGTTGTACTCCCAGCCTGCGCCCATATGGCTGTTGACGATGTGGCGATAATCCAGCACGCCATCTTCCCAGGTGCCCTTGATCTTGCCGGTGGCGGTGCCGGTGCCGGTGAAGGGATCGTTGCCCTGATATCCGCTCACCCCTTTCCAGCCGCGACCGTAGGCGGCGGCACCGATCACCAGCTTTTCCGAGTCGACCCCTTGCGCCAGCAGTTGCTGTACCGCTGCATCAGTGTTGTAGCGCTTGTTGGCCGAGCCGTTGGTGGCCTGATAGAGGTTGGCCTGATGACCCAGGGAGGTATTGCTCCAGGCACCGTTGTAGTCGTAGCTCATCACGAAGAGGTGGTCCATGTACTGCTGGGCAGCCTTGTAATCCACATCCTCAATCTTGTCGTAACCGGCCCCGATGGCGGAGGTGAGCTGATAGGTGCGACCGGTCTCGGCCTCCAGCTCGTCAAGCATGGCGCGCAGATCCTTCATGATCAGCACATAGGTTTCCCCATCTTTGGTCTTGTCCCCCAGATTGGGGTTGGCACCGTCGCCGCCCGGGAACTCATAGTCGATGTCGACACCGTCGAAGAACTTCCAGGTCTGCAGGAACTCTTTGACCGAGGCGACGAACACGTCACGCTTGGCCTTGTCATGCATGAAGAAGAAGGGGTCGGAGAGGGTCCAGCCACCGATGGAGGGGAGGATCTTCAGGTCCGGATAAGCCTGCTTGAGAGCCATCAGATTGCCGAAGTTGCCCTTGTAGGGCTCATCCCAGGCAACCAGTGACCCCTGCCCTTTTTGCAGCGCGGCCCAGGGATCGTGAATGGCGACCTGGAAATCCTTGCGCCCGGCACAGGCACGTTGCAGCGCCTGGAAGCTGCCGGCAATCTCTTTGAGGCTGTCGTTGAGGCCATCACCGCCACAGATCGGGGTGAAGCCATAGAGGATATGGGTCAGGTTCTGGGCCGGCAGCTTGTCCACGGTGAAGTTGCGATCATAGACCCCCCACTCCACATAGTAGGTGCCGACCACCTTGCCGGACTTGTTGACATAGGGTTTGTTATTCTCCTGCAGGGCAGGCTTGAGCGGCGCAAGGTGGCTGCCATCGGTATCGGCGACCACGATCTCCTTGGCATCAGACAGGGTACAGCCATCGCCGTTGCACAGCGCGACCTGCATCTGATAGCGGCCCCCCTTGTGCACCTTGAAGGTGGCGGTACCCGCGGCGGAAGAGGGACCGGACCACACCTCCTTGCCATCCAGCAGCACCTTGGCACTCTGGCCGATATCGCCGTTCCAGATATTCCAGGTGACGGCCACATCGGCGCCATCCTTCACCTTGACCAACTCGTTATAAGCGGTCGCGGACTGGTTGATTTCGACGATGGCAAACTTGGTGGGGCCCCAACCGATGGCGGGTTTGCCGGGAGCCGCCGCATAAGCGGCGGAGGAGGCGAGCAGGGTACCGACCATCATGGCCAGCAGTGCGGGTTTTGGACTTAGCATATTGCTTTCCTTTTCGTTTCGTTATGGGAAAAACGAAAGGGCAACGCAACACGACAGGTGACACAAAAACGACCACCCCTTGGCAAAGGCAGCCTGCATACTACTGTGGTGGCCCCGCTATCCTAGGTCGTCTTGACCCTTAGACCGGAAGCTTTGCGTCCCGACTTTTCAATCGGTTTGCCCTTGTCACAACGTTATTTCTGGCGATAAATAATCGCAAAATAATCGCCGATTGACTGTAGGGAAATTCTGATAAGTAAGCAAATCGGACCATTGCCAGCCCACCAGTTTCCAACCCCGACAATTACCCACTTTCAAGAAATTAATGTTTAAAAAACAGCCGGATATGCAGACATAATCTCATCACCTCCAACCAGATACCTCACATCATTTTTTTGATCTGCATCACACCAAATTGAGAAAAGTCAATGAGTAAGAACAATATGCGACAAAAGACCCATCTGTATCGCAACTAATGAATTTATAATCGCCGCTTTGCATGGCCAGCAGGTGTCTTCATGCCCAGCGAATTGCCCTCACGCACCCGGTTATCCAGATACGACAAATTTGTTCGTTTGACGATTTATGCCTTGCCACTGGCCGGGATGATCTGGCTTATCAACAGCCTCAATGGCTGGCAAAGGGCAGCGTGCAGCACAGATGCCAGCAAGCGGGGAGAGCATTAATCACTAGTTCGGAAGGGCTGCTTTGCAAGCACAAAAGAGAAGCTGGGGGAAACCGGTTGGCAGGCCCGCCAAGATTTGGCGAAGCGGGGAGAAAAAACGGGGCATGACTGGCATGCCCCGCCACCATTCAATGCTTATTTACAGCTGGCGGCCCCCACATCCTGCCAGACGTCGTGTTTGCCGGGCTCATTGCCCTTGGTCCAGTACTGCGCCTTCCACTGACGGCCGTTATGGGTGGTGAGCTCGCCACCGTTGTAGGCCACATTGGCATTCCAACCCAGTTGCACCTTGCTCACCAGCAGCCACTGATCCGCGGTGCGGCTAGGCTCGTTGCCCTGGGTCCAGTACTTGGCCTGCCACACCAGCTGGTTATGGCTCACCTTGTCGCCGCTGTTATAGGTGCTGGCCGGTTTCCAGACTGGCCAGTTGGCCGCATCCGGATCGGTCGCCGTGCAACCACCGCCGCTGCTGGCCGGTTTGACCGTCAGACGGGTTGCCGCACTGGCATCCAGCCCGCCGTCAGAGACGGTGACGCTCAGGTCATAGCCGGTGTCGCTGGTTACGCTCGGGCCGGTGACCACCAGAGTGGCGCTGTTCTGACCCGTTGCGGTGATGCCTGCCGGCACACTCCACTGATAAGTCAACGGATCACCGTTCGGATCGGAGGCTGTCGCCTTGATGGTCACCTGCTTGCCCGCCTCCACAGAGGCCGTGGCAGGTAGACTCACCACCGGCGCCAGATTGGCCTGCGGCGCCTTGTTGGTCACCACCACCTGATCCTTGGCACTCAACTGCTGGTCATCGGTCACTGTCAGCTCGAACACCAGATTGATGTCGGCAGCCACCGCATCGAGTACAACACGGGCCTTGGCCTGAGTGGCATCAAGCAAGCCAACCTGCGGGCCGGAGATCTGCTTCCAGCTGTAGCTGAGCGCGCTGTTTTCCGGATCGTGGGAGGCCGACCCATCCAGCGTCACCTCAGTCGGACCGGTCACCTTGAGGTCACTGCCCGCGTTGGCCAGCGGCGGCTTGTTGGCTGGTGGAGTCGTCCCCTCGCCGTGGCCCAGCCCCTCGTGCATGGCGTTGAGGATGTCGCCGTTGTCGGCGTCGATCTCCCAGGAGAAGAGGCCACCGAGCTTGTTGGCCAGCACATACTGCCCCTTGGCCTTGACCGAGCGATCGTTGTCATAGGTGATGAGGTCGCCAGTCGCCGCCTTGAACAGATAGGGCGCCTCGGCCACTTCGTCATAGCCCTTCTCCCAGCCCGCCCCCATCCGGTTGTTGACGATGTCGCGATAATCCACCACCCCGTCCTCCCAGGTGCCTTTCACCTTGCCGGTCGCCTTGCCGGTGAAGGGGTTGTTGCCCTGATAACCGCTCACCCCGGTCCAGCCACGGCCATACATGGCGGCACCAACCACCAGCTTGCCCGGTTCAACCCCCTGCGCCAGCAGCTGATTGACCGCCTTGTCGGTGGTGTACTTGGTAGCGGGGTCCCAACTCGCCGCATAGAGGTTGGTCTGGTGGCCCAGCTCGGTGTTGCTCCAGGCACCGTTGTAGTCGTAGGTCATCATGAAGATGTGGTCCATGTAGGACTGGGCCGCCTTGTAGTCCACATCCTGGATCTTGTCACCCCCCGCACCAATGGCCGAGGTGAGCTCATACTGGCGACCGGTCTCGGCCTCCAGCTCGTCGAGCATGGCACGCAGCTCCTTCATCAGGGCCACATAGGTGGCACCATCACTCGGGCTGCCCAGTTTCGGGTTGGCGCCCTGTCCGCCCGGGTACTCCCAGTCGATATCCACACCGTCGAAGAACTTCCAGGTCTGCAGGAACTCTTTCACCGAGCTGACAAACACATCGCGCTTGGTTTTGTCACCGAGGAAATAGAAGGGGTCGGAGAGGGTCCAACCGCCGACCGAGGGGAGGATCTTGAGGTTCGGATAGGCCTGCTTGAGCGCCATCAGGGCGCCGAAGTTGCCCTTGTAGGGCTCGTCATGGGCAGTGAGGTTGCCTTGCGGCATCTGGATGGCGGCCCAGGGATCGTGCATCGCCACCTTGAAGTCGGCCCGGCCGGCACACGCCCGTTGCAGCGCCTGGAAGCTCCCTTCGATCTCCTTGAGGCTGTCGTTGAGGCCATCCCCGCCGCAGATGGGGGTGAAACCATAGAGGATATGGGTCAGGTTCTGGGCAGGGATCTTGTCCACCGTAAACTTGCGGCCATAGACCCCCCACTCCACATAGTAAGTCCCCACCACCTTGCCGGACTTGTTGGCGTAGGGCTTGTTGTTCTCCTGCAGCGGCGCCTTGAGTGGCGCCAGATGGCTGCCGTCGGTATCGGCGACCACGATCTCCTTGGCATCGGAGAGGGTACAGCCATCGGCGTTGCACAGCGCCACCTGCATCTGGTAGCGCCCCCCTTTCTTCACCTTGAATTTGGCGCTGCCCGCCGCGGCCGAGGGGCCGGACCACACCTCCTGACCATTGAGCAGCACCTTGGCACTCTGGCCCAGATCGCCGCTCCAGAGGTTCCAGTTCACCTCCACATCGGCGGCATCCTTTACCTTGACCAGATTGTTGTAGGCAGTAGCCGCCTGATCGACTTCAACGATGGAAAACTTGGTGGGGCCCCATCCGATGGTCGGCTTGCCGGGCGCCGCAGCATAAGCGGACGAGGCGCAGCACAGACCGACCGCGAGGGCCAGCATGGTAGGCTTTGGACTCAGCATTTTTATATTTCCCTATTTCGTTATGTTGGCAACGAAAAGGGCTACGCCCTGACAGGTAACGCAGACGGCAGTGCGGCCTCTTGGCAAAGGTGCACAACAACCTGTGGTGGCCCCGCTATCTCATGTACGGCTCATCCCTGGACCGGAAGCTTTGCGTCCCGATCTCGCGATCGGTTTGCCCTTCGGTTACTTCATTTGCGATGCAAAAAATCGCATCCCGACTATAGAGTGAGCCAATCCGGTCTACCACTGTCTGCGTTCACCGACAGTGGCAAGCCAATACTATAACTGGCGGCGATTGCGCAGGAAGATGAAGAGATCTTCGCCAATAAATCTCTATTTTCGGCATTTATCCATGACCAGGGTCCACGGGATCATTGCACGGTTTTGTGAGCCGGTTCACGGCTAGCCGCCCCGGCTGTGGCTAGCGCAGCAGCAGACTGTTCATCAGGGCCCGCAGTTTGAGCGGTTTGACCGGTTTGCTGATGTAGCCATACCCCCGCTCGCGGATCTGCGCCTGCAACTCGCTCTTGCGATCGGCACTGATGATGATGCCTCCCAGTTCGTCGCCACACACCCGTTGCAGGGCAGCGAGCGCCTCCAACCCGGTCTTGCCATCGTCGAGGTGATAGTCCGAGAGCACCAGTCTCGGCACAAACCCCTCCGCCACCAGCGCCTCGGCTTCGGCCAGATCGACGGCGCAGCGCACCTCGCAGCCCCAACGGCCGAGCAGGGTGCTCATGGCGGTCAGAATGTCCCGCTCGTTGTCGATACAGAGCACAGCTACACCTTCCAGCTGGCTGTCACGCGCCACCGGCGCTGCCAGCTGATGGGCAGTGACCGGCCGGGTCGCCAGATTGAGGGTCACCGCAAAGACCGACCCCTTGCCCGGCCAGCTCTGCAATGTGAGCTGATGACCGAGCACCAGCGAGATGCCGCGGGCGATGGCGAGCCCCAGACCCAGCCCCTGCTCCTTGGCGGTGCGGGAGTGATCGAGGCGGGAGAACTCGTCGAAGATCGCCTCCTGCTTGTCTTGCGGGATGCCGGGGCCGTTATCCCACACCTCGATGCGGATCTTCTCCCCCATCCGGCGGCAACCAAGCAGCACCCTGCCGCCCGGGTTGTAGCGAAACGCATTGGTCAGGAAGTTCTGCAGCACCCGGCGCAGCAGCCGCACATCGCTGTGCACCGCGTGCTTGCTCTCCACCACCGAGAAGTGGATCCCCCCCGCCTGGGCCAGCACGCCAAACTCCGCCTTGAGGTTGTCGAGCAGATCGCGCAGGGCGAAGTCGAGCTTCTTGGCCTTGAACTTGCCCGCTTCGAGCCGCGAGATATCGAGCAGATCGGTGATGAGATCCTCGGTCGCCCCCAGCGCATCATCGATATGGCGGGCGATGCGGGCCTGCTCGCCAGCATCGGGCAACATCTCCAGCAGGGAGGAGGTAAACAGCTTGGCGGCATTAAGGGGTTGGGTCAGATCGTGGCTGACCGCCGCCAGAAAACGGCTCTTGGATTGATTGGCCCGCTCCACCTGCTGGTTGACCAGCAGCAGCTGGCGGTTGAGTTCGGAGAGCTCGCGGGTACGCTCGGCGACCCGCGCCTCCAGATGCTCGTTGGCTTCGCGCAGCACCCGTTCGGCATCACGAAACGGGGTGATGTCGGTAAAGGTCATGACGAAACCGCCTGCCGGCATGGGATTGCCCTGCATCTCGATCACCCGACCATCGGGGCGCTCCCGCGCCGAGATATGGGCACTGCCCCGTTTCATAAACGCGACCCGGCGTGCCACATGCTCCTCGATATCGCCGGGGCCGCACAGCCCCTGCAGTGCGTTGTAGCGGATGATCTCCTCGATGGGGCGCCCCGCCTGGATAAGCCCGGGCGGATAGTGGAACAGCTCGATGTAACGCCGGTTCCACGCCACCAGCTTGAGCTCCCGATCCACCACCGATATCCCCTGCCCGATATGCTCGATCGCCCCCTGCAGCAGGCCGCGGTTGAAGCGAAACACGTCGGAGGCCTCATCGACGATGGTGGCGATCTCCTCGAGCTGCATATTGCGCCCCTGCAGGGCAGAGGCAAGCACCAACCGCGCCGAGGAGGTGCCAAATACCCCCGCCAGCAGCCGCTCGGTGTGGGCAATCAGCTCGGCCGAAGCCTGCATCTGGGGCGCCAGGGTGCCGCCCCGCTCACCGGCGAAACGACCAAAGGCGCGTTTGACCCGGCTTGAACCGACAAAGCGGGCCGCCAGCATCTCCAGCTCCTTGACCGAGACCCGCGCCTGATAGAGGGCGGCGGTATCGCGGCTCGGCTTGCCGACAAAGTTGGCCGCCTGCAGCCGCTCGCTCACCGCAGGGCGCGACAGCAGGGAACCGGCCACATAGCCGAGCAGGTTGAAGAGCAGGCTCAGGAAGATGCACCAGGCCCCGAGACTCAGCTCGCGAAACGCAGGCCAGTCCGGCGGCGCCAGCAGCTCGGCCAGCGGTGAACCGGCCAACAGCCCGCTCTCCACCAGCAGGGTGACGAACCAGAGGCTCACCCCGAGGCTCAACCCAAGATAGACCCCCTTGCGATTGCCGTGACGCCAGTAGAGGCCGAGCAGCAGGGCTGGCGCAAACTGGGCCACCGCGCCAAAGGAGAGATAGCCGATGCGCGACAAGCTGGTGAGATCGCCGAGCCAGAGGTAGAGCCCCCAGGCCGCCAGCAAGATCAGCAGGATGGCGCCACGGCGCACCTGCAACAGCAGCCGCACCAGCCGCTCGTCGCGCCCCTGCCGCCAGAAGCGGCGCAGCAGCACCGGCAGCACCAGATCGTTGCTCACCATGATCGCCAGTGCGATGGTGCAGACGATCACCATGCCGGTGGCCGCCGAGGTACCGCCGAGGAACGCCAGCATCGCCATGCCATCGAAACCGAGGGCCATCGGCAGGCTGATCACATAGGTGTCGGAGGCCATGTCGGCCCCCACCCACTGCTTGCCCGCCAGCGCCAGCGGCCAGATGAAGAGCCCCATCACGAACAGGTAGAGCGGGAAGATCCAGCGCGCCCAGTGCAGGTCCTGCCCCTGATTGTTCTCCACCACAGTCACATGAAACTGGCGCGGCAGGCAGATAACAGCGCACATCGCCAGCACCGTGTAGATGGCAAGCTCCAGCAGGTTGCCGGGGCTCACCGCCACCACCTGCGCAAAGAAGTCGCGGGTCACCTGTTCGTGAGCCTCGCCCGGTTTGCTCAGGATCAGCCAGAGGGCAAAGCCCCCCACTGCGATAAAGGCCAGCAATTTGACCACCGACTCGAAGGCGATGGCCACCACCATCCCCCTGTGGTGCTCGGTGGCATCGAGATGGCGGGTGCCGAACAGAATGCTGAACAGCGCCAGCAGCAGAGTGACCCCGAGCGCCAACTCGCTGGTATTGCTGGTCGGGCTGATGCCGCCGCTGTTGACCATCAGCAGATCCAGCCCGGTGACGATGGCTTTGAGTTGCAATACCAGATAGGGGAGGATCCCCATGATGGCGATGAGGGCGATCACCATGGCAAGCCGCTGGGATTTGCCGTAACGGGCGGCGATAAAGTCGGCGATGGAGGTGATGTGCTCGCGCTTGGCCACCAGAATAAGGCGGGCCAGCAGCCGCCAGCCAAACAGAAAGACCAGCATGGGGCCGAGATAGATGGGCACCGGCGACCAGGGTGATTCACTCGCCTGCCCCACGGTGCCGAAGAAGGTCCAGGAGGTGCAGTAGACCGCCAGCGACAGGCTGTAGAGCAGCGGTTGCCCCTTGAGACGGTGCCGTTTGTGCTTGTCTGCCACGAAGGCGATCAGAAACAGCAGCCCCAGATAGGTGAGCGACAATCCGATCAGCAGCCATCCCTGGTGCATCGATAACTCCTTGTCCATGTTGAGTTTTTGTATACAACCTCGCCAGTCTAGAGAGGCAGCAGCCAAAAGTCATCCCCTTCGGGCAGATTGAAATTATCGTTTTTCAATAAGTTTTGCCTTGACTGAATATCGTAAAACGATAAACATTCGCCCATCTGCATATTGATAAACAATAAACTTCACGCCATTTCGCCAGCGGGATGGCACCCACCATGAGGTTCATGATGAGAACGACCAAACTCGAACGCCTGAGCGTTCTAATCGAGTGGCTGCTGCTGTTTACCCTGCTCGCCACCCCCACCATTACCCTGATGGAGACCTGGTCCCACCTGTTTGGCGGCAATGACCTGCTGCAAGAGGAGCTCAACCAGATCATCCACAGCAGCGGCTCGCACATTCTCAACGGCGTACCGCTGGCCAATGGTGAAACGCCGTCCCTCGACCTCTTCCCAGAGCCCCCCCTGACCATGGCCGACTATCCGCTGCGCACCGCCAACCGGCTGCTCGGCACCCTGGTGCAGTTGCTGCCGGATCTGGTCTTTATGCTGATGCTGTGGCAACTGCGCCAACTGTTTCGCGGCTACCGCCACGGCCTGCTCTTCACCTTCGAGCAGATCCGCCGCTACCGGCAGATCGGAGTGCTGCTCTGCGTCTCCTTCCTCGTCGAGTTGATCCAGACCCCCTTGCTCGATACCGTCCTCACCATGAGCGGACCCGAGATACATGGCTCCGTCTCCATCAGCTCATCAGATTTCCGGCTACTGCTGGCGGGACTGATCGTACTGGCGCTGGCACTGGTCATGCGCGAGGCCAAACTGCTGGCCGACGAACAGCAACTGACAGTGTGAGGATCCTATGCCTATCATCATCCGGCTCGATGCCCTGCTGGCCGAGCGCAAGATGACCGCCCGCGAGCTGGCCCAGCGCATCAACATCACCGAGGCCAACCTCTCGATCCTCAAGAATGGCCACGCCAAGGCGGTGCGCTTCTCCACCCTGGAGGCCATCTGCCGTGAACTTAAATGTCAGCCCGGCGATCTGCTGGGCTACGAGCAGGAGCGCTAACCCCCTTATGAGTCGTCATATCACCCTGTTTGCCCTGTGGCTGCTGCCACTGTGGGCCTGCGCCGCCGATGACGCGAGCGGCCCCCGCTACCTTATCGAGCAGGGCGCCAGCGCCAATGTGCTGCAAGTGCGCCTCACCATGCAGGGCGAGCCACCCTTTACCCTGCTCCCCGCCCGCCAGTTGCCTGGCAGTACCGCGCCGGTTTCACCTGCGCTGGTCTGCCTTGCAGACAACCAGCCGGTTGCCCTCAACCAGCCCTTCTCTTGCAAAGAGATCGGCTGGCAGATCACGCTCACAACGGCTCCGACTGTGGGTGCTGATGCCTCGGCCCAACAGTCGCTGTTGTTTGCCCCCAACCAGTGGCTATTGACCGAATGGGGCAATCTGGTGCGCCAGCTTGGGAGCCGCCGAGGGGAGGTCTGTCTACGGGATGGTAGTTGCCAATCGCTGCCAGATGTCAACCAGCCGCCGCTGATCCTGCCGTTTGGTCTGCAAACTGTGCCCGTCACCAAGCCGGAGCCGCGGCTGGTGCTGAGCCATGACGAGACCGCTAACCAGCTCGATCTGCCGGCCTTGCAGCAGCAACTGAATGAGATCATCGACTATCTGGCCTTCCAGCTCGATGTGGCTCCACCCACTCACCCGTGGCAACTGGTGTGGCTGGGGCGGGATGTGGCGACCCGCTCCCTCGGCGGCGCCGCCGGAGATCAGGTGTTTGTCGCCAACTACCCCACCATGAATGGCAAACCGACGCCACAGGCCCCCTTGCGCTTGCTACGCACTTCGGCCCACGAGGCGGTACACATCCTCAGCGCTCGCCGCTCCGAGCAGCAACCCACCTGGGTCAACGAGAGCCTCGCCGAGTACCTCGCCATCAAGGCGCTGCGCCGCTTTCGGCTGCATCAGGTCACGGCGGTCAACGAGCTGGCCGAGCGAGGCAAACAGCTGCCCCATAGCGAGAGCGGCCTCTATCGGGCAGCTCGCGAGGTGCTGGCGGGCGATCGCTCCTACTACCCGCTCTTTTACGTCAAGGGGAGCGCCTTCTGGGAGGCTCTGGAGCGGGAGCTGCAGCACAATGACGTGACGCTGGCGCAACTGCTGCCCCAACTGGGCTGGCTGCCGGATGGCCGCTTTGATGCCGCTTCTAATGAGCTGATTGCAGGCACCATCGGCTCGGATACCTGGCGTCACCTCAGCCGCCACTATCTTGGCGAGCAGCAGTAGCGCCGCAAACCGCAGCAACGAAAAAGGGAGAGCCGTGGCTCTCCCTTTTGTTAGGTGAAATAGACAAATATCAGGCTGGAGCACTCTCCTGCGCAGACGGCGCAAAGGGGCGCAGCCGCAGGAAGAAGACCGGCAAGACCACCAGCACCATCAGGAAGAAGATGCCACCGCCGAGAGGCTCGAACAGCACGCCGCAGAGCGCCATCAGGGCCGCCACCGTCATGCCGAGGCCAAGGGCCGCATAGAGCGCCTGAGTCGGGATCAACTGCTCGGCGGGCAGCTGGCGAGTCATGAAACGCACAGCCCCGAGATGACTCATGCCAAAGGTGACCGAGTGGAGCAACTGCCCCAGCACCAGTACCCACAACTCGGTCGAGGCCCCCAGCAATACCCAGCGCACCACACAACCGATGGCACCGGCGATAAAGAGACTCTGGGCGCCAAAGCGTTGCAGGAAACGCTTGTCGGCGGCGAACATGCAGATCTCGGCCACCACCCCGAGCGCCCAGAGATAGCCGATGATGGTGCCGCTATACCCTTGCGCCTTCCAGTAGATGGCGCTAAAACCGTAATAGGCGGCGTGGCTCCCCTGCAGCAACGCCGTCAGCAACAGGAAACGGCGCACCGGAGAGCTGCGCAGAGTCGCCAGCAAAGAGGCCTTGGCCCGCTCGCCCTGACTATCCTGTGGCGCCGGATAAAGCGGCAGCCAGCTGAGCAGCAGCATCAGCACCAGCCCCGCCACCATGGTGTGCAAAATCCAGTCGCTACCGAAGTTGCCCACCAGCGCCCCCACCAGGGTAGAGGCAACGATAAAGGCAAAGGAGCCGCACAGTCGCACCTTGCCGTAGTCGAGGTGAGCCTGCACCACCATGCGGGTCGCCAGCGCCTCCCCCACCGGCATCAGGGTCGGATAGATAAAGTTCGCCAGCAGGGTCAAGCCCACCAGCCACCAGAGGTTATGACTGAGATAGAAGCCGAGAAACGCCAGCAAACTGAGCAGGGAGAGCAACCGGGTAACCGGCAACAGATGGCCCGCCCCCTTGATCTGCCCCATCACCATCAGGTTGCCGGCAAAGCGGATCGCCATCCCAGCCCCCAGCAAGAGACCAATCATCTCGGCGCTGACGCCCACCCCCTCCAGCCAGAGCGACCAGAACGGCAAGTAAGCGCCGTAGACAAAATAGAAGGCGCCGAAAAAGAGCGCTAACCAGGAAAACGCGGGCATAGATCCTCTGCAACCGGATGACGGGAGCAGAATGATAACCCATCCTCCCCCGCAGATCCCGATGGAAACCCCGCGAAGAAAACGAAAAAACTTCAATAAAATTGAACTATTACCGAAGAGGTGGGGTCTACCTGGTAACACCTCCTCCTGGTTAGTGTTGCAATCCTTCCACCCGCCCATGGCGGGTTTCTTTTTTGCTGAATGAATATAGTCAGGTCAGACCGATGCGCAGCATGGTCAGCAATATCCTCGCAGGGGTGAGGAGAGCATTTATCACCTGATTTATACCATGCCATTGATCGCGGCGGGCGGAGAAAACATCTCGCATCTCCATTTTGCGACAGGGTCGAGGGTTATTTGCGGTCGGATCGTTATGATCGAGTAAAGATTCAATAGCACCCCAATCAGTAGAGGAGACTGCATTATGCCATCGATCAAGACTCTGCTCTGTCCAGTCGATTTTTCCCAAATGTCTCGCGCGGTACTCGACTATGCCGTTTTCATGGCACAGAGCCATCAGGCCCAGCTCAAGCTGATCCACGTGGTTGATCAACTGCACGGTTTTGACAGTTACAAGATCCTTCATATGACGGCCATCGAGATCACTCACGAGATGGAGCGTCAGGCCAGAACTCAGCTCAAAGAGCTGGTTGCCACCCTGCCGATCCCGGCCACCTTTGATATTCGCTTTGGCCGCGCCGCCGATGAAATTGTCATTCAGGCCAAGGAGGATGAGGTTGAGCTGATCGTTATGGGTAGCCACGGCCGCTCCGGTATCAGCCATCTGCTGGTAGGCAGTGTCGCCGAGTCTGTGGTGCGTCATGCACCCTGTCCGGTACTGGTGGTGCGCCAATAACGCGCCACGTTTAGTGTGAAAAGCGTAACAAACAAGGCCAGCGATTGCTGGCCTTGCGTTTTCTGGTGTTGTGCCCGCTAGCCGTGAGCGTAGATGACACTCCCTCCCTTGATGGTATCTATGATGGCCCTGGCCTGCTCTTTGGGCAGGGCGGGGCAACCCCAGCTGCGGCCCAGCTTGTCATATTTGCGCAGATGGGTCGGGCTGGCATAGGCGGCGCCATGTACCACGATGGCACGCTTGCGGGCATTGCTGTTCTTGCCGGGGCTGAGCCCGTCCAGCCGCAGGGAGTAGCCATGCTTGCCCAGATAGGTTTCTGCGGTGCGATAGACGCCGAGGGAACTTTGGCGGGAGTTGAGCTGGTTGGAAAAGCGCTCTGCGGCCAGTTCACCTGAGTTGCGGCCATGGCTGACCCAGGTGTGATAGAGCAGCTTGTGGCGCTTCATATCGATGACAAACAGTCTGCGCTGGGTGGATGGCTTGCTGTAATCGATGATGGTGAGAATGGGTTTGCGTTTGTGGCGCACGGTTTGATAACTGTTGAGTGCCTGACGAAAGGTCTGTTTATCCAGCTTGCCGGCCAGACCCAGTTGACGATAGAGGCTCTGATCCCAGCTGGCATCTGCCGTACTGCTCCAGATGAGCGATATCAACAGCAGTGGCAACAGCAGCCATCCGCGTTGCCAGTCTATGTTCCCGCGCGCTTGTCTCATCCGTGAATATCTCCTTGTCAGTCCCTGTCAACGACGCGGATATTGCCATCAATCCGCTCGATAGTTATATGCAAGGTGCTGAAAAGGCGCAATAAAAAACCGGCCGCAGAGCGGCCGGAAGTAATTCAAACAGTAGACATTGGTATCACAGGGTATAACTGACTTCCAATTACTTAGAAGTTGTACTGCAGGGCAACCGCGACTACGTCGTCGGTATTTTTGCCCAGAGAGTTGGTGGACTTGCCATCTACGGAGTCCAGCAGGTTCAGCTTGTAATCAACATAGGCGTTGAAGTTCTCGGTGAAGTTGTACCAGGCACCGATAGATACGTACTCGGTGTAGGTATCATCGATACCGCGAGCGGAGTCTTTCACGTCAGTGCGCAGGTAGGCCAGAGAAGGCTTGAACTTGCCGATGGTGTACTGGGCAACGGCTTCGTAGCCATCCATCTTCTCGGCGTAACCGTTGTTGACGAACAGGTGGTCTTCACCGTGGGAGTAGGTTGCAGCCAGGTAGAGGTCGCCAGTTGCATATTTGGCACCAAAGCCCATCAGCTTGGCATCCTTGTCGCCACCGAAGGCGGCATAGCGAGCTTGCTCGTCGGTCTTGCCAGCCTGGTTATAGGCAGCACCCAGGCTCAGGCCCATATCGAAATCGTAGTTGGCAGATACTGCGAAGCCTTCAGCAGAACCTTTGCTATTCCAGCTTTCGCCGTTGTAGGTGTTGCCGTTGAAAGATTCAGTGATTGCACTGCGACCGGCGTTTTGCGGATCGTTGTTACCGGTGAACTGGGCACCCAGAGTCAGACCCTGATAGGTGTAGATGTACTGGGCCAGACCGTTGGTACGGCCGGTGCCGAATACTTCGGTATCTTTGCCCAGGCCGTCACCGCCCCACTCAGGCAGAACGTCGGTATAGTTGTTGACGGCCTTGGTGAACAGGCCATCTTGACGACCATAGCTGAATGCGCCGAAACGGTCGTGCTTGATGCCGGCATAGGCATAACGCAGCTCGTCGTTGTCAGAACCGGAAGTCGGCAGGTTGTACTCGGCAAAGCCGAATGCCTTCATCTCGGGAGCAATCTTGGTCTCGCCAGCAACGTGCAGACGGAAGTAGCTCTGGTCACCTTCGGAACCGTTGTCGTCAGTACCGTAGTAAGCACCTTGTGCACGGCCACCGATATCCAGCTTGGTATCGTTCTGGTTGTAAACGGTAGCAGCATGGGCGCCGCTCGCCAGCAGCAGGCTGGAGATGGCAATAGTCAGTGCAGACTTCTTCATATGCGTTATTCCTCTGATGTAAACACTTCCGAACTTGTTGTCGGTTCTGTGAAATCGGAAATAGTCCGATAGCCACACGGTAGGCGTCCCAACCTTGACTGGGCCTGAATCCATCGTTGTTTAATTGAGGTGACGAGGTCGTTATCAAGACTGGGTGTGACGGTTTTTGACAAGATAAAAAGAGATTAAATTCAATGAATTATTTTCTAGTGACTTTTTTGACATCAAGGCTGTTCTGAGCAACAAGGTCGATGGCTCAAGTTGTGAGCTAGATCACGGAGGGGAGAATGGGTCGGGGAAAACGGGGCGGGAGCCTTGCAAGGCCCCCACCAGTGATCAGATGGGCTTTTGCCACAGGGTCAGCAGCAGATCCTGTTCCAGTTCATTCGGGCCCTGTTGAGCGAAAGCGTGACGCTGCTCACCGGTTGCCCGCCAGCCAAGACGGCTGGTCTCCAGAATAAAGCTGCGCATGGCCTGATCCATGGTGAGGCTGAACTGGCAGCGCTGTTGAGCCATCGGATTGAGGCCGCCGAGGGTTGGCCAGCTGAGGGGGTGTTCCATGCTTACCGGATTGAGGCTGACCCGCAGTTGCCACTGATGGCGCGGGCCCGGCTGCAGATAGAGCAGATAGCCACCGGGGGCCAGCCAGCTGACAAGCTGTTCGGTCTTGACCTTGAGATCGTTGACCAACAGCACCTGAGCAGAACCCGGTTGCAACGGCGCGCGAGCGGGATCGGCAATGACAAACTGGCCGTCCGGCTGCGCTTTTTTGGCGGCAAAGATGGTGTTCTTGGCGATATCAACCCCAGCAAACTGCCAGCCGGGCAGGCGCTCTGCCAGCGCGCGGCAGTAGTAGCCTTCACCGCACCCAAGATGAATCAGCTCTTGTGGGGCCAGCGGAGCGAGCAGGCCGGCCATGGTCTCAACCAGCGGCAGTTGGTGGCCGGCTTCCAGGAAATGGTGCTTGGCGCGCATCAGGGCGCGGCTGTCGCTGTCTTTGGGATTTTTCTTGCCGGGGATGAGATCCAGATAACCTTCCGGTGCCGGATCGAAGTGATGCTTGTTGTCGCAATAGCGCCCCTGGGAGGCTTCATGAAGATGGAGCGGACTGCGGCAACGGGGACATTGAAGATGCATAGTAACTCTCTGGGCGAATGCCGGAACAGTGAAGGGCGTTCGGGATTATAGGGGAGAGGATCAAAAAAGGCTGCCGTAGCAGCCTTTTTTATCCCAAGGCCTCAGTCAGGCCTGCGGACGGGTCATCAGCGAGTGCCAAATACCACAATGGTCTTGCCGTGAGCAGAGATGAGCTCCTGCTCTTCCAGCATCTTCAGGATGCGGCCCACGGTTTCACGGGAGCAGCCGACGATCTGGCCGATCTCCTGACGGGTGATCTTGATCTGCATGCCATCCGGGTGGGTCATGGCATCCGGCTGTTTGGCCAGGTTAAGCAGGGTCTGGGCGATCCGGCCGGTCACATCCAGGAAGGCGAGGTTACCCACTTTCTGGCTGGTGTGCTGCAGGCGCTTGGCCATCTGGCCAGAAAGACGCATCAGAATGTCCGGGTTGACCTGGATCAGCTGGCGGAACTTCTTGTAGGAGATCTCTGCCACTTCGCAAGAGCCTTTCGCGCGAACCCAGGCGGAGCGCTCGGGATTCTCGTTCTCCTCGAACATCCCCATCTCGCCCAGGAAATCGCCCTGGTTCAGATAGGAGAGGATCATCTCTTTGCCCTCATCGTCCTTGATCAAGACGGCCACAGTGCCCTTGACGATGTAGTAGAGGGTCTCCGCTTTTTCACCCGCATGGATCAGGGTGCTCTTGGCGGGATACTTATGAATGTGGCAGTGCGACAAGAACCATTCCAGGGTGGGATCGCTTTGCGGTTTGCCAATGACCATGAGAATTCCTCTGTAGTGTCTTTTTATGGACTTGTGCGTCCGGGCAAGCTGCCAATCTTGCCATTCCTTGTATTGGTCGCAGTAGGATAAGAGCCTTTGCCTGTGCTGACAAGGCTTTGCGGGCTTTTGACAGAGCCCTTTGAGTAATGCCTGCTGCGCCGCTTCGGCCATTCTAGGGAAGATAGAGGTCGGAGATGTTGATTTTGATCTATTTCCATCCCAACTCCCCCTGTTCGGCAGAGATAAGCGACTGGGTTATGCTAGGGATCCATCATCATGATTAACAGGAGAGAGTGCGAGATGAAAGCCAAGGTCAGCTGGGTGGAAGGGATGAAGTTTGTGGGTGAGAGTGAATCCGGTCACAAAGTGATCCTGGATGGTGCCAACCCCGGTGAGGGGGCAAGCCCGATGGAGATGATCCTGCTGGCGGTCGGTGGCTGCAGCTCTATCGATGTGGTCTCTATCCTCGAAAAAGCGCGCCAGTCGGTGACCGCCTGTTATGTTGATGTCAGTGGCGAACGGGTCGATAGCGTGCCCCGGGTTTTCGAGAAGATTAATCTGCACTTCGTGGTGACAGGCAAGGGATTGGCGGAGAAGCAGGTGGCCAGAGCGGTCGATCTGTCGATGGAAAAATACTGTTCTGTTTCCCTGATGTTGGAAAAAGCGGTACAAATTACCCATAGTTATCAAATTGTTGAAGCTTGATAACGATAGTTTCGTTGGTACCCTGGCATAAGGCCGTTACGTAAGGCCACTGCACAAGGCCATGACATAAAGCCATTACATAAGGAAAGTGCAATGAAAAAATTGATCGCTCTGCTTCCCCTTTTGGGTCTGGCGGCGTGCAGCAGCCCGCAACCTACCCAGTATCAATACAGCCAATACCAGTGTGGCGAAGAGATGCTGGCCGTTACCTATGATGCCCAGGCTGACATGGTACAGTTCCCCTATGCCGGGGTTTACCACAAGCTGGCGCGTGTGGAGTCTGAATCTGGCGCCAAATATTCCGACAGTGTCACCACCTTCTGGAATCAGGACAAACAGGCTCTCCTCACCCAGAAAGGGGTGACGCTGCTGACCTGTACGCTTAAATAAGTGACCACAGATAGCTGAAGGTGTGCAGCTTTGTGCCCGGGTCTGGCCTAGGCCTGATTGGGTCAGGAGGTTGTGACCACAAAAAACGGCTTGCCGGGAGGCAAGCCGTTTTTCTATCCATCCGTTATCACTAAACAAGCGCTAGTTGGTGGGGACGCGATTGAGCAGCTCGGCCGCGAGCTGCTGGCTGAGTGCCTGACGCTGGCTGTCTGCAATGCTCACATCGCTGGTCAGCTGGATGATGCTGCTCCAGACCGCTTTCTGGGTTTTGCGATCGAGCAGCACGATGGCCAGCGACCCTTTGCGCTGGTTGGCCGAGGCATATACCCCGGGCGTCATGCCAAGGCGCGCGAATATCTCGCCGTCACTCATATCCTTGCCGCCCGCGACGCCGATGGCGACCCACAGATCCGCCTCGTCGAGCGGTGCACTCTGCCACCCCTTGCCATTGAGCTCCCGGCTTACCGCTTGCTGCATTGGCTCAAGCCACCCTTCCGCCAACTCACCGGCAAATTGATACTGTTCGGCCAGGGCGTAGCGCGGGGTTGCACCATAGGTCCAGTTGCCCATCGGGCGAACCAGCATGGTGCCGGACTCCAGCGTGGGGGCCGCTGGCCCGCTGCTGCAACCGCCAAGCAGGGCGAGCAGTGCCACAAAGAGATAAGCAAGCCGCATCGTGAACTCCTTTGAATCAGGTTATTTTGCCGGTTTCGATCAATTGCTGGATGAGCGGGCGCAGGATCAGCTCCATCGCGAAGCCCATCTTGCCACCCGGCACCACAATGGTGTTCATCCGCGACATGAATGAGCCATCGATCATCGACAGCAGGTAGGGGAAATCCACCTGCTTGATACCGCGAAACCGGATCACCAGCATACTCTCGTCCAGACTCGGGATCACCTTGGCGCTGAAGGGGTTGGAGGTATCCACCGTCGGTACTCGCTGGAAGTTGATATGGGTGCGCGAGAACTGCGGGGTGATGAAGTTGATGTAGTCATCCATAGAGCGAACGATGGAGTCGGTCACCGCCTCGCGGGAATGCCCTCGCTCCGAGGTATCGCGGATCAGCTTCTGGATCCACTCCAGATTGACGATGGGCACTACGCCTATCAGAAAATCCACGTGGCGCGCCACATTGTGATCCTCGGTGACCACACCGCCGTGCAGCCCTTCATAAAACAGCAGATCGGTATTGCTGGGCAGATGCTGCCAGGGGGTAAAGGTGCCGGGCATCTGGTTGAAGGGCACTGCCTCGTCAAAGCTGTGCAGGTAGCGGCGATACTGGCCATTGCCATCCTGCCCATAGCCCTGGAAAAAGCTCTCCAGCAGCCCGAAGTCATTGGCCTCAGGGCCAAAATAGCTGATATGACGCCCCTGTTCGCGCGCCTTGCGGATCGCTACATCCATTTCCGGTCGGGTGTAGCGGTGAAAACTGTCACCTTCCACCACAGCCGCGGTATATCCCAGTTGATGGAACATGGAGCGAAAGGCGTTGGTGGAGGTGGAGGTGCCGGCACCGGACGAACCGGTAACGGCAATAATGGGGTGCTTGGCCGACATGGGATTCTCTCTTCCTTGGGAATTCCGTTATAAGGTCCGGATTGCGGTTGGGTCAAGACTGCTCGATGAAGCGGTCTTTCATCACGATATTCACCGATTCGTGCAGCTCGCTATAGACGATGACAGCTTTGCCTTGCTGTAATTGTTCTCTCACTGCATCGACTTTGACGCCAAGCGGTACATCCTGCTCTCCATATTCGGTTCCTTCCTGCAACACAAAGTGTTCGATCAGGTTGGTCAGGGTGTCGCCGTCCAGTTCTTGCCAGGGAATGATCATTTAAAGGTCTCACAGCAAAAGAGGTGATCGTCAGGCTATTGTTGTGTTGAATCCCGCGAATGCAATCACTTTTTACCTTTTCACCGGAGTCTGAGAGATGTTGTCTGAAGCGCAGCGCAGCGCGCCGTTAACCCTGACTGAGCATCTGAACAGCGCACGTCGAGAGGCGATTGCCCGAGGCATGGTGTGGTTCTGGTTACTGCAATGGTTGATGGTGCTGTTTCTTGCAATACGCTACGAGGTCTATCGACAGGCCGGCCTGGCCAGTGATAGCGCTCTTCCATGGCGTTTTCAGAGTGAGTTGGGCTTTGTCATGGTGGCGCTGTTGCTGCTGCCTGTCATAGGGTTGTTCTGCGATTATCTCAATGACAGGGCATGGTTGCGGGCTGCCTCGCAGGTCACCCTTGTCTGGGGCTGTGTGTGGGCTGTTCATCTTTATACGTTGGGGCAGGTCGAGCTGCGAGGCGGGCTCAGTTTTTCAAATGGCATCATGCGCCTCAACTTGTTAGCCGCGATGATCGCTTTCTATCCTTCGTGGAAGGTATTTTACGGGTATGTTTTTGGCTCATTGCTGTTAGGGATATGGAATGAGCTTTACCTGCGGGTAGATTTTCCGCAGTTATACATGTTGGGATTGGGTTGTGGTCTGGTGGTGTTGGAGGTCGGCCGCCGCATGCTGCACCGCTGGTTTGAGTTGGCGATCATGCGGGAGCATGAAAATCTGACGCTGCTGCGCAAACTTGATCAGCTCGCCAAGCAAGATCCTCTGACCGGTGTCGCCAACCGGCGGCATTTCAATATCGAGTTGGATCGCGCGTTAGCCCATAGCCAGGAGAGCGGCGCTCCGCTATCGCTCATCCTGATCGATGTGGACTATTTCAAGCGCTTCAACGACCACTACGGCCATCAGGTAGGGGATATGTGCCTCAAGGAGGTGGCACAAGCGCTCAACCGTGCGGTTCGCACGCCATCTGATCTGGTGGCCCGCTATGGCGGAGAGGAGTTTGTGCTGCTGCTGCCCAATACCGACCGTCAGGCGGCGGCCAGCGTGGCGCAGCGGCTGCAAGATGGCCTGGCCAGCCTGCAGCTGGAGCATCTGGCGTCCGATGTTGCCCCCTGGGTGACGGTGAGTCAGGGGATTGCCTGCAATGTCTCCGGCGAAGAGGCGAGCCAGTTGCTGGAGCGGGCCGATCAGGCGCTCTATCGAGCCAAGGAGTCGGGACGCAATCAGTTCTGTGTTGCAGAGTGACTCTGTTCGGCAATCCAGCGGCTGATCCGCTCATCCAGCCAAAACCGTGGCCGCCAGGGCGTGCCGTGCAGAAAGCCGACATGGCCGCCACGGCGGCTCAACTCATAGCGCACCGTGGGCGAGAGTTGCTCCGGCCGGGGAATGACCGCGTGTGACATAAAGGGATCGTCGGCGGCGTGCAGGATAAGCGTAGGGATGGGGATCTGGCCCAGCAGTGGTAGCCCCGAGCAGCTCTGGTAGTAGTGGGTTGCACTGTGAAAGCCGTGCAGCGGCGCGGTGACCAGCTCGTCAAAATCGCGCAGGGTGGCAATCTGCTCCACTTGTCGAGGTTGCCAGCGTTCACTCGCTTTCTGCTGCTGGCTGATTTTGCTGAGCAAATTGCGGCGCATGGTGCGCAGCAGATAGTTCTGATAGACCTTCGAGAAGCCCTGATTGACCCGCTCGGCGCAGCTCGCCAATTGCAGCGGGGCCGAGACCACCACCGCCGCTTTCAATGCCGCAGGACAGGCCCGTGCCAGCAGATTGACCAGCATATTGCCACCCAGTGAAAAGCCGATGGCGATCAGCGGTTTGCCCGGGAAGCGCTGGCTCAGCTCGGCAATCAGCTCCTGCGCATCACAGATGGCGCCGGAGTGATAGGCCTGCAGGTGGCGATTGGGCTCGCCACTGCAACCGCGAAAGTGCATCAGCACGGCCTCTCTGCCCTCTTGTTGCAGGTGGGCGAACAATCCCTTGGCATAGTGGGAGTGAATGCTTCCCTCCAGCCCGTGAAACACCACTATCAGCGGCCGTTCATCAAGGCTGACTTCCCCGCTCCAGGCGAGGTCGACAAAGTCCCCATCCTGCAGTTCAAACCGCTCCGCCACAAAACGGGCAGGGGTGCGGCGCAGCCATTTGGGCAATATGGTCTGCAGATGAGGATTGCGTGCCCACCAGGGGGCGTGGAAGTGGCTCTCGGTCAGCATGGGGTCAGTCGGTCTGGGTCGAAGATAAGGAGGACGGGAGGAGTGTTTCTCCCGCCAGTCATTGGCTTATTTCAGCAGGCGATCGTGATGTTCGGCACCGCGCAGCATGGCCTGGATCAGCTCATTGGCTTCGAACTTGGTCAGCGCCTCATGAGCACCCACCTGATGGGCCCGCTCCACACTGATCTCGCTGGAGAGCGAGGTGTGCAGGATGATGTAGGCCCCCGCCAGTTTGCTATCGCTCTGCACCTCGAAGGCCAGCTCGTAGCCATCGAGCCCCGGCATCTCGATATCGCTAACCAGAATGTCGATCGGGGTCTTCTGGCTCGCCCGCGTCTGCATCAGGGTCAGTGCATCCTTGCCATTGGTGCAGACCTCATAGGGGATATTGATGTAGTCGAGGGCGGCCATCAGCTGACGGCGAGCGACCGAGGAGTCATCGACCAGCAGGATCCGCATTGGCTTGATCCGCTCCCGCTGCACATCGGTCAGTACCGGATAGAGGTGGCTCGGATCATCCGGATAGACCCGGGAGAGGATCAGCTCCACATCCAGCAGCTGGATCAGCTGGTCATTGACCCGGGTCACGCCGGTTACGAACACATTGTGGCCGAGGGAGGCGGGGGGCGATTCGATATCGCGCCAGTTGCACTCGGTGATCTTGTCGATGCCCCGTACCAGAAAACCCACCAGAGTGCGGCGGCAATCGGTAATGATGATGAAGCAGTGGGGCATCTCCTCCTTGCTGATGGGGCGATAGCCCACCGCCATCGCCATGTCGATTACCGGAATGGTGGAGCCGCGCATATTGGCAGCCCCCAACACGGTCGGGTGCGAGTGCGGCATTGCCGTCAGCTGGGTGTAGGGCACTATCTCCTTCACCTTGAGGGTACCGATGGCAAAGGATTGTTTGGCTGAAAGGTGAAACAGCAACATGCCCTGGGATTGATTGGCTTTGCTCGTCATGGCAGATGTCCTGTTGGTCGAAACGTTGGCAGTCACTTCAGGCCTCTAGCATAAAGGATTACGGGGGGAATGGCCCTTCCTTGTTAACGACCATCTGGCAAAAAACTGGACTCATTCAGCCAATTTCGTTGGCGTATTCCATCGGCGTCCGGTTATTGATCGCCATCCTCGCCAACGCCCCACTGCTGGCAGGCCGCTTGCAATGCGGCCTCATCGGCATAACCCAGCTTGCTGGCCACCTGCGCGGGTTTGCTGCCGCCCTTGAGCAATCTGAGCGCCTGCAGCAGTTGCCACTGTTGTTGCAATTCACTCGCTTCCACCGGCGCATCGGCTTGTTGTGCCCATAGTTGCAGAGACTCCGGCTGGCCATTGGCCAGCGCTTGCCAGCAGGCTTGCAGCTCACCGTGACCCTGCTGGCTGATGGCGCACTGTTGCAGCTCATCCAGGATCACCTGCAGTCGCTGACCATAGGCTCCTTGCCACTCTTTCGGACGTTGCCACCGGGCCAGCGAGTCGAGCAGGGCATCGAGCAGGGGCGTGGCCTGCAGCCAGCCTGCCTGCTGCGGCTGAGCCACGCGCAAAGAGACATTCAGCTGATCGTACTCGCAACCGCTGAGGGGGCTGAAGGCCGCAAGGGCATCGGCGCAGAGCCAGAAGCTGCTGCCTGCCGGCAGCAACAGCTCATGTTGGCCCAGTCTCAGCAGCGCGGCGCCCTGGGTGATCCGCAACAGCTGCCCGACCGGAGTTCGTTTGCGGTTGCCGGCGTGCAGGCCCTGGCAGGGAAAATGGTGATACTCGATGGCGTGATGCATGTAAAAACCCTGATATGATGCTACCTGGAGGTAACAAATATGGAAACCAGACGTAAAAAACGCTTCATTGCCGGTGCAGTCTGCCCGGCGTGCGGCAAGTTGGACAACATGATGCTGTATCTGGAGCATGGAGTCGAGAAGGTGACCTGTGTCGCCTGTGGCGATACCCAGGTACAAACGCCTGCCGAGGTCGACAAGCAGACTCGCGAGGCGGAAGAGGTGATCGGGGTGTTTCGCCCCTGATAAGGGAATGGCGGGTGGAATGAGGGTCTCCTTACTGACGCTGTTGCCGTTTTTTTCGTCACTCAGTGGCGCCGCACGGCATATGCGCGGCCCGCTTTTTAGGGTATTCTGAGCCCGTTTTTTTCTATCCGCAGGATCCTGACATGAAAGTAGCTCCTCTGAGCGTGGTTACGCTGGAATACACAGTCACCGACGAGCACGGTGAAGTCATCGACAGCACTGTCGGCAAAGAGCCGCTGGTCTATCTGCACGGCACCCGTTACCTGGTCTCAGGCCTGGAAGCCGAGCTGGAAGGTCGCGCGGTAGGTGAAGCCTTCGAAGTGACTCTGGCACCGAGCCAGGCCTACGGCGAATATGATGAGACCCTGGTACAAGAAGTACCGGGCGAGCTGTTCGACGGCATGGAAGTCTCCGAAGGGGATACTTTTGTGGCTGAAACCGACGATGGCCACCGTCCGGTGACAGTGGTTGAAGTGTCCGAAGAGTTCGTCAAAGTGGATGGCAACCATCCGCTGGCTGGTGTGACTCTGGGCTTCAAGGTCGAGATCAAGGACGTGCGTGCTGCCACTGCCGAAGAGCTGGCTCACGGCCACGTTCACGGTGCCGGTGGTTGCGGTCACGATCACGGTCATGACCACGATCACGGCGGCTGCTGTGGCGGTCATGGTCACGACCATGATGAGGATCACGGCCAGGGCGGTTGCTGCGGCGGTGCTGGCCACGGTCACGATCATGGCCACGACCACGGTGACGACCATGGTCACGGCGGCTGCTGCGGTGGCGGCGGTTGTGGTGGCAAGGGCCATCACCACTGATCACGGCCACGGCGATGATAAAAAACCCGCATCAAGCGGGCATCAAATAAGAAGAGGGAGGCACTGCGCCTCCCTCTTCTTTAGCTTTTTGACACAGTTAAGCTCAAATTACCTGAGCTTGTCTGCACAGAAATCTTCCCAACGCTCTGATTTTCTATTCACCCTTTGTAGACCTTGGGGTTAAACACATCCCGCAGCCAGTCGCCCAGCAGGTTGATGACCAGCACCAGCACCACCAGACAGATACCCGGGAAGGCGGTGATCCACCAGGAGCCGGAGAAGATGTAGTTGAAGCCGACGCTGATAAGCGAACCGAGCGAGGGCTGATCAACCGGCATCCCCAGACCAAGGAAGGAGAGCGCAGCTTCACTCATGATGGCGTTGGCCACCTGCACGGTGGAGATCACCAGAATCGGCGACAAACAGTTGGGCAGAATGTGGCGGAACATGATGCGCGGGGCGCGGAACCCCATCACCTTGGCCGCTTCCACATACTCCTTCTTCTTCTCCGCCAGCACAGAGGCGCGCACAGTACGGGCGTACTGCGGCCACTCTGCAATACCGATGATCACCACCAGCATCATGATGGCGAACTTCGAGTAGAACTCGGAGCCAAAGGTTGCCTGAAAGATGGCGGAGATGATGATCGCCACCATCATGGTGGAGAACGACAGCTGCACATCGGCAAAGCGCATCAAGAGGTTGTCGATGCGCCCACCGAAATAACCGGCAATCAGACCGATGACGATACCGAGCACCAGCTGCAGCGCCACCGCAAACAGACCGATGGTGAGGGAGATACGGGCGCCATAGAGGATGGTGCTCCAGATATCTCGTCCCTGGTTGTCGGTGCCGAGCCAGAAGCGCTCCTCGCCACCTTCGAGCCAGGAGGGGGGCAACTCGGCATCCATCAGATCAAAACTGGTCTGGTCATAGACGTTGTGCGGGGCGAGCCAGGGGGCCAGCAGCGCCGCCAGCACAAATACCACGAACACCGCAAAGCTGAACATGGCTACCTTGTCCCGCAGGAAGTAGTAGACGATGTCGGAGTTCTTGAAACGTGCCCAACGGCTTGGGCTTGCAGTTACAGCATTAGTCATGCGCTTACCCCTTGGCAGTCAGGTTAACGGTCGGGTTGATCAACCCGTAGAGCAGGTCGACCAAGGTATTGGTCACCACGAAGATCAAGCCCACGAAGATGACATAGGCGGTGATCAGCGGGGTATCGACCCGATGGATCGCCTCGAGGAACAGGAAACCGGTCCCCGGCCACTGGAACACGCTCTCGGTCAGGATGGTGTAGGCCACCATGGTGCCGATCTGCACACCACCGACGGTAATGACCGGCAGCATGGTGTTCTTCAGGGCGTGCTGGTAGTAGACCTTATTGTTGTCCAGCCCCTTGGCACGGGCGAACTTGACGTACTCGGAGGAGAGCTGCTCCAGCATCTCGGAGCGCACCAGCCGGATAAACAGCGGCAGCATGATGGAGGAGAGAGACACCGCCGGCAGGATCAGGTGCTTGATGCCGTCCCAAGTGAAGAAGCCCGACTCCCAGCCCAGCAGGTTGCGGGTCTCGCCGCGACCATAGGCCGGCAGCCAGCCCAGCTGGATGGAGAAGAGATACATCAGCATGATGGCGGTCAGGAACACCGGGATCGAAATGCCGATACTGCTCCCCGCCATGATGATCTTGGTGGGAATGCTACGCGGGCGGATCGCCGAATAGACGCCGAGTGGAATGGAAACCACCACGATGATGAGCGCGGCAGCAAACACCAGCTCAAGGGTAGCCACCAGCTTGTCGAGGATCACCTCGAGAGCGGGTCGCTTGAAGAAATAGGAGGTGCCCAAATCCCCATGCACCGCATTTTTCAAAAAGCGGCTGTATTTGATGAGGAAGGGATCATTAAGGCCCATCTTCTCGCGCAACTCGTGACGCTGGGCTTCGGAGACGGATTGTCCCACCAGCTCGCGCAACGGGTCACCCAGGTTGTCCTGGATGGAGAAGGCGACCAGGCTGATGACGAACATCACTATCACGGCCTGATAGAACCGTTTCAGCAGGAATGTAAACATGCTTGTCCTTCTACGTGGCCTGTGTCGTGGCACAGGCTTCTGTTAGTGGGCGGAGTGGCCAGCTGACCACCCCGCCCCGTCCTTCCTTGCGACGTTCTCTTACTTGCTGACCACCAGGTCACCCAGGTAAGGGAAGTTCATCACGTTGACCACCGGCTTGATGTCGACGTTCTTCTTGGCGCCATAGGCCAGATCTTCCCAGTGCAACGGCACGTAGGCAGCATCTTCGATCAACATGGCTTCGACCTTCTTCAGCATCTCGGCACGCTTGGCCGGATCGGTCTCGGCGTTGGCATCCATCACCAGCTTGTCAGCTTCGGCGTTGGCATAACCGGCGCAGTTGTATTGGCCCATACCGGTCTTGGCGTCCTTGGTGAAGGTCAGGAACTCGAAGAAGTTCGCGGTATCTTCGGTGTCGGAGTGCCAGCCGATCAGCTGCATGTCCGCGGCGCACTTGTCAAACTCAGGCCAGTACTGGGCCACCGGCATGGTCTTCAGATCCACCTTGATGTTGATCTTGGCCAGCATGGCGGAGACCGCCTGGGCAATCTTGACGTCGTTGACGTAGCGGGCAGCCGGGGAGATGAAGGTCATCTTGAAGCCTTTCTCGTAACCGGCCTCTTTCATCAGCTCCTTGGCCTTGGCCAGATCATACTGGGGCACCAGCGCCTCGTTGTGACCGGCATAGCCTTTCGGGCTCAGCTGACCAGCAGGGGTACCGAAGCCCTTGTTGATCTTCTCGACGATACCCACCTGGTTGATGGCGTAGTTGATCGCCTGACGCACTCGCTTGTCTTTCAGTGCCGGGTTGGTGTTCTGGTTCAGCTCGATGATGATGGCGCGGGTACCGGACAGGGTGACCAGCTGGGAGTCCTTGCCATTCTTCACGCGCTCCAGATCGTTCGGCGCAACCGGATAGATCATGTCCACGTCGCCACCCAGCAGGGCTGCAACACGGGTCGCATCTTCCTTGATCGGCACCACGGTCAGGTTCTCGACGTTACCCTTGGAGGCTTTATCCCAGTAGTTGGCGTTGCGGGCATAATCCAGCTTCACACCCTGCTCGCGGAACTTGACGGTGAACGGGCCAGTACCGGAGACGTGGGTAGAGGCATAGGAGTCGCCGTTTTTGACGATCTCGGCCTTGTCTTTGCCCGCTTCGGTCTTGCCGGTGTAGAACTTGGAGTCCATCGGGAAGATGTAGGTGACGGTCTGCAGCACCAGCGGGAAGGGCTTGGCGGTGATCAGATCGACGGTGTAGTCATCGACCTTCTTCACTTCGCTGATGGGATCGAAGATCGCCTTGAAGTCGACGGAGGATTTCAGGCGGTTGACGGTCCACACCACGTCGTCTGCGGTGAAGTCGTTACCGGAGTGGAACTTGACCCCTTTGCGCAGGTGGAAGCGGACAGTCTTGTCATCGACACGCTCGAACTTCTCGGCCAGACGGGGCTCGAACTGCAGGTCCTGGGTGTAACGCATCAGGGGATCGAATACCAGGTGCGACATCTCCAGGGTCTGACCGGAGAGCTGCTCCTGCGGATCCAGCGAAGTGGCGTCAGAAGCGACACCCACCTTGATATCAGCGGCTGAGACACTGAAGGCGAAACCGGCGGCAAACAGCGCCAGGGCAATCTTGGACAATCCTTTCTTCATCTTGTTCTCCATGCTTTTGGCTTTCTTATGACACTTTTTTTGACAAGCAGACCGGCGCACCGGCGCTCTCCTAGCTTGCGATTTCCAGCCCCTCGCGGGACATTCCCTTGAACTCCGGCATGAGGGAGATCAGCTTGCGGCTGTACTCATGCTCGGCATTGGTAAAGAGTTTCTCGGTCTCGGCCACTTCCACCAGATGACCGTGCTGCATCACCCCGATGCGGTCGCACATCTGACGGATCACCGGCAGATCGTGGCTGATAAACAGCATGGTGAGCTTGAGCTCCTGCTGCAAATCCTTGAGCAGGTTGAGGATCTGGGCCTGCACCGACACATCCAGCGCCGAGGTCGGCTCGTCACAGATAAGGAAACGCGGGCGAGTGGCCAGGGCGCGGGCAATGGAGATACGCTGGCGCTGACCGCCTGAGAACTCGTGGGGATACTTGACCCCGGCACCACGACCGAGACCCACGTGATCCAGCAGATCGCCGACAATCCCCTCAATCTGGCTCTCGCTGCTCGCCAGCTGATGGAAGCGGATCGGCTCGGCAATGATGTCGCGCACCTTCATCCGCGGGTTCATCGAGGAATAGGGGTTCTGGAACACCATCTGCATCTGGCGACGCAGCGGGCGACGCTCGCGCTCGCTCTTGAGGGCGGTCAGATCGATCCCTTCGAAGAAGATTTTGCCGGTATCAGGCGGATAGAGACCGGTGATGGCGCGGGCAATGGTCGATTTACCGGAGCCCGACTCCCCCACCAGACCGAAGGTTTCACCCTCGAAGATCTCGAAGCTGATGTTGTTGCAAGCGCGTACATACTGGCGGCGGCTCGGAAAGATGGAGTCCTTGGTGACGAACTTCAGATCGACGTTCTCCACCCGCAGCAGCGCCCCTTCATAGGCACGCTCGTCCTGACTCTGGCCGAGCCAGTGGGTCTTGAGGTCGATATTGGTATCCGGCGCACTGGCATCCTCGATATAGGAGACCAGCGGGAAACGCACCAGCTTCACGTCGGAGCGGGGGACCGCCGAGATGAGGCTGCGGGTATAGGGGTGATTGGGGCTGCCCAGCACCTGTTCGGTCAGGCCGAACTCCACCAGATCGCCGCGATACATCACCGCCACCTTGTCGGTAACGTTGGAGACCACCCCCATGTCGTGGGTCACCAGCATACAGCCCACCTGACGCTCTTTGCAGAGGGCGCGGATAAGCTGGAGGATCTGATCCTGAATGGAGACGTCGAGCGCCGTGGTCGGCTCATCGGCGATGATCAGCTCCGGATCGCAGGAGAGCGCGATGGCGATAACCACCCGCTGACGCATGCCACCGGAAAACTGGTGTGGGTACTGCTTGATGCGCAGCTCCGGACTCGGGATCCCCACTGCCCCCATCAGCTCCAATGCCTTGGCAAAAGCGGCTTCGCGAGAGAGGTCGGTATTGGCCAGAATGGTCTCCACCAGCTGATGCTCAACGGTGAACAGCGGGTTGAGGGAGGTCATGGGATCCTGGAAGATGAACCCGATACGGGAGCCACGAATGGCCCGCATCTCGTTCTGGCTCTTGCCGGAGATGAGCTCGCCATTGAGGTAGATATCGCCACGGGCGATGCGACCCGGCGGGCTGAGCAGATCGATGACGGCGTTGCCTATGGTGGACTTGCCGGCGCCGGATTCACCGACCACCCCGACAATCTCACCCTTTTCGATAGAGAAAGAGAGATCCTTCACCGCGGCCAGCACCCCGTAGCGGGAGGGGTACTCGATCCGCAAGTTCTTTACTTCGAGCAAGGACATGTTTACCTCTGCGGGGGACATCCGTCCCAAATAATTCGTCCGTAAATCAGCCGCAGATGCCGGTTGTTACCTTGGGCAATATTTGCTCAATCCATGAGGCAGCGAAACCAGCGATCCGGGCGGGTTTTTTGCATTTTTTTGGAATAACCCGCGAGTAACTTAGACGGTTTGACCACGGGTGTAAATGATTGAGTTATACAATTCCGCAATGTTTTGTGCAGATAACCACCAATTCGGCAGAGATAAATGATGATTTTCATCACAAAAATGGCCGGTGCGTCCGTACATCTATTGGTATCATTACTTTAATTTCAACAACAACGCAACAAGCAGCATTTATCACTATTTCAAAAACGATCACGAGCCCCGAATGAGTAGTGAATATTTATGTGAAATGGATGATAAACGGCAGCATATGCCGATGAATGAAAATTAAGCAGATATAAATCGGGGGATGCCAGAACGGTCATCCCCCGGAAGATGGCTCTCAACCGAGCCAGAATGCCAGTAATTGCATACAAAACAGGGCGAACAGGCCGGCGATCAGATCGTCCAGCATGATGCCCAGGCCACCGTGGATCCGGCGATCAAACCAGGAGATGGGCCAAGGCTTGAGCACGTCAAACAACCGGAACAGCGCGAAGCCCGCCACCACCCACTCCCAACCGGCTGGCGCTGCGATCATGGTGACGCCAAAACCGATCACCTCGTCCCAGACGATGGCGCCGTGATCCGGCATACCGATGGCATCGGTCGCGCTCTGGCAGATACGAATACCGACCACAAAACCCACCACCAGCAAGGCGATAAACCAATAGGTCGGCAGACCGCTCACCAGCAGATAGAGCGGAATCGCCGCCAGGGTGCCCATGGTGCCCGGCGCCTTGGGGCTGAGACCGGAACCAAACCCCACCGCCAAAAAATGAAGCGGATTTTTCAGATCCAGTCGTGTCAGCTCGGGCTTTATCCTGAACAAACTCATGCGAAGTGATCCCACCCTTTCAGTTGCAACTCGACCGCTTGGTCGCCACGCAGGTAGTCGATGCCCGGCTCGCCCGCCACGATGCGGCCGATGCGGCTGAACTTGACCCCGCTGTGGGCCAGCGCCGTATCGAGCGCGCCGCGGTGCTCCTCCGGTACGGTGAAGCAGAGCTCGTAGTCATCACCACCGGCCAGCGCCAGTTGCCACGCCTCCTGCTCGCTCACCGCATCCTGCAGCACCGGCGAGAGCGGCAGCCTATCGAGATCGATCTGGGCCCGCACACCGGACGCCTTGAGGATATGGCCGAGATCCGATGCCAGACCGTCGGAGAGATCCAGCGCACTACCCGCCAGCCCGCGCAGCGCCTGACCGGCCAGAATGCGGGGATGGGGGTGGTCGAGCCGTGGCAGCACGGCGGCCAGCTGGTTCTCGTTGAGGGTACGTTTGCCCAGCAGGTGGGAAAGCGCCAGCGCGGCATCTCCCAGAGTGCCTGTCACATAGATGCCGTCACCGGCTTTGGCACCGCTGCGCATCAGAGCGCGCCCGGCAGGCACCGATCCCTTCACCGAGATGGTGATGGAGAGCGGCCCGCGGGTCATGTCTCCGCCCACCAGCGCCACATTGTAGTACTCGGCCAGCTCCAGAAACCCTTCGGCAAAACCGGCGACCCAACCTTCGTTGATGGCAGGCAGGGTCAGCGCCAGCGAGACCCAGCGCGGCTCGGCCCCCATGGCGGCGAGATCGGAGAGATTGACCGCCAGCGCCTTGTAGCCGAGATCCACCGGATCCATGTCGGGAAAGAAGTGTACGCCGCTCACCAGAGTGTCGGTGCTCACCGCCAGCTGGGTATCGGGGGGCAGGGTCAGCAGGGCACAGTCATCTCCAGGGCCCATCACCACGTCCTTGCGGGCGTGGGGAACCTTGAAGTACTTATCAATCAGCTCAAATTCACCCATACAGTAAAAAGCCAGCAATAAGCTGGCTCCTCTCTTAGATGCTGACGGACAGCAGGATCAACGCTTGTTCAGCGACTTGATCACCTTGTCCAGTACACCGTTGACAAACTTGTGGCTGTCATCGGCAGCAAAAGCTTTGGCCAGCTCGATCGCTTCGTTGATGACCACGCGCGGCGGAACATCATCACGACGAGTCAGCTCGTAGGTCGCCAGACGCAGGATCGCCTTGTCCACCATGTCCACTTCTTCCAGCGGACGGGAGAGGAAAGGTGCAAACACCTTGTCCAGCTCGCTGCAGTGGAGGGCTACCCCGAACAGCAGATCGCGGAAATAGTTCAGGTCTACACCCTTGGTGTCCTGATCGATCTTGAACTGCTCTTCGATGTCACCCACGTTAGCCTTGGTCATCTGCCACTGGTAGATGGCCTGGGTGGCGCAATGGCGGGCTTTACGGCGCTCAGACGGTTTCAATGTACTTCTCCTCGTTACACGTCCAGTTCTTTCAGGACGTTGATCATTTCGAGCGCTGCCAGTGCAGCCTCTGCACCCTTGTTACCCGCCTTGGTACCTGCACGCTCGATGGCTTGTTCAATGTTTTCAGTGGTCAGCACACCGAAGGCAACGGGAATTTCATATTCCATCATTACCTGGGCCATGCCCTTGCTGTTCTCGTTTGCCACCAGGTCGAAGTGGTAGGTGCCGCCACGGATGACAGTACCGACCGCCACGATGGCGTCGTATTGACCACTCTTGGCCAGCTTCTTGATGACCAATGGCATTTCAACCGCGCCCGGCACTTTTACCAGTGTCAGGTTGCTGTCCTGCACTTGACCTTGACGCTTCAGTACGTCCACCGCGCCGTTCACCAGACTGTCGTTGATGAAGCTGTTGAAACGGGCAACAACAATAGCAACGCGCGCCTCAGGAGCGGCGATATTTCCTTCGATAACCTTCATTGGAAATCCTGTATCTGTGCAATCAAAAGGGCCGGAGTCAAAAGTGCGCACATTCTAGCACAACAGACCCACGACAAAAACCATGGCCGCAATAGACGGCCATGATCGCGATTTAACCAGTCCGGCGCGCTTACTCGCCGGTGAATTCCACGACTTCCAGATCGAAACAGCTCGGAAGGGGATGGTACTTCTCTGGTAGAACGTTACTCGCCGATGTACTCAACCACTTCCAGACCGAAACCACCGAGGGCATGGTACTTCTTCGGCGAGCTCAAAAGGCGCATCTTGCTCACGCCGAGCGCCTTGAGGATCTGGGAACCCACACCCACCCGGCGCGAGGTGCCCTGCCACTTGGCCCCTTCCGGTGCCAGTCCCTTGTCGGCGGCTTCAAAACCCTTGACCCGGGCCAGCAGCTCGGCGCCGTGGGATTCCGCCCCCAAAATCACCAGCACCCCGCCTTCGTCGGCGATGCGGGCCATGGATTTGGGCAGCGGCCAGCTGCGGGCGGCGTGGCGGTCGGTCAGCAGCAGATCGCTCAGCACGTCGTGCAGATGGACGCGAACCAGGGTCGGCTGATCGGCCTGCACCTCACCCTTTTTCAGGGCGAAGTGAACCTGATTGTCGATGGTATCGCGGAAGGTGATGAGGTCGAACTCGCCAAACTCGGTCGGCAACTTGCACTCGGCCACCTTCTCGACCGTGGTCTCGTGCTGGTTGCGGTACTCGATAAGGTCGGCGATGGTGCCAAGCTTGATGCCGTGCTCCTCGGCGAAGATCTCCAAGTCAGGGCGGCGCGCCATGGTGCCATCTTCGTTGAGGATCTCGACGATAACAGCTGCTGGCTCGAAACCGGCCAGACGGGCCAGATCGCAGCCAGCTTCGGTGTGACCGGCGCGGGTCAGTACACCGCCATCCTGCGCCATCAGCGGGAAAATGTGGCCCGGCTGCACCAGATCGGCCGCCTTGGCATTGGGCGCCACAGCCGCCTGCACGGTCACCGCGCGATCGGCGGCTGAGATACCCGTGGTCACCCCTTCCGCCGCCTCGATGGAGACGGTAAAAGCGGTGGAGAACTGGGCATTGTTGCGATCCACCATCAGCGGCAGCGCCAATTGCTTGCAGCGATCCCGGGTCAATGTCAGGCAGATGAGGCCACGGCCGTAGCGGGCCATGAAGTTGATATCCTCCGGACGGACGCAGGAAGCGGCCATGATGAGGTCTCCTTCGTTCTCCCTGTCTTCGTCATCCATCAGGATCACCATCTTGCCAGCCTTGATATCGGCAATGATTTCCTGGGTTGTGCTCAGCGCCATGGGCTACTCCATCAGTGTGCTTGGGGGTTGAGCCCGCAGGCTCAACGCAAATGCGAGTGTATGTTGCTCTAGATTGGGGCTAGCGGCTCCATTTCAATCAGAGCGGGATCACAGAAAATCGTTTTGGTGGGCCGATATAGCGCACACCGTCAGAGAAAACCGGCCTTGGCCAGGGTCTCCATGGTCAGGGTCGAGGCGCTGCTCTCCTGACTTTTCCCCATCATCAGCCGCTCCAGATAGCGGGCGATCTGATCCACCTCGAGGTTGACCTTGTGGCCCGGCTTCCAGCTGGCGATGGTGGTCTCCTGGGCGGTGTGGGGCACGATCGTCAAGCGGAAAAGGTCGCCCTGCACCGCGTTGACGGTGAGGCTGATGCCATCCACCGCAATGGAGCCTTTCTCGGCGATATAGCGGGAGAGCTCGCCCGGCGCCTTGATCCAGTACTCGATGGCGCGGCCGCTGCTGGAGACGCTTTTCACCTCCCCTACCCCATCCACGTGGCCGGAGACCAGATGGCCGCCGAGGCGGGAGGTGGGCATCAGCGCCTTCTCGAGGTTGACCCGATCGCCCACTCTGGCGGCGGCAAAACCGGTACGGGAGAGGGTTTCCAGCGACACATCAGCGGTATAGCTCTTGTCGCCCAGCGCCACCACGGTGAGGCAGACGCCATTGGTGGCGATGGAGTCGCCCAGTTTGACGTCGCTAAAATCCAGACCTGGTGCGTGGACGGTGAGGGCCATGTCATCGCCCTGACGGCGCAGCTCGGCCAGGGTTCCCACCGCTTCGATAATTCCGGTAAACATGCAGATCACCTTGCTGATGACGGGGGCTGATTATGCCCCCCTGAACATTGATAAATCAGGCTATTTTGGCGGTAATGCGAATATCCGGCCCCACCATGCGCACATCCTTGATGGCGAGCTTGGGGGCCTGGAACAGCCGGGTCAGACCCGGCAGATGGAACAGGCCACGCCCCTCATCCCCCATCAGTTTGGGCGCCTGATAGAGCACCAGCTCATCCACCAGCCCCTTCTCCAGCAGGGCGCCGCACAGCCGTGGCCCCGCCTCGACCAGTACCGAGTTGACGTTCTGTTTGGCCAGCAGCATGAAGAGGCTGACCAGATCCAGCTTGCCATCCAGCAGCGGCAGCTCCAGCTGCTGCACCCACTCGGGCCACTCGCCGGACGCCTTGTGACGGGCCAGCAGTACCGGGCTCTCGCTCTGGAATAGCGGCAGATCCGGGGTGAGCCGGTTTTGCGAATCGATGATGACCCGCAGCGGCTGGCGCAGGGTCTCTTTGGGATAACTCGCCTTGACCGAAGGGGGCAGCTCGTCCCAGCGCACGGTCAGGGAGGCACCATCGGCCAGCACGGTTTCAGCGCTGGAGAGCACCGCATCGTGGCGGGCCCGCAGCCGTTGCACGTCACGGCGCGCATCGGGAGAGGTGATCCACTGGCTCTCGCCGCTCGCCATGGCGGTGCGGCCATCGAGACTGGCCCCCAGCTTGACGGTCACCCGCGGGAAGGCGGTCCGCATCCGCTTGAAAAAGCCCGGGTTGAGCGCTTCCGCTTCGCTCGCCAGCAGGCCGAAATCGGTCTTGATGCCCGCTTCGGATAGCATCCGCAGGCCACGCCCGCCCACCTGGGGATTGGGATCGACCATGGCAGCTACCACCCGGGCCACACCGGCGTTGATCAGCGCCTCGGCGCAGGGGGGAGTACGACCGTGGTGAGAGCAGGGTTCGAGGGTCACATAGGCGGTGGCGCCACGGGCGTTGTCACCGGCGGCGCGCAGGGCGTAAACCTCGGCATGGGGCTCGCCCGCCTTCTGATGCCACCCTTCGCCAACCACCACGCCATCTTTCACCAGCACGGCGCCGACGCAGGGATTGGGGGCCGTGGTGTAGCGGCCGCGGCGGGCCAGTTCGAGGGCCCGATTCATCCATTGGTAATCATCTTGACTAAACATTCGGGCTCCTTTGACAACACATCTCGACTTTACGCAGTATCGTAGGTTCGATTAGCGCAGCGTAATCGGACGCGGCAACATGGGTGAGCATGGAGGTTTACTTCTCCAGCTTGGCAATCTCTTCACCGAACTCGCGAATATCTTCGAGTCCTGAGGTAGAGAGGGCGAAGCGGATATCCACTTGCCCATCCGATACCATCATTTCTCCAATTTGGCGATCTCTTCACCGAACTCGCGAATATCTTCGAAGCTGCGATAGACGGAGGCAAAGCGGATATAGGCCACCTTGTCCAGACTCTTGAGCTCATCCATCACCAGATTGCCCACCAGCTCGGAGGCGACTTCGCGCTCACCGGTGGCACGCAGGCGGGATTTGATATGGTTGACCGCCTTTTCGATGGCCTCCATGCTCACCGGCCGCTTCTCCAGCGCCCGCAGGATGCCGGCGCGCAGCTTGTCTTCGTTGAACGGCTCGCGGGAGCCGTTGGACTTGATGACGCGGGGCATCACCAGCTCGGCCATCTCGAAGGTGGTAAAACGCTCGTGACAGAGCAGACACTCACGACGGCGGCGCACCTGATGGCCTTCTGCCACCAGACGGGAATCGATCACCTTGGTATCAACCGCACTACAGAATGGGCAATGCATCGGACCTCCGGCGTTAATGGAACAGGGACCGGCCCGGCGGGCCAGGATCTAGGTCGGCCAGTGTAGCACGGCCATCCAAAACCGGTAAAAGCCAGAAAAAACAATGCCACCCGAAGGTGGCATTGGTCTCAAACCGGATGGTCTGGCTTATTAGCCATAAACCGGGAAGCGGCGGCAGATATCCAGCACCTTCTCGCGTACGGTGGCCAGCACGGCATCGTTGTCGTGGTTGTCCAATACGTCGCAGATCCAGTGGGTCAGCTCGATGGACTCGGCTTCCTTGAAACCGCGGCGGGTGATGGCCGGGGTACCGATCCGCACACCGGAGGTGACGAACGGGGAGCGCGGGTCGTTGGGCACGGAGTTCTTGTTGACGGTGATGTTGGCTTTGCCCAGCGCAGCGTCAGCATCCTTACCGGTCAGCTCGCGACCGATCAGGTCAACCAGCATCAGGTGGTTGTCGGTACCGCCGGAGACGATCTTGTAACCGCGCTCGATAAAGGTAGCCGCCATCGCCTTGGCGTTTTTCACGACCTGGGCCTGATAGGTCTTGAACTCGGGCTCCAGCGCCTCTTTGAAGGCAACGGCTTTACCGGCGATGACATGCATCAGCGGGCCACCCTGACCACCCGGGAAGACGGCAGAGTTGAGCTTCTTGTAGAGCTCCTCGTCGTCAGCGGCGGAGAGAATAAGACCACCGCGCGGACCGGCCAGGGTCTTGTGAGTGGTGGAGGTGACCACGTGAGCGTGGGGAACCGGGTTCGGGTAGACGCCAGCGGCAATCAGACCAGCCACGTGAGCCATGTCGACGAACAGGTAGGCACCGACCTTGTCGGCGATTTCGCGCATGCGGGCCCAGTCAACGATGCCGGAGTAGGCAGAGAAGCCACCGATCATCATCTTCGGCTTGTGCTCGACAGCCTGACGTTCCATGTCGTCGTAGTCGATCTTGCCGGACTCATCGATACCGTAAGGCACGATGTTGTAGAGCTTGCCGGAGAAGTTGACCGGAGAGCCGTGGGTCAGGTGACCGCCGTGGGCCAGGTTCATGCCCAGTACGGTGTCGCCCGGCTGCAGCAGAGCCATGTAAACGGCGCTGTTGGCCTGGGAGCCGGAGTGCGGCTGCACGTTGGCGTAAGTGGCACCGAACAGCTCTTTGGCGCGCTCGATAGCCAGGGTTTCGACCACATCCACATACTCGCAACCACCGTAGTAACGCTTGGAGGGGTAACCTTCAGCGTACTTGTTGGTCAGCTGGGAGCCCTGGGCTTCCATGACACGGGGGCTGGTGTAGTTCTCAGACGCAATCAGCTCGATATGCTCTTCCTGACGACGGGTTTCGTCTGTGATGGCCTGCCACAATTGCGGATCATAATTGGCGATGGTCATGTCACGTTTCAACATCCGTTTCTCTCCTGAAAATCGTTTGCGCGTTAGGTGAAGTGGGCTCGGGCATTGTAACGTGAGCTGGATCAAAGAGACAGTCCAACCACCTAAAAAAATGTTGAATTTATGTTGTAAAAAACAAGATTCCCTCCCCGTTCAATACCCTGGCTGCTCCGCCAAACGGCACATTTTTCATCCCGCTGCAGGCGGGCAAAACCCGAAGGGGATCACAACGCTGTCTTGAACCATCTTGTAACATATTCATTCGAAACAAATTTAATGATGATGGAGCTGATTGCAGCCATGCATCCGAGGGGCTGCACCTAACCGGAGGAGTTCAAGATGGACCATCTGCTGACATTCGTGATCCTGGCTGTCTTTTTTCTGTTCTACTGGGTCTACTACACCAGCCAACGCAAACATCTCCCCACCACCTCGTGGGAGCAGCTCCCAACCAAAGCCGACTATCTGGCGGCCCACCCTGAATCAGTCGATGGCGACATCATCTTCTGTTATCACTGCGGCCACCACGAGTTGCTGGAGGTGGGCATGGTGCACCTGACCGATTTTCGCCGGGAATGGGTCTGTGCCAAGTGCAAGCAGGTACTGTTTCGCGAAATAGAATAACGGCGCAGGGGCTGGCCACCCCCTCTGAACGTTGTACATCGCCAGCAGGGATCAGAACGGCGCATCCCTGTTGGCCACCAACCACTGCTGCAACCCGTTCACCGCCGCGTCAAATTGCGCCCCGATTGTCGCAGGCTCCCCGCCTCCCGCCTCAAGAGCCGCACAGTGGCTGGCAAATTCGGTCAACCCCAGCGCCAGCGCACTCCCCCTGAGCTTGTGCGCTAGCTGACGTTGCTCACTCCCCTCACCCTGAGCCAACTTATCTACCAACACCCGCCCTTGCGACTCAAACAGCGCGACCAGCTGGCGGATCCGCGCCATGCCGAGCAGGGGCAGATCGGCATCCAGCACCGGATTGGTCCACTCGGGCTGGTTAGTTGGGGGCACAGCTGCTGATAATTGCACCCGCGGCTCAATAGCCGCGCCCTCTTGCCGAAATAGTTGATCGATGGCATTGGCCAGCACCGCCAGCCGCACCGGCTTGCCGACAAAATCGACAAACCCGGCGGCAAGGCAGTGGCGGATATCCTCCGGATACATCTGGGCCGAGATGGCGATGGCAGGCAGCGACCGCTCATGCATCTCCTCGCTAATGGCGGCCAGATCCTCGCGCAGGCTCATGCCGTCCATATCGGGCAGATTGATATCGAGCAACGCCAGCTCGAAGGGGCGCTCGGTCACCAGCGCCAGCGCGCTGCGACCATCCTCCGCCAGGGTGACGCGATGGCCGAGGCGGGTCAGCATGCCGTGCGCCACCAGCCGGTTGATCTCGTTATCCTCCACCAGCAGGATGTCACGGGACTGGCCAAGATGCAGCGGTTGCGCCTCGGCGGGCAATTGAGCACTCGAGCGTTGCAAGGGCAGGCTGAAGCTGAATTCACACCCCTTGCCCGGCTCGCTGACAAGGTTCAGCTCGCCTCCCATGGCGGCCACCAGCTTGCGGCTGATCGCCAGTCCCAGCCCGGTGCCGCCCTGATGGCCTATATCACGCTTGCGCTGGCGAAACGCCTCGAACACCGCCTCCTGCTCATCGGCCGGAATGCCGGGGCCGGTATCGCGCACCACGAAGCGGATGCAGGGCTCGGCGCAAGGGCCTTGGCAGGCAAGAGGCGCCACCGTCAGGGTAATCTGGCCACGGGCGGTAAACTTGACCGCATTGCCGAGCAAGTTACCGAGTACCTGGCGCAGCTTGCCCAGATCCCCCTCGACCACAGGCGCCAGCCCGGGCGCATATTCCAGCGACAGGGTGACCCCCTTGGCCGCTGCCTTTGGCCGAAACAACGCGCTGAGCTCATCCACCAGCAGGAACAGGGGGAAGGGCTCGCGGCGCGCCTCCACATGGCCCGCCTCTATCTTGGAGTAGTCGAGAATGTCGTTGAGGATCTCCAGCAGGGATTCTCCACTGTGCTCGATGGCGGCCAGATAGCGCTGCTGGATATCGCTCAGGTGGGTATCTTCCAGCAGCGTCAGGCCCCCGAGAATGCCGTTCATGGGGGTGCGGATCTCGTGACTCATGGTGGCGAGAAACACCGACTTGGCCCGGTTGGCCTGCTCGGCCTCGGCGCGGGCCTGTCGCTGCTTCTCCACCTCCTCATTGAGCCGCTCGTTGGCGTGGCTGAGCTGGCCGGTGCGCTCCTCGACCCGCGACTCCAGCTCGCGCTGATAACGGCCCAGCTCCACCGCATTGTCACGAAACACCTGCAGGGCCCGCCCCAACTCCGCCAGCTCATCGCGCCCGGTACTGGCGATCGGCTCAAGGGGGGCCAGATCCCCGCGTGCCAATCGGCTCATCCCCGCCACCGCCCGTTGCAGCGGCCAGACGATCCGGCCGTAGACCATGCGCCACATCAACAGCATCAGTAGTAGCAGGGTGAGCAAGCCAATGCCCATCAACGCCTGCTCCAGCAGCCTGAGGCGCTGACTTAGCGCCTGCTGGCTCTGCCCCAGCGAATCGCGGGCACGGCTGACCAGCTCTCCGACCTGCTGGTTGAGGCTGCTCATCAGGGCCTCATTGGCATTGGCCAGCACCCTCAGCGCCTCCCCCTTGCCGAGCCAGTCGCTGCGCAGTTGCACCAGCTTGTCGCTCTGCGCCAGCACAGTCAGCGCCTGCTCCACCGCCTGACGGCGAGCCGGATCGGTCACAGCCCCGGCCCGCAGTTGCAAGATGGCCAGCTCCCGCTGCCCCTCTTGCAATAGCGTTTGCAACTGTTCCTGCTGTTCGCTGCGCCACATCTCCTCGATGCGCTGCTGCTGCATCAGGGTGCGATGACGCAGCTCGGTCATCTGCTCCAGCCAGTCGAGATCCTGCTCCAGCAGGCGGTCCAGCGTCCGGGTCGCCTGCCTCCCTTGCTGTTGATAGAGGGAGCCCAACCCTGCCACCATCACGGTTTCGGCGTTCTCCATTTGGCTGCGCGCCAGCTCGGCGATCTGCCCGGCTGCCGCCACCAGACGGGCACGCTGCGCTTCACCCTGCGTCATCAGGGTCAACCGCTCTCCCACCAGCCAGCCCTGCTGGCCCAGATTGCCGATGATGCTCTGACTGAGCTGATCGAGGCTTGTTGAACCCTGCCCACGGCCGAGTTGCGCCAGCACCTGTTGCAGTTGTTGCCCCTGCAGGGTGAGCAAGCGTCCCTGATGTTCCCGCTCCTGCTCGCTGGTTGCGGTGGCCAGCAGCCGCGACGCACTCTGGATCTCGCCGCTGAGGCGAGAGAGCGTGCGGGCCAGCTCCTGATCGGCCAGAGTCTGCTGCACCCCTTGCTCCAGCTGGCGCAGATGGCTAAGCCCCACCCAACCCAGCAGGGAGGCACTCAGGGTCAACAACGCCATCAGGGAGAAGGCCAGCAGCAACTTGCCACCCAGGCCGGAAAAGATTCTCACGGGAAGTCCCTTGGTTGTGGTCGGCTTTGACCGGATAATATGGCCCAACACTTTAACAAAACCCCTGGCCATGCGAAGCGTCTATCTCTCCCCGTTGTTGCTCATGTGGTTGCTCACGCTGCCTCGCGCCGCCCTCGCCTTTGCAGTCGATATCTGGCCCGGCGGCGAATTCAGCGGCCAGCCGCTGCGCCAGCAGTGGCAGGAACCCGCCGCTGCAACCAAATCGCTAACCCTCTGTGCCCTCTACCCCCATCTGCGCGACGCCTACTGGCTTTCGGTCAATCAGGGCATGGTGAACGAGGCGAAGCGGCTGGGAGTCAAGTTGCAGATCCACGAAGCAGGGGGTTACGGTGCCCTCGCCGAGCAGCGCCAGCAGTTGCAGCGCTGCCTGCAGGAAGGGAGCGACGCCATCTTGCTCGGCGCGGTGAGCTATCAGGGCTTGCGCGAGGCCATCAAGGCCACGCCGCTGCCGGTCTTTGGTCTGGTCAACGATCTGCCCAGCGGTCTGGTGCAGGCCAAGGTGGGGGTCTCCTGGTACCAGATGGGCTGGCAAATCGGCCACTGGCTGGCGCAGCGCCACCCCGCCGGCAGCAAGCCGGTCTCGGTCGCCCTCTTCCCCGGCCCGCAGGCAAGCGGCGGCAACAACTTCGTCGAGCCGGGCTTTGCCGACGCCATCAAGGGGAGCGCCATCAAGCTGGTCACCACCGAGCGCGGCGACAACAGCCGGGAAATCCAGCGCACCCTGGTGCAGCAGACGCTAGCCCGCTATCCCGACCTCGACTATCTGGTGGGAGGCGCCATCGCCGCCGAAGTGGCCGTCAACGAACTGTCACAGCGCCATCTCGACAGGCCCCGGGTGCTGAGCACCTACTTCAGCCACGGGGTACAGCGGGGCCTGCGCCGGGGCAAGATCCTCGCCGCCAACAGCGATCAGATGCGGCTGCAGGGGCGCCTTGCGGTCGCTCAGGCGGTCTGCCTGCTGCAACACCCTGATGCCAGTGCCGAGCAGTGCCCTCGGGTGATGGGGCCACCCATTCTGACGCTATCTGCACCACTGGCCGACCCCGCCGATTCCCTCTCGGATGGCGCTTTTCGCCCCGTCTATCGGGTCGAATAGCCGTTCCAAATCCGATCAGCACACTCAAGGAGAAGAGATGAAAGAGTTACATGCCAGCTGCCTGTGCGGCGCCGTCGCCCTGACCCTGCCGGATCAGTTCGACTATATGGGGAACTGCCACTGCAGCGAATGTCGCAAGTTTTCAGGGGGAGATTATGCCTCGGTCGGCGGACTGGATGGCAACAAGGTCACCATAGTGAAGGGGGAAGAGGCCATCGGCCGCTACCGGAAATCGGCAGAGACCACCCTAGCCTTCTGCCGTCACTGCGGCTCCAGCCTGTTCAGCCAGAAGAGCAGCAGCGGCAAGATCAATCTGCGGTTGGGGGTACTGGACGACGTGCCGAGCCAGCGACCCGCGTTTCACATCTTTGTCGGCTCCAAGGCGCCCTGGCACCAGATTGGCGATGACTGCCCGCAATTTGATACCCGCCCGCCAGTCTGATACCCGGTCAAACAGGTCAAGGCCACCGCAACGGGGTCAGGAGGCTATCTCACCGGCAAACAGATAGCCTTCACCATGGACGGTGACAAACAGCTGGGGATCCCGCGGATCCGCTTCCATCTTGCCGCGCAGCCGCCGGATCAACACGTCTATGGTGCGATCGCTCGGGCCATCGCCGCGATGGCTGATAAGGGTCAGGATCCGCTCCCGACTGAGCACCCGCCCGGCATGGGCGACAAAGGCCACCAGCACTTCATATTCGGCCTTGGTCAGGCGCACCGGCACTCCGTCCTTGCTGAGCTGGCGACGGGGGATGTCAAAACGCCAGGGGCCAAAGCGCACCGCATCGTCAGCCACCGCAGGCTCGCTCGACGCAGCGGCCGCCAGCGAGATCCGCCACAGCAGATTCTTGACCCGCACCAGCAACTCCCGTAGCTCGAACGGCTTGGTGACATAGTCGTCGGCCCCCATCTCGAGGCCGACAATCCGGTCTACCGCATCACTGCGGCCGGTGACCAGAATGATCCCCACCGTGCTGCGCGCCCGCAGTTCACGGGTCAGCAGCAGACCATCTTCCCCCGGCAGGTTGATATCCAGCATCACCAGATCGACCGTCTGCTCCGCCAGCACGGCGCGCATCTCCTGGCCGTTTTCGACCGCCGTCACCCGATAGCCCTCCCGCTCGAAATAGCCGGTCAGCTTCTCGCGGGTAACCGCATCATCTTCAACAACCAGAATGTGGTAGCTCATGGGCAGGGTTCACGATGGTCGACAAGGGAGGATTATTCTATTCACATTTTGTCATAAATACCCCTATTTCATTAATTTGTGGCGGCAGCCCTGTTCACAACGCCTCCCTATCATGGCTCCCATCAAAAAAGTGATGTGAGAGAGCATGATGAAAAAACTGTGGCACTTCCTGCGCACCCCCAGCCGCCGCTGGTCGGTACTGGCGCTGCTTCTGGTGGGCGTCGGCGTTACCCTCGCGGGCACCGTCGGCCTGCACTATGGCTTTGAGAAAACCAGCAGCCTCGAATTCTGTATCTCCTGCCACTCCATGAAAGACACCGTCTATCCGGAGTACAAGGAGTCCATCCACTTCAAGAATGCCTCAGGGGTACAGGCGGTCTGTACCGACTGTCACCAGCCGAAGGATTTTGTCGGCAAGGTGGCCCGCAAGATGGAGGCGGCCAACGACCTCTATCAGGAGTACATAGGCCACAGCATCGACACTCAGGAGAAGTTCGAAGATCGGCGCCTGCATCTGGCCGAGAAGGTGTGGGCACGGATGAGCAGCCAGAACTCCAAGACCTGCAAGTCCTGCCACAGCTACGACAACATGGATCACGCCAAGCAGTCCCCGGCGGCAGCGCTGGCGATGAAAGATGCGGCGGCGAAGAACATGAACTGCATCGAGTGCCACAAGGGCATCGCCCACGAACTGCCCAACATGGCGGGCGGCTTCCGGGCCACTTACGCCACCCTGGTCAACGACGCGCAAGAGGCGCCAGCCGCCGAGACCCTCTACAACCTGGGTGAAAAAGATCTCTATGCCAGCGAACAGAGCAGCGACCCGGTCGGCAAACTGCTGCCCGCCTCCCGCATCGACGTGGTGGACCGCAGCGGCGATCGCCTCAAGGTGACCATCGAAGGGTGGCGCGAGAGCGACGGCAAGGGACGGGTGCTGAGCGAATACATGGGCAAGCGGGTCTTCGTCGCCACCATCCGTGACGAACTGAAAGCGAGCGAGAAAGTGCTCAAGCAGGAGACAGACAGATCCACCCATATCAAGTGGGAACAGGTTCAGGTACAGGCCTGGGTCGATGGCAAGGGCTTTGAATCCTCGCTCAAGCCGATCTGGGATTACGCCGGCGAGATGTACAAATCCACCTGCAACTCCTGCCACGGCGCACCGGATCCGGCTCACTTCACCGCCAACGGCTGGATCTCGGGGCTCAAGGCGATGTCAGCCTACTATCGCCTGAGCAAGGAAGAGGAGCGCACCCTGCTCAAATACCTGCAAAACCATGCCGCCGATACCGGTGGTCAGGGCAGCCACTAATTCCGGATTCGAGTTCCGGATCCGAGAGAGGAATAACAAGATGATCAATATTTCCCGTCGTGGTTTTCTGGGCGGCTTGCTGGCCAGCGGTGCCTCTGCCCTGATCGGCCCCTCCCTGCTTGGTCGCGCCGTGATGGCCGCCGAGTCCGGCGAAAAACTGGTGCAGTCCGGTTCCCACTGGGGCGCCTTCCGCGCCCGGGTGGTCGATGGCCGCTGGGTCGAGACCCTGCCGTTCGAGCACGACAAGCACCCCACCGAGATGCTCAAGGCCTTGAGTGAGGTGGTCTACAACCCATCCCGCATTCGCTACCCCATGGTGCGGCTGGACTGGCTGCGCAAGGGCCACCAGTCCGACACCAGCGAACGCGGCCAAAACCGCTTCGTGCGGGTCACCTGGTCTCAGGCGCTCGATTTTTTCTATCACGAGCTGGAGCGGGTGCAGAAGACCTATGGCCCGAGCGCCCTCTATGCCGGTCACTCCGGCTGGCAGTCTGTGGGCAAGCTGCACTCCGCTGGCGCCATGCTGGGGCGCGCCATGAACCTGCACGGCACCTATCTGGCCAAGGCCGGTGACTACTCCACCGGTGCCGCCCAGGTGATCCTGCCCCACGTGGCGGGCGCCATGGAGGTGTATGAACAGCAGACCTCCTGGCCCCTGGTGCTGGAGCACAGCAAAACCATCGTTATCTGGGGCTCCGATCCCATCAAGAACCTGCAGGTGGGCTGGCTGGTGCCGGATCACAGCGTCTACGACTACTGGGCACAGCTGAAAAAGAAGGTGGCCAAGGGCGAGATCCGGGTGATCAGCGTCGATCCGGTCAAATCCAAGACCCAGAAGTACCTCAATTGCGATCAGGTGACCCTGAATCCGCAAACCGACGTGCCGCTGATGCTGGGCATCGCCCACACCCTCTACAGCGAGAAGCGCCACGACGAGGCGTTCCTGAAGAACTACACCACCGGTTTTGACAAGTTCCTGCCCTACCTGCTGGGCACCAGCGATGGCCAGGTGAAGGATGCCGAGTGGGCCGCGGCCATCTGTGGCGTACCAGCCGAGACCATCCGCGAGCTGGCCCGCGCCATGAGCAGTGGTCGTACCCAGCTTATCGGCGGCTGGTGTGTGCAGCGCATGCACCACGGCGAGCAGTACGCCTGGATGCTGGTGGTACTGGCCTCCATGCTTGGCCAGATCGGCCTGCCGGGGGGCGGTTACGGCTTTGGCTGGCACTACAACGGAGCGGGCACCATCACCTCCAGCGGCCCCATCATGTCCGGTTTCAGCTCGGTCATTCCCGGGGTCAAGCCGCTCCATGACGGCGACTGGAAGGGCTACTCCAAATTCATTCCGGTAGCCCGTTTCGTCGACTGCATCCTCAATCCGGGCAAGCAGATCGCCTTCAACGGCCAGACCATCACCTACCCCCACATGAAGATGGCGGTGTTCTGCGGCAACAACCCGTTCCACCACCAGCAGGATCGCAACAAGATGGTCGCGGCCTGGCGCAAGCTGGAAACCGTGGTCAGCATCGATCACCAGTGGACCGCCAGCTGCCGTTTTGCCGATATCGTGCTGCCCGCCACCACCACCTATGAGCGGGATGACATCGAACAGTGGGGCTCCCACTCCAACGCGGGCATTCTGGCCATGTACAAGGTGGTGGAGCCGCTGTTCGAGGCGCGCGATGACTACGACATCTTCGCAGATCTCTGCCGTCGCTTCGGTCGCGAGGCCGAGTTCACCGGTGGCAAGAGCAAGCTGGAGTGGATCCAGAGCATCTATGACGACGCCCGCCTGCAGGGTCGCGGCATCGGCATTCGTCTGCCCCGTTTCAGCCAGTTCTGGCACGGCGAGGGCTTCGTCACCTTCCCGGCGTGCCAACCCTGGGTGCGCCACGAGTCGTTCCGTCAGGAGCCGGATCTGGAACCGCTCGGTACCCCGTCCGGCCTTATCGAGATCTACTCCAAGACCATCGCCGACTACGGCTATGGGGATTGCCCGGGCCACCCGGTATGGATTGAACCCTACGAGCGCTCCCACGGCGGGCCGGGCAGCAAACAGTACCCGCTGCACCTGCAATCCTGCCACCCGGACAAGCGGCTGCACAGCCAGCTCTGCTCCTCCGACAACTACCGCACCACCTACACGGTGCAGGGTCGCGAACCTGTCTACATGAATCCGCAGGATGCCAAATCCCGCGGCCTCAAGGACGGCGATCTGGTGCGGGTGTTCAACGGCCGCGGTCAGGTATTGGCCGGTCTGGTGGTAAGCGATGACTACGCTCCCGGCGTGGTGCGCATTCAGGAAGGAGCCTGGTATGGCCCGCAAGAGGGTGGCAAGGTGGGTACGCTCTGTACCTACGGCGATCCCAACGTGCTGACCGCCGACATCGGCTCCTCCAGCCTGGCGCAGGCTACCACGGCCCATACCGCGCTGGTAGAGATCGAGAAGTTCCGCGGACAGGCACCCGCCGTCACTGCCTTCGGCGCGCCGGAATCGGCAAAGGGCATCGACCCCATGTTCCCGGCACTCTGACCCCGGGGGGGGGGGGGGGACGAAAGCGCCCCCTTGAGTTTCCTTTATTTTTAAAGTCGTTAGAATCGGGAGCCATCAAGGCTCCCGATTGCCATCCACGGAGGAAAAATGCAGGAATTTATGGCTACCAGCGAACGCCGGGCCGAACTCTACTGGTGGTTCTCCACCCTGTTCGCCGCCGAACTCAGTGATGAGCAGATCGCCGAATATGACACCTATGATGTGCGAAGCTTCCTGAAAAGCCTCTCCACCCTGGATCCGATGCGCGAAGCCGTGGCCGAGCTCAACGATGCCATCGCCCGCCTGCTGGTGCGCCCGGATCGCCAGCTGGAACTGGCCGCCGACTTCGCCGGGCTGTTTCTGGTGGATCCCAAGCAGGGCGCCCTGCCCTACGAATCGCTCTACCGTGGCGATGCCAAGCTGCTGATGCAGGCCCCGATGGCCGAGATGCAGGCCCGCCTCGATCGCCTTGGTATCAATGTCAGCGACAAATACAAAGAGCCTGCGGATCATCTGGCCATCGAGCTGGATCTGATGGGCAATCTCATCATCCGTGCGGCGGAAGCCAAGAGTGCAGCCGAGCGGGAACGCTGGCTCGACGAGCAGGAAGCGCTGCTGCACGGCCATCTGCTGGACTGGTTCGACAAGTTTGAAAGCGCCTGTCGCTCCGCCGACCGGTTTGGCTTCTACGGCGCCAGTGCCCGTCTGCTGGGGGTCTTCCTCAAGATGGATGCCAACTACCTCTCTCTGGTCAAACCGGCACCGTCCGCCGACTGAGGCCGCGATGAAGACAGCCCTGCTTCTGATTGCATGCTGGCTGCTGGCCCTGATCCCGCTGGATCAGGGCATTACTCCCCTGATCGCGCTGCTGTTCAACCCGGATCGCGAGCTCTACGGCACCGCCCAGCTCACAGGCTTTGCCGGCATCCTGCTCACCCTCTACCTTGCCAATCTCGGCGTCGAGGTGGTGTTGCGCCGCCGCTTCCAGATCGCCGGCATGCTGGCGCTGCTGGCCGCCTGGATCGACTTCATCAACAGCAGTGGCAGCGAGTCGCACTTCCTGCTGCTCTATCTGCTTGCCCTCCCCTTCCATCTGATCGGCTGGCTGGTATTTGTACGCGGTATTCAGGCGTTTGGTCGCCAGAAGGGATAACCACTCGCCCCTTTTTCCATCCTTTTTATCAGGTTTTTCTGCCTATTCTTGCCGTCAAAACAACCAGATAACTCCGCTTGACTCCCGGCCAAACAGTTCGTGCCATACTGACAACTGATGCAAGTGATAAAACAATCAATGCCGAGGTCATCATGGATGGGAAGCTTTTCAACGCCGACACCGAGGCAATGTTGACCCAGCTGTCAGATCACACCGTCCTGGAACAGCTGATGGATAATGCCCCTCTGGGGATCGGCGTCTTTGACTGCGAATTTCGCTACCGTAAAGTCAACCAGGTGCTGGCCGACATCAATGGCAAAAGCATCGAGGAGCATCAGGGCAAGCACCTCAGAGAAGTGGTTCCCAAGCTGGCACCGACGCTGGAGCCCATGTTTCAGCAGATCATGCGCAGCGGCATGCCCTACGTGGATATCGCCATCACGGGCCAAACCGCGGCGTACGACAACAGCTCCCGCCGCTTTCAGGCCACCTACAGCCCGATGCGTGATGAGAAAGGGGAGCTGAACGGCATCCTCGCCATCGTACGGGACATCACCGAGCAGTACGAAACCGAACAACGGCTGCAACTGGCAATGCGAGCGGCCCAAATCGGGGTGTGGGAGTGGCACGTTGCGGAAGACAGACTGCTGTTCGACGGCCAGATTGAGCCGCTGCTGGGCATCGAGGCCAACCAGTTCCACGGCGGGCTGCAAGCGTTCGTCGACTGTTTTGAACCGGAATCTGGCAGCCAGCTCAAGGCCGCCCTGCAAAGTCATGACCCCATCCATCTCACCCTGAGCTACCTCACCGCGCTCAACGAGCGCCACTGGGTCGATATTCATGCCGACCATGTCCCCGCCACCGAGTCGGTCGGCCACCGGGTCATGGGGGTCATTCACAATGCCACCGCCCGCCGCCGTCAGGAGGAGCGGCTCCATCAGGCCAACGTGGTATTCGATACCACCGCCGAGGGGATCATCATCCTCGACAGCGAGCACCATATTCTGTCGGTCAACCCGGCCTTCACCATGCTGACCCAATACAATGCCGAGGAGGTGATAGGCCGCACCCCGGATATCATCATGCATCCCAGGCGCTACACCGACCTCGACTATCCCTGGTATCACCTGCGCCCCGGCAACAACGCCTGGCATGGCGAGATGGTTTGTCTGCGCAAGGATGGCAGCTACTTCTCCTCCTGGCAGCAGATCAGCGCTGTCTATGACAACTTCAACAACACCACTCACTATGTGATCGCCCTCTCCGACATCAGCGCCATTCGCAAGGTGGAGGCCGAGCTGAATCACCTTGCATATCACGATCCCCTGACCGAGCTGGGCAATCGTCATCTGTTGCAGGAGCGGCTGGCCCTTGAGCTGAAAACCGCGCAGCTCAATCGCAAACGGTTGGGGCTGCTCTTTATCGATCTGGATGGCTTCAAGCTGATCAACGACAGCCTGGGCCACGGAGTTGGCGATGAGCTGCTCAAGCGGCTGGCAGAGCGGATCCGCGGCTGCCTGCAGCACAACGATCTGGCGACCCGCCTCGGGGGAGACGAGTTTCTGGTGCTGATCCCCTATCTGGAGGAGCCTGACGAGCTGGCAACCCTCGCCAATACCCTGCTGACCGTGTTGCGTGAACCGGTTGAGCTGGCCCATGAGCTGGTGGCAATCTCGGCAAGTATCGGTATCGCCATCTATCCGGATCATGCAGACAGCCCGGAAACCCTGGTCAGCGCCGCCGACAGCGCCATGTACGAGGCGAAAAGTCAGGGGCGCAACGGCTTCCAGTTCTATACCCCCTGCATGGCGGCTCGAGCCCGCGAGCGGATGCAAATTGAACAGGGTCTGCTCAAGGCCCTGGAGCTCGAACAGCTCTGCATTTTCTATCAACCCATGACCAATCTGGCCAACGGCCACCTGAGCGGACTGGAAGCCCTGCTGCGCTGGCAGCACCCCAATGAGGGGATGATAGCGCCGACCCGTTTTATTCCGGTGGCGGAGGAGTGCGGCCTGATCGAGAAAATTGGGGAGTGGGTGATGCGCAACGCCTGCGAGCAGGGACAACACTGGCTTACCGCCGGACTGCCGGTGCCTCGCTTGTCGGTCAATGTGTCGGTGCGGGAGATGCGCTCCCCGGGCTATGTTGAACGGGTCGCCGCTATTCTGGCCGAGACAGGATTTCCGCCAGAACGGCTGGAGATCGAGGTGACTGAGAGCATCATCCAGCGAGTCGAACAGAGTCTGGATCTCTTTACTCGCCTGAAAAATCTCGGCGTGCAGATTGCCATCGATGACTTTGGTACCGGCTTCTCGTCACTGAGTCTGCTCAAGACCCTGCCGATCGATCGCATCAAGATCGACCGGGCGTTTGTGCAGGCATTACCGGAAGACAAGAACAGTCGGGAGCTCTGCCGCACCATCATCAATCTGGCCGACAGTCTGGATATGGAGGTCACCGCCGAAGGGATTGAAACCAAGGCACAACACGCCTTCTTGCAGTCACTCAACTGCGGCGAAGGACAGGGTTATCTGTTCAGCAAACCACTGCATGTAGAACAGATGCACGAACGCTTGGATTGCCAAAACGTTCAACATTAGCGATACCAAGGAAACAAACGGCCAATCAAACTATTTTCCAAACGTCAGGGTAGGAACACCGCCATTATCCCGGTCATTAGCCATGCGAGTGAGCGGTGAGTCGCCAGAGTAACGGGATCCTGGCTCACTGAGGGAAAACTTGGTTCCCGACTTTTTGTCCTGCCATGCATGACCAAGCTGATCAGCAACCCGCTCCCGCACAGTCTGTGAAGGCTCCTGGTGTGTAATCGCAAACTCTTTGGGAGGCTTGTCTGCAAGAACAGTCGTATCAAACTGCCACAGGGATGCACAGAGCAATAGAGAAAACATAACTACCTCCATCCATCGAAGTCCTCCTTTTTACCGACTCACTGCGTGAGTGTCACCCATAACCCTGTAACCAAATGTTGCTGTCTATCCAAAAGTCTAATTGCCCCCATCAGCCAAAGGTATAAGTTGTTACTTAATTATTAAAAGTATGTATTCAAAGGAGTGAGTGATGAGCGAGAGCAAGGTCTACCCGGTCAAACCCCACATCAGCAGCAATGCACTGCTCGACAAGGGCGACTACGCCGCCATGTATCAGGCCTCCGTCGAGGATCCCGATACCTTCTGGGGAGAGCAGGGAAAAATTCTCGACTGGATGAAACCCTATAGCAAGGTCAAGAACACCTCCTACGATCCGGGCCATGTCTCCATCAAGTGGTTTGAAGATGGCCAGCTCAACGTCTCTGCCAACTGTCTCGATCGCCATCTCGCCGAACGGGGTGACAAGGTCGCCATCATCTGGGAAGGGGACAACCCCGCTGAAGATCGTAAACTCACTTACCGCGAACTGCACAGCGAAGTGTGCAAGTTTGCCAACGTATTGAAAGCACAAGGGGTTCACCGCGGCGACGTGGTCTGCCTCTATATGCCGATGGTGCCCGAAGCCGCCATCGCCATGCTGGCCTGTACCCGCATCGGCGCAGTACACAGCATCGTATTCGGCGGCTTCTCGCCAGAAGCGCTGGCTGGCCGCATCATCGACTCGGGCTCGCGCATCGTCATCACCGCCGACGAAGGTCTGCGCGGTGGCCGTCCGGTGCCGCTCAAGAAGAATGTGGATGAAGCGCTCACCAACCCGGAAACCCAGGTCAACAAGGTGATCGTGCTCAAGCGCACCAGCGGCAATGTCGCCTGGCACAACCACCGCGACATCTGGTGGCATGAAGCGACCGCCGCCGTCAGCAGCGACTGTCCGCCCGAGGCGATGAACGCCGAAGATCCGCTGTTTATCCTCTATACCTCCGGCTCCACCGGCAAACCCAAGGGGGTCCTCCACACCACCGGCGGCTATCTGGTTTACGCCACCCTCACCTTCAAATATGTGTTCGACTACCACGAAGAGGATATCTACTGGTGTACCGCCGATGTGGGCTGGGTCACCGGCCACTCCTATCTGGTCTACGGGCCGCTTGCCAACGGTGCCACCACCATCATGTTCGAAGGGGTGCCCAACTACCCGGCCACCAACCGCATGAGTCAGGTGGTGGACAAGCATAAGGTCACCATCCTTTATACTGCACCAACCGCCATCCGTGCCCTGATGGCCAAGGGTAACGAAGCGGTCACCGGCACGTCACGCCAGAGCCTGCGCATCATGGGCTCGGTGGGCGAACCCATCAACCCGGAAGCCTGGGAGTGGTACTACCGCACCATTGGCGATGAGCGCTGCCCCATTGTCGATACCTGGTGGCAAACCGAGACCGGCGGCATCCTGATTACGCCGCTGCCCGGCGTCACCGACCTGAAACCGGGCTCGGCGACTCGTCCCTTCTTCGGGGTGCAACCGGCGCTGGTCGACAACATGGGCGAGCCGCTGGAGGGGGCCACCGAGGGTAACCTGGTGATCACCGACTCCTGGCCGGGCCAGATGCGCACCGTATTCGGCGATCACGAGCGCTTCGAGCAGACCTACTTCTCCACCTTCCCGGGCCGCTACTTCACCGGCGACGGTGCCCGTCGCGACGAGGACGGCTACTACTGGATCACCGGTCGGGTGGATGATGTACTGAACGTCTCTGGCCACCGCATGGGTACCGCCGAAATTGAATCGGCGCTGGTGGCCCATCCCAAGATCGCTGAAGCCGCGGTGGTGGGGGTTCCTCACGAGATCAAGGGTCAGGGTATCTATGCCTATGTCACCCTGATCGCCGGGGAAGAGCCGAGCCGCGAGCTGCACAAAGAGGTGAAGGAGTGGGTGCGCAAGGAGATTGGCGCCATCGCTACGCCAGATGTCATTCACTGGGCGGAGGGGCTGCCGAAGACCCGTTCAGGCAAGATCATGCGCCGCATCTTGCGCAAGATCGCCACCGGCGAGACCGACAGCCTGGGGGATATCTCCACCCTCGCGGATCCGGGGGTAGTAGACAAACTCATTCGCGAGAAGTCGGAAGCAGCCTAATCCCGCTTCGTTTGTTGCTCAACAAAGCCGGCCCTGTGCCGGCTTTGTCGTTTCTTATCTGCCAGCAAACAGCAAGGCGGTAGCTAAGGGGCCTTGCCGACCAAAACGTGCAATAAATAGCCAGATGTAGAGATTAGACCAGTAAAATGCTGCTAATTTTCACGAAATCAATATAATTGCGAAATCTGTGTGCCAGGGCACACCGATTTGCGCAGAAAATGGCTAGATTTCTGGTAGTCCACAAGATAGCTGATAGATAGCAGCATTATCATCGAGGATGTACTCAATATGTCGCAAAATCACCGAATTCTCCTGCTCAACGGACCAAACCTGAATCTGCTGGGCAAACGGGAACCGGGTATCTACGGCAGCAAGACGCTTGATGAGATCGTCGCCGATCTGAAGCTTAACGCCAGCGAACTCGGTGTCACTCTGGAACATCTGCAATCCAATGCCGAACATGAGTTGGTCGGCCGCATCCATCAGGCCATGGGCCAGGTGGATTTTATCATCATCAATCCAGCCGCCTTCACCCACACCAGCGTCGCCATTCGCGATGCGCTGCTGGGTGTCGCCATCCCTTTTATCGAGGTTCACCTGTCAAACGTCCATGCCAGGGAGCCGTTCCGTCATCACTCCTATCTGTCTGATGTCGCCAAAGGGGTCATTTGTGGTCTGGGGGCCGATGGCTACCAATTCGCTTTAACCGCGGCCGTGCACCATCTGCGCGCGGCTTGATAATCACTGATCAGATAAAGAAGAAAGAGAATGCTAATGGATATCCGCAAAATCAAGAAGCTGATTGAACTGGTTGAAGAGTCCGGCATTGCCGAACTGGAGATCTCCGAAGGTGAAGAGTCCGTTCGCATCAGCCGCAACTTCTCCGGTCAGGTGACCACCGCCATGCCGCAGATGATGATGCAGCAAGCCGCTCCGGTTGCCGCACCTGCCGCTGCCGCCCCGGTTGCCGCCGCACCGGCCGCAGATGCCGCCCCGAGCGGTCACCTGATGCGCTCCCCCATGGTTGGCTCCTTCTACCGCTCCTCCAGCCCGGATGCCAAGCCGTTCGCGGAAGTGGGTCAGCAAGTCAATGTCGGCGACACCCTGTGCATCGTCGAAGCCATGAAAATGATGAACCAAATCGAGTCTGACAAGGCCGGTGTGATCAAAGCGATCCTGGTTGAAAATGGTCAGGCCGTCGAATTTGACGAGCCGCTGTTCATCATCGAATAAGGGAAATCGCCACCCATGTTGGACAAAGTAGTCATCGCCAACCGCGGTGAAATTGCCCTGCGGATCCTGCGCGCCTGTAAAGAGCTCGGGATCAAGACAGTGGCCGTTCACTCCACCGCCGACCGGGAGCTCAAACATGTGCTGCTGGCCGACGAATCCATCTGTATCGGCAGACCGGCCAGTACTGAATCCTACCTCAACGTCCCAGCGATCATCGCCGCCGCCGAGGTAACCGGTGCCGTGGCCATCCACCCGGGTTACGGCTTCCTCTCCGAGAACGCCGATTTCGCCGAAGTGGTCGAAAAATCCGGCTTCATCTTCATCGGCCCGCGCGCCGAGACCATTCGCCTGATGGGTGACAAGGTCTCCGCCATCGAAGCGATGAAGAAAGCGGGCGTACCTTGCGTACCGGGCTCTGACGGCCCCGTCGACAACGACGCCAAGCACAACGCCGCCATTGCCAAGCGCATCGGCTATCCGGTGATCATCAAGGCTGCCGGTGGCGGTGGTGGTCGTGGTATGCGCGTGGTGCGCAATGAAGCGGAACTGGCGGGCGCCATCGCGCTGACCAAATCCGAAGCTGGCCAGTTCTTCAAGAACGACATGGTCTATATGGAGAAGTACCTGGAAAACCCGCGCCACATCGAAATTCAGGTGTTGGCAGACGGCCAGGGCAACGCCCTCTATCTGGGCGAGCGTGACTGCTCCATGCAGCGTCGCCACCAGAAAGTGGTGGAAGAGGCGCCGGCGCCCGGCATCACTGCCGAAATGCGCAAGTTCATCGGCGAGCGCTGTGTGCGCGCCTGTATCGAGATCGGCTACCGCGGTGCGGGTACTTTCGAGTTCCTGTACGAAAACGGCGAGTTCTATTTCATTGAAATGAACACCCGTATCCAGGTGGAGCATCCGGTCACCGAGATGGTTACCGGTATCGATCTGATCAAGGAGCAGCTGCGCATCGCCGCCGGCCAACCCCTGTCGATCACCCAGCAGGATATCCGCATCCGTGGTCATGCCATCGAGTGCCGGATCAACGCCGAAGATCCGGCCACCTTCATGCCCTCTCCGGGTCTGGTGCAGCGCTTCCACGCGCCGGGTGGTCTGGGCGTGCGTTGGGACTCCCACATTTATGCCGGTTACAAGGTACCGCCCCACTACGATTCGATGATCGGCAAGCTGATCTGCTACGGCGAGAATCGTGACATTGCCATCGCCCGCATGCGTCATGCGCTGGACGAGCTGGTGGTGGAAGGGATCAAGACCAACGTACCGCTGCAAAAAGAGATCATGAAAGACGAAAACTTCCAGCACGGTGGCACCAATATCCACTACCTGCACAAGAAGTTGGGTCTGTAAGAATCTTACTGGCAGAACATCTGCTTTTGGTATGGCGCTATCGAGTAGCTGCTCAGCCGGAAGGATGACGTGGACAGCCACAAAAATACCCGATGCGCAGCATCGGGTATTTTTTTATCTCAACAGCTGAGATTCGCTCTTCGTGTAATGGATAAGGACAGTTCCTACTTAAATCACATCTTTCCCCTTCCTCCAGTGATCTACTATTCGGAACAGCTAGTTAGATATCCAGTGTTGTTTGTATGCCCCCCAAAAAACCGGAACAACAAAATTGGTTTTTATCCATAAAAAACGGCGACCATCTGGTCGCCGTTTTCTTTATTCAGCCAGCGCGCGCGGCACCGCCAACTTGCTCAATCAGGGATTGAGGCGGGTCGGCATACCGGTACGCTGTTCCAGCACCTGCTTGACCACGTTGGAGTCAGACTCGGCGTGAGCAATGAAGCGGGTGATGGCCGGTGTCATCGGGAGCGGCACGGAGGCGGTGGAGTTGAACTCCTCCTCGGTGCGCGACAGCGGCTCGTGTACTTCCATGTAGCGACCGCCATCCGGCTCGACCGTGGTCTTGACCGGCTGGTTGACGAACTGGACGCGGGTGCCGACCGGCACGTTGTCGAACAGATACTTGATGTCGTCAGCGCGCAGACGCACGCAACCGCTGCTCACCCGCAGACCGATACCGAAGGTGGCGTTGGTGCCGTGGATGGCATAGAGGTTGCCGATATAGAGGGCGTGCAGACCCATGGGGTTATCCGGGCCAGCCGGCCATACTGCCGGCAGAGTCTTGCCCTGGGCGGCATAGCGGCGACGGATGTTCTCGGTCGGGGTCCAGGTCGGGTTGGCGCGCTTGCGCTCTACCTTGGTGATCCAGTTCTCCGGGGTGTTTACTCCCAGCTGACCGATGCCGATGGGCAGCACTTCCACCACGTTCTTCCCTTTCGGGTAGTAGTAGAGACGCATCTCGGCAACGTTGATGACGATCCCTTCGCGGGGCGCGTTGGGCAGGATCAGCTGGTGGGGGATGATCAGGGTGCTACCCGCTTTCGGCAGATAGGGATCAACGCCCGGGTTGGCTTCCATGATGTTGGTCAGACCCAGCTGGAAGTCAGCAGCGATCTGCTCCAGCGGACGGTTGTCCGCAGGCACCACGTATTCCTGGTTTTCACCGATCAGGCGGCTGTTGGCCGCAGGCAGACGGTACTCGACGGCGGCAGCCTGCTGGCTGACCAGCGCAAAAGTGCATAAAAGGGCCGAAGCGGCAGTGCGAAGGGGATTCATAAAATTCCTGTGTGGTTTCCTGTACCAAATGGGCCGGGGGCCGTCTCATCCTCGGTCTGCCGGTGGCGGGTCAACCTGCCCCACGACGCCAATAACCGAGCGCGCATTCTTTCCTGAGTCGGCCAAAATTTCAACTTCCATATGTTGCTTTTCTTGTTAAAAGTAGCCGTTTTCGGTGTGACGCTTATCAACAGGGCAAAAGCCCACCTGGCAAGTCGCAGCAAAGAGAAAGATCAATGGCACTGCCCGCCTGTCAGCGGGCCACCCGAGCCCCCGTCAACCACAATGCTGCGCCACCTTGTGTCACGGTTGCAGCCCTAGCTAAAACGTTTGTCGCATCGGGGGAGATAAGCCAATGTTGACGGAGGCTCTTTATTTGCATGAAAAGGGATAAAACAGCACTTGGACCACCAGCCAGTGCAGGCTACAGCCATAAAAAAAACCGCTCCAAAGAGCGGTTAATGGCGCCACCAGGCAACCATAAAAGGGACTACAGGTAGTTGTCATTGGAATTACTGGACGGCCGCCTCCCCCACGCCACTCTGCTCCTTGAGGAAGCTGATCCAGGGGGATGCCCGCCCGCTGACGTTGCCATTCTGAGCCGCCTGGGTGAAGGCGTTGAGGGCCTCCTTCGGCTTTTGTTGCTCAAAATAGGCGACCCCGGTCAGGAACTTGAGATCAGCACGCTGTTCACCATTGGCATTGGCGGCCGGTTTGGCGGCCAGCGCCACCAGATCCTGATAGCGTTTGCTCTGGATCATCATGCGCGCCATTTTCAGCTGCAGATCGGCGCTCGGGGCCAGCTGGTAGGACTTGGCCAGGGTGTCGATGGCCGGATCCAGCTCCTTGGCCTGATGCCAATAGTTGGCCAAGGTTTTGTAGTTGCTTGCGCTCTGCTCAATCACCCCATCCTTCATCCCTTTCTCCATCACCCGCGCTGCGCGATGGGGAATGCCGGTGAAGGCGAGGTAGTTGGCGAGGCGCTGCAGCTCGGCGGCCTCGGTCAACATGCCGAGGTTGTAGGCCGACTCCAGCGCCGCCAGCGCCTTGGCATCGTTGCCTGCCTGCATATGCATGGCCGACAGCTGGGTCCAGTACTTCTTCTTCTCCGGGAACATGTTGACCAGAGAGGTCAGCACCTCGGTCGCCGGTTTGTACTGTTTCAGCTCGTAGTGAGCCCCCATCTTCAGCAGATACCAGGACTCCGGCGCTTTACCTGCCGACAGCTTGATCGCCTGATCCACCGCCGGGATCGCGTCACGGTACTGCTTGAGCTGCACGTGGGCGTTGGCCAGCGTGATATAGGCATGGGAGTTGGGTTTGTCATCCTTGCCCTGGTTGGCAAACCACTCCTTCATGGTCTTGATCGAGCCCTGATAATTACCCTCCGCCATATAAAGCTGGGCCAGGTTGTAGCGCACCTGCTGGGCCACCGGTGGCGGCAAGCCGCCTGTCGCGATGGCATCGGCAAAGTACTTGGTCGCCTGACCGTATTTCTCCTGCTGGGCGGCCACGAAACCGAGAGTCTGCAATATGACCCCCTTGTCGTAAACCCGCTCGCCCGCGCCGGAGAGCGCGTCTTGCAGCTTGGCATTGGCCTCGCCGTATTTCTTCTCGGTGATCAGCTCCTGCGCCTTGTTGACCGCCCGATAGGCCCGATCCGACAGGGCCGGCTGCTCGGCGGCCCAACTGGCGGTGCTGAGCAGCACCGCCATGGCGACCGGGGCGAGGATCATCTTGTGTAACTTGTTCATCGCCACCTTCCTTAGTTGACCGCGAACTCGATCTCTTGCTGCATACGGCTCGCCTGCGGCTTGCCATCCACCATGGCCGGTTTGAACGTCCACTTGGCGATGGTTTTGCGCGCCTCTTTGCCGAGGTCATAGCTGCGAGGCTCTTCCTTGACGATCCGCACGTTGCTGACGGTGCCGCGCTCGGTGACGGTGAACTCCACCAGCACCTTGCCGGAGGCCAGACCCGCCAGCGCCGCCTTGCGGGGCATCATGGGCTCGAAGGTGGCCAGCGGAATGGCGCCGTTGTTGCCACCTATCCCGCCACCGCCGCCACCGGTGCTGTAGGCACCGAGGGCGTTGCCGCCACCGATGTTGACCGGAATGTCGAGCTTGGGCATATCCATGGGAGAGCTCTCCATCTGCGGCCGATCCGTGCTGGCCACCTCCATCTCGGGAGGGGGCGGCGGACGGTTCGGCGGCGGCGGTTTGGGCAGCTCCCGTTGCTTCTCTTGCAGGGTCTCCTGGGGCTTGATGCGAATGAAATCGGTCATGGCGACGTCATCCTTCTCCACCAGCTCCCGGTGATCCGGTGTGATCAGCTTGTTCATTCCCAGAAACAGAAAGAACACCACCACACAGGAGACCGCCAACGATATCAGGTATCTCATAGGTCTCTCTCCGGCATCAGCTGCTCTTGTCTGCCGCGATGGAGATGTTCTGGACACCGGCCATGCGGATCTGATCCATGACCTGCACCACCAGACCGGAACGGGATTCGTTATCGGCCTGGATCACCACGGCGCTCTCCGGGTTTTCGGCCCGCAGCCGCTCGATGTTGGCGCGCACCGCCCCCACCTCGACCACCCGCTTGTCGACCCAGACCTGACCGTTTTCGCGCACCGCGACCATGATATTGCCCTTCTTCACCGTCTCGGCCGTGCTGGCACTGGGACGGTTGATCTCGACACCGGACTCCTTGACGAAGGAGGTGGTGACGATGAAGAAGATCAGCATGATGAACACTATGTCCAGCATGGGGGTCAAATCGATAGCCGCCTCGTCAGCACCGCTGTCGCTGTAACGTTTTCTCATAGCAGAAACTCCTTGCTTGTTCTGTGCCCCCGGCAGGCCATGCCTCGCCGGGGGTATGCATCCTGCATCAACCGTGTTTCAGGTTGTCTTCCAGCTTTTGCACCGCCAGTTTGGCCTTGTGATCGAGCTGGTTGACAAAAAACAGGCCGGAAAGGGCGGCGATCATGCCCGCCATAGTCGGTACCGTTGCCTTGGAGATCCCCGATGCCATCGCCCGCGGCGAACCGGTGCCGGTGATGGCCAGGGTGTCAAACACCTGCACCATCCCCACCACGGTCCCGAGCAGCCCCATCAACGGGCAGAGAGCGATCAGCACCTTGATGACAGGCATCCCCTTGTCCACCGCCATGGCAACCCGTGAGACCAGCTCGCGCCGGATCTGCTTGGCAGACCAAGAGAGATGATCGGTGCGGGCCAGCCAGGTGGCCTTGGTCTGCTTCACCTGCTTGGGGTAGACCGCCATGAAGTAGAACCAGCGCTCCAGCAACAGGGCCCACATCATCAGGGTCAGGAAGAACAGGGCGACCAGTACATCGCCCCCCAATCCCAAAAACCGGCGGACCGACTCGACTTCTTCAATCAACCAGAACCACATGGGTGACTCCTTACGCTGCGGCTTTGGAGGCGTGCAGACGTTCCTGATAACGGGCGACGAAACCGGCGCTCTGCTCTTCCAGCACCTGGATCAGACGACGGCTCTGGGTCTGCACAATGGTGTAGAGGAACAGCATGGGCACGGCGACGACCAGACCCTGCATGGTGGTCACCAGCGCCTCGGAGATACCGCCCGCCATCAGCTTGGGATCGCCGGTACCGAACAATGTGATGGCCTGGAAGGTGGCAATCATCCCCACAACGGTACCGAGCAGGCCCAGCAGCGGCGCGACGGAGGCGATCAGCTTGATGATGCTGATGCCCTTCTCGAACTTGGGCACGTTGCGCAGGATGATCTCGTCGAGCTTGGACTCCAGATCCTCGATGTTGTCACCGCGATGGCTCTGGTAGGCTCCCAGCATGTCACCAATGGGGTTGCCCTTGATGATCTGATCGGATTTCAGCTGCTTGCGCATGGACGAGCCGATCAACGACAGCCGGATACCGCAGAAGATGGCCAGCAGGGTACCGAGCACACCGAGCACCATGATGACGTAACCCACTTCACCACCCTGATCGATCCGCTCCTTGAGTGTCGGTGACTGCACCAGTAGAGAGAGGATCACGCCGCGAGACGGGTCGATAAAGATGGGTTTGACCCCGTCACCGCCCTGTTCAAACTCGGCGATCGGTTCCAGCACCCCCTTGTCAGGTTGACGGGAAAGCTGCTCGAACTTGCCGGTCTCCGGCACGAAGGTGAGGTACTTGCCTTCGGAGACAGTGTTGAACTCACCGATCTGGGTGACCGTCTTCTCGGCCTGGTTGCCTTCGCCGTAGACCACGGTCGCCGGGATCTGGCTCACCTTGCCACCGTCCACCATGCGGCTGAGGGTGGTGGTCCAGAACGCTTCCAGATCGTCGCTGGAGGGGAGCTCTTTACTCTCGGCCAGACGGGTCAGCAGCGCGGTCTGTTCCGGATGCTCGACCCGACGGGCGGAGGCATTGAAGATCCCCTTGAACTCACCGGCGAACTGACGCAGTACGCCGAACATCTCGCCCATGTTGCCGGAACGCTGGCGCAGGGTTTCGGTCAGTTCGGTCAGCTGCTTGTCGTTGGCATCAAAGGTCGCCTTGAGCTGCTCGCCCTTGGCGGTTTCGGCAGCCAGCTCGGCCTTGGCCTTGGCCAGCAGCGCCCCCTGTTCGTTCTTGTCAGCCAGGAAGCGGGCTTCCCGCTCCTTGTTGAGTTGGGATTCGCTCAGGCTGGAGGCCTTGACCTGGTTCAGCAACGCATTGAGATCCAACGGTTTTTCGGCGGCGGTCACCGGCAGGGTGACCAGGGTTGCTCCCGCAATCAGGGAGGCAATAGCAAGTTTGATTCCTTTCATGATGCTTTCTCCGCAGTTTGAACCGGCAGCTTGATCAGCGCGGGAGGCGCCTGCTTCTTGGCGATGCGAAGGCCCTGTTCAACCGCACTGCGATACTCCTGGGGCAACTCTTCCCACTGGCGGGTCTGCTTGTTCCACATGCCGGTCTCCTGACCATCCGGGGATTGATAAAGCAGCGCGATGCGGCCAACCCGCAGGAACTCGTAGGTCTTCTCGCTGCCATCCTTGTCCAGGCTCGCCTTGTAGGATTCGATGGTGCGGCTGAAGCCCTCCTCGATCTGGTAGGCCTCCAGGATCTTGCGGTACTTCTCGGAGATGGTGACATCGGCCCGGTTCATCAGGTCGGTCAGGGCTGCCACGCGGTCCTCGCGCTCGACCTTCTGGAACGGCAGATCCAGCGCCACAAACTGCTCGAGGGAGTCGATCATCTTGAGCATCAGGGGGACGACTTCGGTGCTGGTCTGATCAATCTGGGCGATCTGCTTTTGCATCGACGCCAGCTCGGCACTCTGGGACTCGACCATCTTGCTCACCTGCTCGTTGTAGGTGCGCAGACTGTCGACCTGACGCAGGGCGGCCTTGTACTGGGCCAATGCGGATTCGGCAGATTCGGCATAGCTGTCGATCTTCTGCTGGGAAACTTTGGATGCGTTGTCGGTGGCGGCTTGAGCGTCCACGGCCTGACTGGCAGTGGCGGCACTCAGATTGAAGCTGGTCAACAAGGCGGCCGAAACCAGGCTGCCAAGGAGCGCTTTCTTCATTGTAATGGTCCTTGTCTTCATAGGATTACCCTATCTCCGTAACTTCCTTGGACGTTGGGCACAGCCGGCCCGACCGGGCCGGCTGAGGTTGTATATCAACAGGGTTGATTAGAACTTGTAGTTCGCTCTCAGGTAATAAGTTCTACCGAGCACATCATAAGTAACGGTATCTGTATTCGCTGACAGCGCATTCAAGATAAGTGGTGGTGTTTTGTCAAACACGTTATTAATCCCAGTGGTCAAACGCAAGGATTTAGTCACCTGATAACGCGCATTCAAATCATGGTAAACCATACTCGGGACATTAAAATCTATGTCATCTGCCGTATAAGTAACACCTTTAATATAACGAGCAGACCAACTCCCTCCCACTTTTTCATTAAACAGATCCAGTGACATTGTTGAGCGCCACTTTGAATAGTTGCCAATTTGGTCGCTAACAAATGTGCCCGCATAATCCAGTGTTTCACCATTTGGCTGAGTCACCTCATATTTCTTTAAATATGAGTTTTCCCAGTTAGCAGCAAGCATTGCAAAATCGAAATCGTAGGCATATTTAACATTAAAATCTACGCCATTGGTTTCCAACGAATTCAAATTTGCATAGGTGGCATCGATCCCCATTATTTTTCCATCTGGCGCGCGATCTATCTTGTCGCAGAACTGGCCACTAGAAAAACACTGATCCAACATATACTGAGGATTAACAACATCAATGACGTCATCCAGTTTAACCGACCAGAGATCGACTGTCAGAGATGCATTCTCTATATACGAAGGTGAATATACCGCCCCCAAAGAAGTACTATATCCTTGCTCTGGTTTTAGCTCGCTATTACCACCGTAGTAAACTGGCTTTTGCGGATCATCATCTTGACCGGTGGGGTCTGTCAATGGATCAAAGCTCTGTGATTTACCGCTATAGAGATCAGAAATTGTCGGTGCTCTGAATACATCCGAATAAGTACCACGCAACATCAGGTCACTATAGGGGCGATAGGTAATGCTATAACCCATTGCGATATTGTCACCAAATGAGCTGTAATTGTCATAGCGTGAAGAAACACTCGCTTCCAAAGACTCTACGAAAGGCTTATCTGACAATAATGGAACGATCAACTCGCCATACAAAGAGTTAACGTCATAACTCCCCTTGGTGGCTGTTTCTGCATTACCAGTTGCATTACCAAGGGATACCAATGCATCTGGATTAGTTTCGCCACTTTCCTTGCGTACCTGATAGCCGGTAGCAAACCCGATAGTGCCTGCTTGCCACTCTAGCAAATCACCAGACAAGTTAAACTCCAATGACTGCTGCTCATTTGAGCCATTGTCATTACGGGTAAAACTCGCATATTTGAGCGCTTCCTGGCTTAAGCCACCACCAAACAAGTTCCAAGGCACACAACCAGCAATTACTTTTCCACCAGAGTCAAGACACTGCTTGCCATCAGCAGATGTTGCGCCGATGGCATTATTAATACGGTCCTTCATAAACACATTTTGTTCAGACTCAGTCGTTTTGGTCTTGCCATACACAAACGCTGTATCCCAAGTCCAGGAGTTTTCAAGTTGCCCATCAAAGCCTAATACCAATCGGCTAGTTGATGAGTCAAACATCCTATTTCGACCACCCGCTTCAATAGTACGATACCGCCAGTCAGATATATCCTCACCAGTTGTATTAAATGCATTATCTTTCGAGATGGGATTCAGACCATCAGTACCTGAAGCCAATGGTGTCGCGGCCAATAAATAATCTGATTGACGATTTAAATAAGAAGCTTCAGAGAAAAACCTTGTTTCCCCCAGCACACCCAATTGCCCCAGAGAGCGATCTCCAAAAAAGGATGTATACCAGCGCTTGCTTGGTGTTTTTAAGTAGTTTGCCGGAGCATAATTATATGAGTCAGCAACAGAATCATATGGACGAAGGGTTGCACTGCCTTCAGGCCCCTTTGTCAAAACCCCTTGACTAGTTTTGAAATAGCCCCAAGGGACACGGCTACTGCCACCAATATACTGGCCTCCCGCGCCGTCATGCTCATAATCAACATTTGAAAAAGAACGGGCTCCGGCCATTGCTTCTTTTTCTTCAACGAGACCTGCAGAGAAAACATAGTTAGAAACATCAGTTGAACCACCGGCAACCATGTTCACATCGTGAGCTTCTGCATCGGATTTACTGGTTTGACCAATTTGACCATTCAGCTCAAACCCATCAAATCCAGTCTTGGTGATAATGTTAACCACACCGCCTACTGCATCAGCACCATAAATGGAAGATGCTCCATTCTTAAGGATCTCAACACGCTCAATGATTGCAACAGGAATAGTATTCAGGTCAACAGATGAATTCGCGCCAGAGCCGCCATACACCATTCGTCTGCCATTCACCAACACCAACGTTCTTTGCGTGCCCAAACCTCGCAGATTTACCGTAACCGTACCATTGCCACCGTTGTTAACAGATGTACTTTGGGCCTGACCTGAAATAGCTGGAATACGCTGCAGGATATCACCAACAGAAGTTAAACCACTTCTTTCGATATCGGCTTTGCTCATCACCTGCACAGGTTGTGCAGTCTCAACATCAACACGGGAGATACGAGAGCCAGTGACTTTGATTTTCTGCAGTTTTTCGACGTTCTGCCCTTCTTCGGCAGATACGGATGGGGCCGCCGCAAGGCTCGCCAAGGCGAACGCAATCGCAGCAGAGATTCTGCTCTTCCTAAGCATCGCTTATATCCTTCCTGGTTGTTTATTGTTTGCTTCCTGATACCGCCCTCTTTGGAGCGATGTGTAAGGCTTATCAATCTTTGACTAGCGACGTCAATGGAGCAGGGGTGTGGCGAGGTCAGGCGTAGAATAAGCGGAGTGTATTAATTTTGACCGGCATAATTAGTGAATAATTCTGCCAAAAACAATCCGCGCAATGTAAAAACATTGTTAAATGGCGTAAATGGCGCTGAATTAAAATTTGATGAACTTATTAGTTAACGTGCTGTCCGTTTATATCTTATTTTGATTTATCGGCCTTAATAAGAATAAAACACTAACTTCATGAGGGTTGAACCTGACCGCTCCCATGGGGATAACAGTTAAAATCGTCGAGATGATATCGTTTTCCTTCAATTTCACCACCCAAGCGAAAACATTGTAAATCAACAACTTAAAAACACTAAAAACTCAAACAAACAGCTGTTTATATTTTTTAAAATAATGTTGAGCAGTAGCGTTTTGTTTTGATTTTCACTTTTCAGATAAAAAACGTCATTTTTCGGTGCTTTTGGTCTCAGCGGGTCATTTGTCCCAGTTTTCCATTTCCTTGTACTTGATTTTTGTTGCAGAGCTTTTACAGTGGCCAAGCGGATTGTCTGCTGTTTGGCAACCAATCCAGTGCGTAATGCCAGGAAGGACAGGCCCGTCACCGGATTGGACTGGCCGCAAAAAAGAACAACAAGGACGAGGTTCCACCATGCTGTCGTATTTCCTACGCCGGATGCTTTTGATCATTCCGACGTTTCTCGGTATCACCCTGCTCGTCTTCACCATCACCCGTTTCGTGCCGGGCGGACCGGTCGAACGCATGCTGCTGCAAGCCCAGGTTTCCCAGAATGAATCCGGCCGTTCCAGCGGCAGCAAGGGGGCGCAGGCCCTCTCAGATGAGCAGATCGAGGAGCTCAAGGCCTTCTATGGCCTCGACAAGCCCATGCTGGTCGCCTACTGGGAGTGGCTGCAGAAACTGGTGGTACTCGATCTGGGCGAATCGACCCGCTACTACGAGCCGGTGTGGGATCTCATCAAGGAGCGGCTCCCCGTTACCGCCTTCTTCGGGCTGGCAACCTTTCTGCTGAGCTATGCGGTCTCCATTCCGCTGGGGGTGGCGAAGGCGCTCAGGCACAACAGCCGCTTCGACTCGTTGAGCTCCATGCTTATCTACATGGCCTATGCCCTGCCCGCCTACGTGGTGGGGATCTTCCTCATCACCCTCTTCGCCTTCCATCTGGAGTGGCTGCCGATGGGCGGTTTTCCGGGAGACGACTTTGAGTACATGGAGAGCAGCTGGGATCAGATCCGCACTGTCTTTGCCCACGCCCTGCTGCCGCTTATCGCCTACGCCATCGGCGATTTCGCCATCCTCACCATGACCATGAAAAACAGCCTGATGGAGAACCTGTCGGCCGATTATGTGCGTACCGCCGTAGCCAAGGGACTGCCGTTTCGCAAGGCGGTCACCGACCATGCCATGCGCAACAGCCTGATCCCCATCGCCAGTCACCTGGGGTCTGTGCTCACCGTTTTCTTTGGCGGCTCCTTCCTCATCGAGACCATCTTCAACATCGACGGCATCGGCCTGCTCGGTTACGAGGCTATCGTCGAGCGGGATTACCCCACCGTCATGGGCATTCTGGCCATCACCTCCATGCTGATGCTGATAGGCAATATCGTCTCCGATATCTGCGTTGCCCTCGTTGATCCGCGCGTGCGGTTTGGAGACTGACCATGAACCAGACCTCTATTGCCATGCCGATGCTGATATCACGCTATATCGTCTCCGATATCTGCGTTGCCCTTGTTGATCCCCGCGTGCGATTTGGAGACTGACCATGAAGCTCAATCCGGTTACCTTGAAAAAACTCAAGCGCTTCAAGTCGATCAAGCGCGGTTACTACTCCTTCATCATCTTCACCACCCTGGTGCTGCTCTCCCTGCTGGCGGAGCTGCTGGTCAACAGCCGGGCGCTGATAGTGAGCTATCAGGGCCAGTTGCACTTCCCCACCTATGGCGATGTGATCCCCGGTCAGCAGTTCGGGCTCGATTACGAATACGAGACCAACTACCGCCAGCTCAAGGCCAAATTTGCCGCAGAGGGCCAGGGCGACTGGGTGCTGCTGCCGCCGGTGCCCTGGAACCCCTACGAGCAGGATTTCAAGGAGGATGCCTACCCACCCTACGCCCCCAGCGCGGCTGAGCGCCACTTCCTCGGCACCGACACCAGCGGCCGAGACGTGCTGGCGCGACTGGTTTACGGCTTTCGCATCGCCATCGGCTTTGCCTTTATCGCGCTGGCGGCCAGTTACGCCATCGGGGTAACCATCGGCTGTCTGATGGGCTTTCTCGGCGGCCGCTTCGATCTCATCCTGCAACGCTTTATCGAGATCTGGTCCCAGGTGCCGTTTCTCTACGTCATCATGATCCTGGTGTCGCTGGCCAAGCCCAACTTCGGCCTGTTTGTCGCCATCAACGTGCTGTTCGGCTGGATGGGGATCACCTGGTATATGCGCACCCTCACCTACAAGGAGCGGGCGCGGGACTATGTGATGGCGGCGCGGGCACAAGGGGCGACCACCGGGCGGATCATCTTCAACCACATCCTGCCCAACACCCTGATGATGATCGTCACCCTGGCGCCGTTCGCCGTGGTGGGCAATATCTCGACCCTGACGGCACTCGACTATCTGGGCTTCGGGCTGGCACCACCAACCCCGAGCTGGGGAGAGCTGCTCTCCCAGGGCATCAACAATCTGGATGCCATCTGGATAGTCAGCTCAGTGGTGGCTGCGGTGAGTCTGGTGCTGATCATGGTCTCCTTTATCGGTGAGGCGATCCGCGAAGCGTTCGACCCGCGCAAATTTACCCGTTACCAATAAGCCAGCCGATGCCAGTGCATCGGCTGGCTTCGGGTAACAAACAGTGATTAATGAAGGACGGGCCGCCGCCATCGGCGGTCCCGGGAGCAAGGGATAATCCCGTTATCAATCAAGACCCCCAGTGCAGGGGCCAGACCTGGAAGTCAAACATGAAAAATAAAATCAAATGGATAGGTGCTCTCTTTGTGCTGGTAAACGGATCCTGGGTCTGGGCGGCCAGCCTGCCCGCGGATCTCAAATGGGAGACCAACGACACGGATCCTGTGTTCGCCTCCCCCAAGGCGCTGTCGGGCGGCAGCCTCAATATGTTTGTGGAGAGCTTTCCGCTGACGTTCCGCACCGTGGGGCCTGATTCCAACGGTTCGTTCCGCTCCTTTATTCTCGATAACCAGCTGCGGCTCATCAGCTTCCACCCCAATACCGGTAACCCCATTCCCTCGCTGGCGACCCACTGGGCCATCGCGCCAGACAGCCAGACCGTCTACTTCAAGCTGGATCCCCGCGCCAAATGGTCGGATGGCAAGCCGGTCAATGCCGATGACTACACCTTCGGCTACGAGATGATGCGCTCCAAACACATCAAGGGGCCCTGGTTCAACAACTACTACACCACTGAAGTGGTCGCGGTAGAGAAGATCGATGACCACACCATTATGGTCAAAGCGGGCAACCGCAAGGCCAAGATGGACCTGCTCAACACCACCGAGCTGTGGCCCCAGCCCAAGCACTACTACAAGCTGCCCCCCAACTGGGTGAAGCAGTACAACTGGGCCGTGGTGCCCACCACAGGTCCCTACGTGATCAGCGACGTCAAGAAGGGCAAGTCGGTTACCTTCAGTAAGCAGAAGGATTGGTGGGCAAAAGACGATCGCTATAACCAGCACAGATTCAACATCGACACCATCAAGGTGCAGGTGATCCGCGACCACAACATCGCCTTCCGCCACTTCCTGAAAGGGGAGATCGATACCTTCGAGATGATCCTGCCCAACTGGTGGCATGAAAAAGCGGTCACCCCGGAGTACAAAAAAGGCTACGTGCAAAAGGTAATGGCCATGACCGATACCAAACAGGGCGGTCAGGGGGTGCACCTCAATGTGGCCAACCCCAAGCTGGCGGACGTAAACGTGCGCCTCGGCATCCAGCACGCCTTCAACATCGACAAGATGATCGAGACCGTGCTGCGCGGCGACTACGACAGAGCCACCACCTTCGACTCGGGCTTTGGCGAGTTCACTGACATCACGCTGCCGGAGCGGGCTTATGACATCGGCAAGGCGCGGGAGTACTTTGCCAAGGGCGGCTATAACAAGCCGGGGCCTGACGGCATCCTGCAAAATGAGAAGGGTGAGCGGCTGACGCTGGCGCTCACCTACACCAGTCAGGAGCACTCCAAGCGCCTGACCGTGCTGAAAGAGGAGGCCAAGAAGGCGGGTCTGGATCTGGAGCTCAATCTGGTGGATGGCGCCACCGGTTTCAAGGTGATGCTGGAGAAGAAACACGAAGCGGCCTGGCTCGGCTGGGGCGGCGGCGGTCTCTATCCGCAATATTGGGAGTTTTTCCACTCCGCCAACGCCAACAAGCCGCAGACCAACAACCTGTTCAACGTAGCGGACAAGGAGCTGGACGCGCTGATCGACGCCTACAACGTCGAATTCGACATGGCCAAGCGGGCCAAGCTCTCCCAGCAGATCCAGCAGCGCATCTATGATCTCGCCATCTTCGTGCCCGGGGTGCAGCTCAACTATGTACGGGCCAGCAGCTGGCGTTATGTGATGCTGCCGGAGGTGCCTGCCACCAAGAACACACCGGATCTGCTCTACTGGCCGATGGATGGTTATCCTCACAGTAGCGGCGGTTTGCTCTGGCTCGATCCCAAGGTGAAGGAAGAGACCCGCAACGCCAAGGAGGCAGGGGAGGCGCTGGCGCCCATCAACCTGCTCGACAAGACCTATGCACGTCATTGATATTCAGGCCATTGCGAAGGGAGCAGCCGTTATGCCCAACACTCAGGCCCCCATTCTTGACGTACCGGATAACGGGGGGGAGTTCGCCGTTGATAACGGCCAGCACCCAGCCCCAATCCTCGAAGTACGCGATCTCGAGGTGGAGTTCGCCGTCGATGACGGCAAGATCAAGGTGCTCGACGGGGTCAGCTTCAAGGTGACCCCCGGTCAGACGCTGGGGATCGTCGGCGAGTCTGGCTGTGGCAAAAGTGTCACTTCACTCGCCATCATGGGGCTGCTGCCCAAGCCCCACGGTCAGGTAGTCGCCGGTTCCATCCGCTTTCAGGGGGAGGAGCTGCTGTCACTTGCGCCGGATCAGATGTACAAGGTGCGCGGCAACCGCATCTCGATGATCTTTCAGGAGCCGATGACGGCCCTCAACCCGGTGCAGACGGTGGGGGAGCAGCTGATGGAGGTGTTTCGCCTCCACCGCCCCGAGTATGACAAGGCCCAGCGCAAAGCCGCGGCCATCGCCATGCTGCAGAAGGTGGGGATCCCGGAACCGGCCCAGCGCTTTGCGGTCTATCCCCACAACCTCTCCGGCGGCATGCGCCAACGGGTGATGATCGCCATGGCGCTCTCCTGCGAGCCAGACCTGCTTATCTGCGACGAGCCGACCACGGCGCTGGATGTCACCATTCAGGCCCAGATCCTCGAACTGATGAAAGAGCTGCAAGCCCAGACCGGGATGGCCATCATCTTTATCACCCACGATCTGGGGGTGGTTGCAGAGCTGTGCGACGAAGTGGTGGTGATGTACGCCGGGCGGGCGGTAGAGCAGGCCGATGTGTTCGAGCTGTTTGACCACCCCCGTCACCCCTATACCCACGGCTTGATGAGCTCGATCCCGCGCCTTGAGGATGAGCCCAAGAGCCTGCTCAAGACCATCAAGGGACAGGTGCCAGCCCTGCACGAGATGCCCGCTGGCTGCCGCTTCTCCAACCGCTGCCCCCATGCGACCGATCTCTGCATCAGCGCCATTCCGGCGGTGGAGCAACTCAATCCGCGCCACCATGTCGCCTGTCACTACTGGAAGGAGTTGACCCCATGAGCACTCTGTTATCGGTCAGGGATCTGAAACAGCACTTCCGGCTGGGAGGCGGCTTCCTGCGCAAGCAATATACGGTTCATGCGGTGGATGGCATCAGCTTCGATCTCAAGCAGGGGGAGACCCTGGGGCTGGTGGGTGAGTCGGGCTGCGGCAAGTCCACCCTCGGGCGCAGCCTGCTCAAGCTGTTCGAGCCGACCGCGGGCACCATCACCTTCGAGGGGCGCGATATCACCGCCCTCAGCCCGAAGGAGATGCGCTCCTTGCGCCAGGAGATGCAGATGGTGTTTCAGGATCCTGCAGAATCCCTCAACAGCCGCCACACCGTGGGCCAGATTTTGGAGGAGCCCTTTATCATCCACGGCAAAGGCAACACTGAGCAGCGCCGCGCCTGGGTGCAGGAGTTGCTGGCAAAAGTGGGCCTGCCGGGCAGTGCGGTGGATCGCTACCCCCACGAGTTTTCCGGCGGTCAGCGCCAGCGGATCGGCATCGCCCGCGCCATCGCCCTCAAGCCAAAGCTGCTGGTGTGCGACGAGGCGGTCTCGGCCCTCGATGTCTCGGTGCAGTCGCAGATCGTCAACCTGCTGCTCAGCCTGCAGCGGGAGATGAACCTCTCCATCATTTTCATCGCCCACGATCTGTCGGTGGTCAAACACATCTCGGATCGGATTGCGGTGATGTATCTGGGACGGATCGTCGAGCTGGCGGATGCTCAGTCGCTCTATCTGACGCCGCGCCACCCCTATACTCAGGCGCTAATCTCCGCCATTCCGGTGCCGGACCCGCGCAGGCGCAGCCAGCGCATTCTGCTGACCGGCGATGTGCCCTCCCCCATCTCGCCGCCAAGCGGCTGCCACTTCCACCAGCGCTGCCCCCATGCGACCGAGTTGTGCAAAAGCAAGGCGCCAAGGCTTGAGGCGTGTGATGAGGCCCATCATCAGGTGGCCTGCCACACCCCGCTCGCCGTCGGTGGTCACGCTATCAGCGGCAGCGCGATCAATGGCAACACTACGAGCGGCGACAGCAGGCTGGAACAGGCGAGCTAGGCGCAGCGAACAAACGCCAGGGTAGAAACAGACGAGGCGGCCATCAGGCCGCCTCGTGCTATCGGGTCACTCTTGCAATATCGAGCCACTGCCGCAGCTTGTCAGGCAATCTGGTAACGGCCCGGCTTGTGGTTGAGTGTCAACACCAGATTACAGATAACCGCCGCCACGATGGAGAGCGCCAGGATCCAGGGCTGCACCACGAAAAACGAGGCAACAACAATGGCGCAATCGAGCCCCATCTGCAGCTTGCCCGCCCGGATGCCAAAGCGATCCTGAATAAAGAGCGCCAGAATGTTGAAGCCCCCCAGACTCGACTTGTGGCGAAACATGATGAGCAGCCCCATGCCGATCAGGGTGCCGCCGATCAGCGCCGCATAGAGGGGCTCTATCTTGCCGATCTGCAACACCCCGTTGAGGTGATCGGTCATGTAGGAGACCGCCGCCACCGAGACAAAGGTGTTGAAGGTAAAACGTGGCCCCATCCGCAGCCATGCCAGCGCATAGAAGGGCAGGTTGATGCCGAAAAACAGCAGGCCGAAGCTGATGCCGGTCACCTTTTGCAGCAGCAGCGCCAGCCCGGCAGTACCGCCAGTGAGCAGGCCAACCTGATGAAACAGAAAGATGCCGAGGGAAACAAAGCCAGCCGCCGTCAGCAGGGCCAGCACATCCTCATAAATAGGATGGGCAGTGCGAATCGAGGTGTTGTCCATAACCTGTATCCAAGCGAAGTAAAGAGAGAGTGTCTGTCGCCTGCCGTTGCGGGCGGGCTGCGAGCCCTGTCCACAGGGCTTCGTTATGGGGTCCAGTCTATTTTTTGTGAAAAGGATCACAACAGTCGGCTTGAACGCCCCATTCTGGTGCCTGTCATCTGGCATTGACACTCGCTGCACCAAGATGCAGCATGCCGCGGTTTAAGCGCGCCATCCCCCCATTCACAGCACGAGGCACTTTTCATGAAGGTCACCATTTTTGGCACAGGCTATGTCGGACTGGTGCAGGCCGCCGTTCTGGCCGAGGTGGGCCATCAGGTCTGCTGCGTAGATGTGGATGATGAGCGGATCGCCGCCCTCAGGCTGGGGCAGATCCCCTTCTATGAGCCGGGGCTGGCCACGCTAGTCGAGAGTCATCTGGCCAGCGGCCGCCTGAGCTTCACGGTCGATCCCGCCATTGGCGTGGCACACGCCGATCTGCTGCTGATCGCCGTCGGCACCCCGGCTGAGGAGGATGGCTCGGCCGATCTGCAACATGTGCTGGCGGTGGCCGACACCATAGGCCGACTGATGAGCCGCCCCAAGCTGGTGGTGACCAAGAGCACAGTACCGGTCGGCACAGCGCAGCAAGTAAGAGAACACATTGAGCTGCAGTTGGCCGAACGGGGGCTGACCCTCGCCTGCGAGGTGGCGGCCAACCCCGAGTTTCTCAAGGAGGGAGCGGCGGTCAACGACTGCATGCGGCCGGACCGCATCATCATCGGCTGTGACAGCGAGCGGGCGCTTGAGCAGTTGCGCGCCCTCTACGCCCCCTTCAACCGCAATCACGACCGGATCGTGGTGATGGATCTGCGCAGCGCCGAGCTCACCAAATACGCCGCCAACGCCATGCTGGCCACCAAGATCTCCTTTATGAACGAGATGGCAGCCCTCGCCGAGCAGCTGGGTGCAGATATCGAGGCGGTGCGCCAGGGGATGGGGGCCGATCCCCGCATCGGTTACCACTTTATCTACCCGGGCTGCGGCTATGGCGGTTCCTGCTTCCCCAAGGATATCAAGTCGTTGCGCCATACCGCGGCGAGTGTCTGCTGCGACGCCCCGCTTTTAGCGGCGGTCGAGCAGGTCAACCAGCGCCAGCAACAGAAGATGGCGCAAACCCTGCTGACCCGCTTCGGGTCGGATCTGCGCGGCCGCACCTTCGCCCTGTGGGGGCTGGCGTTCAAACCCGGCACCGACGACATGCGCGATGCGCCGAGCCGCCCGCTGCTGGCCGCCATCTGGGCTGCCGGTGGCCGGGTGCAGGCCTTTGATCCCAAGGCGATGGGGCGTGCCCGCCATATCTACGGCCAGCGGCCGGATCTGCTGCTCTGCCCGACTCAGGAAGCGGCACTGGAAGGGGCCGATGCCCTGCTGATCTGCACCGAGTGGCAGGCGTTTCGCACCCCCGATTTCCAGCAGCTGAAAGCGCTGCTCAACCAGCCCGTCATCATCGATGGCCGCAACCTCTATGAGCCGCGCCAGCTCAGCGAACTCGGGTTTGACTATCACGCCATCGGGCGGCCACATCTTCCCGCCAAAAAGCAGCCTGCCAACACCAGCAGCAACCCGGAGACTCAACCATGATCTATCTGGTTACCGGCGTCGCCGGTTTTATCGGTTTTCATGTGGCCAGCAAGCTGTGCGCCGCAGGCCATCGTGTGGTGGGGCTCGACAACCTCAACGACTACTACGAGGTGAGTCTGAAAGAGGCGCGGCTGGCCCAACTGGCCAGTTTCCCCCATTTTCACTTCGAGCGGCTGGAGCTGGCAGATCGCGAAGCGATGGCGGCTCTCTTTGCCCGTCATGGTTTCGAGCGGGTGATCCATCTGGGGGCGCAGGCGGGGGTGCGTTACTCCATCGGCAATCCGTTCGCCTATGCCGACAGCAACCTCACCGGTATGCTGACGGTGCTGGAGGGGTGTCGTCACCACGGGATCCAGCACCTCATCTACGCCTCCTCCAGCTCGGTCTATGGCATGGGGGATCAGATGCCCTACTCCACTGCGCAGCAGGTGGATCACCCGGTCTCCCTCTACGCTGCCACCAAGAAGAGCGGCGAGCTGATGGCCCACGCCTACTCGGCGCTCTATGGCCTGCCCACCACCGGGCTGCGCTTTTTCACCGTTTACGGCCCCTGGGGTCGCCCCGACATGGCCATCATCAAGTTCACCCGCGCCATCCTCGCGGGCGAGCCAATCGACGTCTATAACCACGGTGATCTCAGCCGCGACTTCACCTTTATCGACGACATCGTCGCGGGGATCCTCGCTGTGACCGACCAACCGCCCCATCCTAATCCCGATTGGCGCGCCAGCGAGCAGAACGCGGCCAAGAGCGCAGCTCCCTACCGCATCCTCAATATCGGCAACGGCCAGCCGATACGGCTGCTCGACTTTATCGAGGCGCTGGAAGAGGCCATCGGCAAACCCGCCATCAAGCGGATGCAGCCGATGCAAGCGGGTGACATGCACGCCACCTGGGCCGACAGCGAGCCGCTACACACCCTCACCGGCCTACGCCCCGCCACGCCCCTCAAGCAGGGGGTTGCCGAGTTTGTCCGCTGGTATCTCAACTACTATCGGCCCGCCGCTGACGAGCGCGGGTAACCCCTCGGTCATTGATGAGTTAATCAGATACCACTGATGCCCCGCGGGTTTTAGGATGGCTGAACGCACTGTCTGCGCACCATAGCGAGGATTTGAGATGCAACAACAGGAACAGGGTCTGATCGATGGACTGTTCGACCGCCTCAAGCAAGCGCAAGCCAGGGATAGCAAGCGAGACCAACAAGCGGATCAGCTGATCCGCCAGCATCTGGCCCAGCAGCCCGATGCCCCCTACTACATGGCCCAGGCGCTGCTACTTCAGCAGGCTGCCCTTACTCGCCTCAACGAGCGGGTCAAGGAGCTGGAAGCCAGCCAGAGCGCCCCGAGCAGCGGCAGTTTTCTCTCCGGCCTGTTTGGTAGCGAAAGCAGCCCGCCCCCGCGCTTTACGCCTCCACCGGCAACCGCTCCTGCCCAGCCCGCGTCCCGTGCCAGCTCATTTTTAGGGGGCGCCCTGCAAACCGCCGCGGGTGTGGCCGGTGGCGTCATGTTGGCCGACATGATCGGCGGACTGTTTCACAGCAACCGGCCCGAGGAGATCATCGACATCATAGAGCCAGCGCCCATCGCCAATCCGGTCGATGCGGAACCGGTGCGCTGGGACGGCTGGGATTCACCTCCCGATGTTGGCAGCAGTTTTCTCGACGACGATAGCCAGAGTAGCGGCTGGCCCGACAGTGACGATAACAACGGCGGTTTCTTCTGACCGTCAAACCATTACTGGCCCCGTATCTGGCGGGGCCCAACTCGATACGAACCCCATGACTATGGAAAGTGTGATGACACCACGGATCGGCAGCGACATGACGCGATATACTCAGCGCGCTTCGTGCCACCCGGGAACAACTCCCGACCCCAGGCGCTCTGTCCGTGGCCACGCAACACCCCCATGACGACAAGGAGCCACCTCATGATCCGAACCCTGCTTTTGACCGGAGCCGCCATTGCGGCCTATGCCCTGACCCAGAGCCACTCTCTGCTTCCCCTGCTCAGCCTGCTGGCCCTGCTTTCGCTCTGGGTTGTCAGCGAAATTGGCAGCTTCTATCGCGCGCTTCCTCCCGCCGACCTGGATGAGCATGAGTATCACCACGACTTCTAACCCGATGAAAAATGGTATGAAACTCTCGCAATGCCGTTAGTTCCATACCGTTTTGCTCTCTGAAATCAACCGGCTATAACCACAGGATCCACTGGGTTCGTGGCGATAGCAGCCATGTTCCTCTATATCTTCTGTACTCAAACAGGAGATAACCCATGAGGCACATCAGCGAAAACGGACTGTTTTTGCTGCTTTTTTTGTCGTTGTTACTGGCAGGTACGCCGCGGGCGATGGCACAAGGCAGGGATTTCAGACAGGCCCCCAAGGCGCTGACGGCGATCAAGCAAGGTCAAGTAGCCCAGCAACACGGCAATCTGCAAAAGGCCATCACCCTCTACTGTGTCGCCGCCAGCACCGGCAATCCAGAAGGTTATTTCCGGATCGGCCGCCTGCTCGCCACCGGCCCAGCCTCGGTGCGCAGCGCCAAGCTGGCCAACAGTTATCTCGCCATGGCGATGCGCCTGGGTAACCAACAGGCTGCCCGCTACTACAACGCCCGCATCGGCAATGCCCCTATGGGGGATAGGTGTGGCATGGGGATCCGTGGCGGTCAGGGTGGCTATCTGGCACAGCTCCCCTCCCCCCCCTTCAATGTCGACTCCTGGGTTGCCCGCCAGCCCCCCGCCAAGCAAAAGCTGGTCACCATGCTGCGTCACGCCGCCAAACACCATAAGGTGGATGCCCGGCTGGTACTGGCGATTGCCATCGCCGAATCCAATCTCAACAGCCGCGCCGTTTCACCCAAGAATGCTCAGGGGCTGATGCAGCTGATCCCCGAAACTCAGCAACGATTCGGGGTGACACGTCCATTCGATCCGGCCCAGAACATCAAGGGCGGCGTCAGTTATCTCAAGTGGCTTGACCGCCGCTTCGATGGCGACTGGGTACTGATCTCGGCGGCCTACAATGCCGGGGAAAAAGCGGTGGAGCGCTATGGCGGGATCCCACCCTATGATGAGACGCAGGAGTATGTGAAACGGGTGCTTTACTTCGCTGGTCACAAACAGCCCTGAGCGGAAAATCAGGAGCTCGCCCGATCGGAAGGTGGCACACTTATCTTTCTACGCTCACTGTGGCGGCCACGCCCCCAATAATAGAAGCCATAGTGGCGGTAGTAGCCCACCAGATTGCTGACCAGAAACAGCCCTTCCATCAGTGCGGCGACCGGTGAGCCCACCAGCAGGTTGTTGACCAGCCAGCAGAGGGTGCCGAGCAGCATCCAGCGCCGCAGTTGGCGATCATCCGGGCAAAACGCGGCCCGGGTTTGCAGCAGGCTGGCCAGCAGCCCGATCAATGAGAGTACGCCCTGATAGGTCGCCAGCGCAGCCGCACAGGCCAACCCCATGAAAAACCACATCAAGATGCGCCTAACCAGCCAGATACTCACCAGAAAGCGCACGCTGGCCAGCAGCAACAGGCAGGCGGCCGACCACTGCCAGAGCAGGGCAAAGTGACCGGCATTGAGCGCGCAGGAGAGGGCCAGACAGGCCAGGATCCTGCGACGATCCCGCAACTGAAACGACAACAGATCGAGCAACAAGGCCTGGCTCACCACCAGTTGCGACCACAGAAACAGCGACATCATCCACCCCTCGTCCGTCATTTGGATGGCGCAGCATGAGGGGATGGCCGGAGAGCGGCATTAACCCGTGTTAATGCGCGTGCGGATCCGTGACAGGGTGACCGGGCTGATGCCGATGTAGTTGGCGAGCTGTATTTGGGTCAGTCGTGCAGGCCAGTGGGGGAAGGTGTGGCAGAGCTCCCGATAACGCTCTTCGGGCGAGTGGAGCAGCAAAAACGCCTCCTTGCGCTCCTTGTAACCGAGCTGCTGACGCAGCAGGGCCATGCAGACCGGCTGCCAGACGGGCTCATCCAGCAGGGCGATTGGCACCCGCACCACCTGCAACTCCGTCAGCGCCTCCAGCTGGTAGCGGGCGACCCCGTGAGCCAGCTGTCGTAAAGCAGGCAGAGCTCCCCCTCGAAGTAGAACTCCTTGCAGCGCTCCTGCCCGTCCCGGGTGTAATGGCAGGCACGGGCGATGCCCGTTTCGATATAGAAGGCAGCTTCCTGCTCTGCCCCTTGCGCCAACAGCACCTGACCGGCGCGCAGCGTCTGCCGTGGCAAGCGTTGGCATAGGGCTTCGCTCAGGGCGCCGTCCAATCCCATGGCACACAAAAAGGTGGCAAGCAGGGGGGCTTGAGGAGATGGGTTCATGAGGGCTCCGGAACAAAACGGCAGCCCACATCATGCCCAAATTGCACGACTGATGCAGCAAGGCGTGACCCTGTTGGCAAAGGGGGGACATAGCCGGGTGCCGCCTTTGCCCCCCCTCGTCCGTTGGTTTACAATCGACGGGTTTTTTGGAACCCGGTTGACCTGTGTCGACCTGGCCCCACCACGACATCAGTCTGTTAATGCCAAGACATTAACCTGCTGAAAAGGAAGAGAATTAGCCAATGGCTCAATTTATTTACACCATGAACCGGGTCGGCAAGGTAGTGCCGCCCAAGCGTCATATTCTCAAGAACATCTCCTTGAGCTTCTTCCCGGGCGCCAAGATCGGCGTGCTAGGTCTGAACGGCGCCGGTAAATCCACCCTGCTGCGCATCATGGCAGGCATCGACACCGAGATCGAAGGGGAAGCCCGTCCGCAGCCCGGCATCAAGATCGGCTACCTGCCGCAGGAGCCGAAGCTGGATCCGGAGCAGACCGTACGCGAAGCGGTCGAAGAGGCCGTTGGCGAAGTGAAGCGCGCCATGGCCCGTCTGGACGAGGTCTATGCGGCCTACGCCGACCCGGATGCCGACTTTGACAAGCTGGCCCGCGAACAGGGCGAGCTGGAAGCCATCATCCAGGCCCAGGGTGGCCACAACATGGAAAACCAGCTGGAGCGTGCGGCCGATGCCCTGCGCCTGCCGGCCTGGGATGCAAAGATCAAGCACCTCTCCGGTGGTGAGCGCCGCCGTGTGGCGCTGTGCCGTCTGCTGCTGGAAAAGCCGGACATGCTGCTGCTGGACGAACCGACCAACCACCTGGATGCGGAATCCGTGGCCTGGCTGGAGCGCTTCCTGCACGACTACGAAGGCACTGTTGTGGCCATCACCCACGACCGTTACTTCCTCGACAACGTGGCAGGCTGGATCCTGGAGCTGGACCGCGGCGAAGGTATTCCGTGGGAAGGCAACTACTCCTCCTGGCTGGAGCAGAAGGACGCCCGTCTGGCGCAGGAAGCAAGTTCCGAAGCGGCCCGTCGCAAGTCCATCGAGAAGGAGCTGGAGTGGGTTCGTCAAAACCCGAAAGGGCGTCAGGCCAAGTCCAAGGCCCGTATGGCTCGCTTCGAAGAGCTCAACACCAACGACTACCAGAAGCGCAACGAGACCAACGAGCTGTTCATTCCGCCCGGACCACGCCTCGGCGACAAGGTGGTGGAAGTGGCCAATCTGCGCAAATCCTATGGTGATCGGGTGCTGATCGACGATCTGTCGTTTGCCATTCCGAAGGGTGCCATCGTCGGCATCATCGGCCCGAACGGTGCCGGTAAGTCGACCCTGTTCCGCATGATGTCGGGTCAGGAGCAGCCGGATTCCGGCGCCATCACGCTAGGTGAAACCGTGGTGCTGGCCTCTGTCGATCAGTTCCGCGACAGCATGGATGACAAGAAGACGGTATTCGAAGAGGTCGCTGATGGTCAGGATATCCTGCGCATCGGCAACTACGAGTTCCCGAGCCGCGCCTATATCGGCCGCTTCAACTTCAAGGGTTCCGACCAGCAGAAGCGGGTTGGCGAACTCTCCGGTGGTGAGCGCGGTCGTCTGCATCTGGCCAAGCTGCTGCAGACCGGCGGCAACGTACTGCTGCTGGATGAACCGACCAACGATCTGGATATCGAAACCCTGCGCGCCCTCGAGAACGCCCTGCTGGAGTTCCCGGGTTGTGCCATGGTCATCTCCCACGACCGCTGGTTCCTCGACCGTATTGCCACTCACATCCTGGACTATCAGGATGAGGGCAAGATCGAGTTCTTCGAAGGTAACTTTACCGAATACGAAGAGTGGAAGAAGAAGACCTACGGCGCCGAGGCGATCCAGCCCCATCGCGCTAAATATAAGCGCATCGCCAAATAAGGCTGACTGCGTGTTGAGGGGAGCTTCGGCTCCCCTTTCTCTTGCCTTTTGACTTACAATCCTAGACGGATGCCTTTGCATGGATGTAGCACGATGACGACCCCCATAGAGAAAAAACTCACCATCCAGATCCGGGTTGAACCGGGTTGCCTCGGGCCGGATGGCAAGGAGCACATAGAGACCTTCTGTGCCGCTGCCGCCAAGATTTTTGCCGCCGTGGAGCCCGAACTGGTGAGCTGGGAGCTGATCCCCCGCTACGACAAACAGTTGCCGGAGCAGGAGTTCTTTATCGAGGGGCGCAAACTGACCGAAGAGCAGGCCAGCCTCTTTCTGCGCCGCTTCGGCCGCGAGCTGGGTGAAGTCCAAGACCGGCTCGACTCAGTGCTGGCCCAGCTGGTCGAGCGCTACTTCAAGACCCTTTAAGCCCCCAATTTTCGATAAAAGGTTCTCTGCTGAGAACCTTTTTTCACGCTCCAAAAGCAAACGTTTGAATTTTTGCTCTATTCATTGATCTGCTTCGCAGATCCGGGGTTTGTAAACGGCGCCGCCTGTGTAAAAATGTGCGCGCTGTCACGGTATCAGGACGAGTCTGGTTACTTAACCACCAGAAACAGGGCAATTTACCCCGCATGGATGGGATAGCCCGTTCCCCTGCTGCTTATTTCACGTCACCTATTGGAATCCAACATGAATCAACAACACCAAGCTGCCAATCAGGCCGCCGGGCAAGGATTGCTTGAGCGCCTGTTTGCCCTGCAAGGCCATGGCACTACCGCCCGCACCGAAGTGATTGCCGGTATCACCACCTTCCTGACCATGGTCTATATCGTGTTCGTCAACCCGCAGATCCTCTCTGCGGCGGGCATGGACACCCAGGCCGTGTTCGTCACCACCTGCCTCATCGCCGGTATCGGCAGCATCCTGATGGGCCTGTTGGCCAACCTGCCGATCGCCCTGGCCCCCGCCATGGGCCTTAACGCCTTCTTCGCCTTCGTGGTGGTCGCGGGCATGGGTTACTCTTGGCAAGTGGGTATGGGCACCATCTTCTGGGGCGCCATGGGTCTGTTGATCCTCACCCTGCTGCGGGTGCGCTACTGGCTGATCGGCAACATCCCGCTCACCCTGCGGGTTGGCATCACCGCCGGTATCGGTCTGCTGATCGCCCTGCTCGGCCTGCACAACGCCGGGATCGTGGTGGCCAGCCCGGCCACTATGGTGACCGTGGGCAATCTCACCTCCCTGCCCTGCCTGCTGGGTCTGCTCGGTTTCTTCCTGATCTGCATCTTCTCCGCTCGCGGCGTCCACTCCGCCGTGCTGATCGCCATCGTGGTCACCACGGGTCTGGGCTGGCTGTTTGGCGATGTAACCTTCAAGGGCTTTGTCTCCATGCCCCCCAGCATCGAGCCGGTGTTCGGCCAACTGGATCTGATGGGATCGCTCGATATCAGCCTCGCCGGGATCATCTTCTCCTTTATGCTGGTCAACCTGTTCGACTCTTCCGGCACCCTGATCGGCGTCACCAACCGCGCCAAGCTGGCCGATGACAAGGGCCACTTCCCGCGCATGAAACAGGCGCTGATGGTGGATAGCGTCAGTTCCGTCGGCGGCGCCTTCATGGGCACCTCCTCGGTCACCGCCTTTATCGAGAGCAGCTCCGGCGTCGCCGTCGGCGGCCGTACCGGTCTGACTGCCATCGTGGTCGGCCTGCTGTTCCTGCTGGCGATCTTCTTCTCTCCGGTCGCCGCCATGGTGCCGGCCTACGCCGCCGCTGGCGCCCTTATCTATGTGGGTGTGCTGATGTGCTCCGAGCTGACCCGGGTGAAGTGGGAAGATCTGACCGAAGCGGTACCGGCCTTTATGACCGCGGTGATGATGCCGTTCAGCTTCTCCATCACCGAGGGGATCGCCGTGGGCTTCATCTCCTACTGCGTGATGAAGGCAGGTACCGGCCGCTGGCGCGAGATCAACCCCTGCGTGCTGGTGGTAGCCCTGCTGTTCGTCCTCAAGTTCTTCTGGGTCGATAGCCACTGATAATGACCAGCGCAATCCGATGGGCTCCCGACAGGGAGCCCATTTTTATTTGCCGGATCATGCTTCTCGCCCCTGCGCTGTGACGCGGGGGCCTGACAGTGCTAGATTGGCAGCCACCATTTTGAACCGGCAGTTTTGTTAACCCCGAGTCGTTAACCGCCTGTCGTGAACCACAAGGACGGCAACCGTGGCCCAGCATTTTGCTTCTCCCTCCGCATCAATCTCTGCGTCTATCAACTCTTTCCCGCCCTTGCTGCAAGAACAGGCCGAACGTCAGTGGCAGCGGCTGATCGAATTGGCCCCCGACTATGGCTCGCTGCCCGAGCCCGTTCGCCAACCCCTGCTGACCCTGCTTGGTCTCTCCGATTTTGTCGCCGACTCCCTCTTCAAACAGCCGGCGTTGCTGACCGAGCTGCTCGCCTCGGGTGAACTGGATCAGGCCGAGCGCTGGCCCGCCTACCAGCACGATCTGACTGCCCTGCTCGCCGAGGTAAGCGATGAAGAGGCGCTCAAGCGTATCCTGCGCCAGTTCCGCCGCAGCCGCATGCTGGTGATCGCCTGGCGCGAGCTGCTGGGCCATGCGGCGGTGGAAGAGAGCTTTATCCACCTCACCAAGCTGGCGGATGCCCTCATCTGCTCTGCTCGCGACTGGCTCTACGCCAAACAGTGTGGCGAGCTGGGCACCCCGATGGACGGCAATGGCAACCCGCAGCCGCTGCTCATTCTCGGTATGGGCAAGCTGGGCGGTGGCGAGCTCAACTTCTCCTCGGATATCGACCTTATCTTCACCTTCCCCGAGAACGGCTACACGGTCGGCGGGCGGCGCGAGCTCGCCAACCAGCAGTTCTTTATCAAGCTGGGCCAGCGCATCATCAACGCTCTCCACCAGCCCACGCAAGATGGTCAGGTGTTCCGGGTCGATATGCGCTTACGCCCCTTTGGCGATGCGGGGCCACTCGCCATCTCGTTTGCCGCCATGGAGGATTACTACCAGCACCACGGCCGCAACTGGGAGCGCTACGCCATGGTCAAGGCGCGGGTACTGGGGCCCCAGTGCGAGCACGCCGTGGAGCTCGCCGAGATGCTGCGCCCCTTCGTGTTTCGCCGCTATATCGACTTTGGCGTCATCGACGGCCTGCGCCAGATGAAGGCGATGATCGCCGCCGAGGTGCGCCGCAAGGGGCTGGAGGGCAACATCAAGCTGGGGGCTGGCGGCATTCGTGAAGTGGAGTTTATCGCCCAGGCGCTGCAACTTATTCGCGGCGGTCGTGAACCGGCACTGCGGGTGCGTCACCTGCCGGAGGCGCTGGCCGCCATCGCCCAATGTGGCGCCCTCGAATCCGCCCATTGCGACCGCTTGCTGACGGCCTATCGTTTCCTGCGCCGGGTCGAAAACATCCTGCAGGAGATCGGCGATCAACAGACCCAGACCCTGCCCACCGAGGAGCGGGATCGCCAGCGGCTGATCGCCGCCCTCGGCTTTGCCGACTGGGGCACCTTTATGGCTTATCTGGATGAGGAGATGGCCGCCGTCCATCAGGAGTTCGCCGCCGTGGTGGGGGAAGAGAAAGAGGCACCCGCCCATCTGGAGCAGCTCTGGCTCGATCTCTGGCGCACCGAGCTCGACGCCGCCGAGCTGGAAAAATTGCTGACTGCTCAAGGGGTCGTCGAGCCAGCCCCGCTCTGCGGTGCCCTGCTGCGTTTCAAGGAGGAGTACAAGCGCCGTCAGGTGGGGCCGCAGGGGCGCATCGCGCTGGACTGGCTGATGCCGGAGCTGCTGCGGCTGGTGGTCGCCAGTGAGCAACCCGCCCGCCTGTTCGAGCGGGTATGCGAGCTGCTGACCCGCATCTTCACCCGCAGCGCCTATCTGCAACTGCTGGCGGAAAATCCGGGCGCCCTGCGCCAGCTGGTGCGGCTGTGCGACGCCAGCCATCTGGTGAGCGAACAGCTGGCCCGCTACCCTATCCTGCTGGATGAGCTGCTCGATCCCCAGCACCTCTACCACCCCACCCCGCTCGATCAGTACAAGCCCCAGCTGCGGCAGTTCCTGCTGCGCATCCCCGAAGAGGATGTGGAACAGCAGATGGAGGCGCTGCGCCAGTTCAAGCAGGTGCAGTTGCTGCGCATCGTGGCGGCCGACATCGCCGGCGCCCTGCCGCTGATGAAGGTGAGCGACCACCTCACCTGGCTGGCGGAGGCGATCACCGAAGAGGTGGTCAATCAGGCGTGGGCCCAGATGAGCGAGCGCTACGGGCTGCCGTCCGAGGTGGCAGTGAGCGGCCAGCGCGGCTTTGCGGTGGTGGCCTATGGCAAGCTGGGCGGCATCGAGCTCGGCTACGGCTCGGATCTGGATCTGGTATTCCTGCACGGCGGCGACCCCAACAGCTACACAGATGGCCGCAAGCCCATCGACAGCCGCCAGTTCTACCTGCGCCTGGCCCAGCGGATCCTGCACCTGTTCAGCACCCGCACCCCCTCCGGCATTCTCTACGAGATCGATATGCGGCTGCGCCCCTCCGGCGACGCCGGCCTGCTGGTCTCGTCGCTGTCGGCCTACGAGCAGTATCAGCAAAACGAGGCGTGGACCTGGGAACATCAGGCGCTGGTGCGGGCTCGCCCCATCTATGGCGACGATGCCATCATTGCCGAATTTGCACGCATCCGCCGCGATGTGCTGGCCAAGGAGCGGGAGCTGCCGACCCTGGCCCGCGAGGTGCGCGAGATGCGCCACAAGATGCGGGATCACCTGCTGAAAGCGGGGGCTGGCGAGTTCGACCTCAAGCAGTCCCCCGGCGGCATGGTGGATATCGAGTTTATCGCCCAGTATCTGGTGCTAGCCCACGCCTGCGGCGAGCCCGATGCCCTCACCCGCTGGTCCGATAACGTGCGCATCTTCGATGAGTGCGTGATGGCGGGGGTGCTGACCCTGGAGCAGGCGGAGGGGCTGAAGCAGGCCTATCTGGAGATCCGCAACCTCGGCCATCGCCTCAACCTCTCGGAGATCTCCCGCAAGGTGAGCGACGATCAGTTACTGACCGAACGAGGCCATGTGCTGGCGGTCTGGCAACTGCTGCTGGGGGAGTAATTACCGCCAGCGGCAATGAAAAAGGGCCCGCCTGAATTGCTTCAGGCGGGCTCCTCTATTATCGGCAAGTCGGCATCCTTACGGTTGCTCAGCCGTGATCCATCACCGTCTCCACCAGCATCTGGTTGAAACGCTGATATGCCTCTTCCTCAAGAAGCCCCGGATAGCTCAATACCCGCAGCGCATGTCCTTGATAATCAGAATGATAGGGCGGGTGGAGATGGGCATAGTCGTTGAGACAGAAGCCCAGCCCCTGATAGAAGCGCAGACGGCGAATGGCAATCTCATCCTCTGGCGGATCGATCTCGAGAATGACGGTTTTGCGTGCCCGCTCGCAAAATTCGGCCAGCAGGCGGCTGCCGTATTTGCGGCCGCGCAGCGCCGGATTGATGGCCAGATGCTCGATATAGATCTGCTCACCGCACGCCCACCAGAAGATGAAACCGAGCAGCAGGCCGTCCTGATAAAAGATTTGGCAGTGATAGCGAGGATCCCGCATCTTCTGGGGCTGATGCTGTGACTGGCGCTGCTCGTAGCGGGGAAAACTCTCGCCATAGATCTGCCAGACCAGCGGCCACGCCGGATGGTTTACCTCTCTAATCATCTCACTCTCAATCATCAGAACTACCTCTCATTTATTTTGCAGAACGTTCATCTATACATAAAAATTTCCGCCACATCATCCTCTAATGAAATAAAAGCCAGAACGCCAGATTAGCGGGCGCCATCCGGTTGCGAGACAAACTGCTGCTGGCTGCCATCGGGCAGCAGCGCCAGCACGCTTTGAGCGGCCAGTTTTATCCCCGCCTGCTCGGTGGCTGGGCCGAAGTTGGCTATCAGTCGAGTGCTATCGGCAAACTCGCTCTGCTGCACCACTCCTCGTTTGTCGAGCCAGCGAAAACCGGTGAGGGGCTGGTTGTAGAGCCGCTCATGCAGCGGGAGGAAGAAGGCATCGAGCCCCTTGAGGTAGGGAATGCGCGCACTGGCGCTATCCAGACTGAGGTTGAGTAGGGGCGGCACGTTGTAGAGCTGCTGCAACAGTTCGGTGACCTGACGACTCTCCCTGAATTTGAGGCTATCCATCGTCCAGTGGTGGGTGGTCACTATGCTGTCGTGAAAGACGCTCTGGAACAGCGGCAACCGCAGCGCCGGATCGAAGTAGAGCCCCTGATACTCGGGCTTGAGGCGGCTCTGGCGAAAGAAGAACGCAGGCTGATAGTCGGGATACCAGGCCCCCAGATAGTAGGGAGAACGCTTGTTGCGGCGCATATCGGGATCCTGCCAGCCAAAGCCGCTGGTCTGGGGGCCGTGGGCAAAGGCCGCGGTGCGGTTGGCAACCGAGCCGCCCTCCTCGGAGCCCACCAGCACCCCCTGACTCTTGGCAATCCACGCCATCCCGGCCATCCGGTTTTGCGCATCCTGCGCCTGAGTGGTCGGCTTGGCCGAGTCGAAATCGTCAAACACCATGCCGGTCGCCGCCACATCGAGGAACCAACTGTTGTAGTGGCTCGCCTGCTGCAATTTGGGCACTCGCTGCTCCATCACCGGGCGCACACAGGCTTGATTGGTGTAGACGCCACTGTTTTGAAAGCCGCTCTTGCGCCGCCCGTTCTCCTGCATGATGCCGCAGCGCAGGTAAATATCCTGCCCCATCTGGGCGGTGAGCCAGCTCGGCTGGCGATTCCCCTCCGGCAGCGCGGTATCGTAGGAGTCGTAAGGAGCGATGAGATAACCCGCCTCTTTGGCAAGTTCAATCCCCTCTGGCGCAGCAAAACCCGCCGTCCACTGGGGCAGCCCCAGCCAGAGTCTGGGTAGTCCAGCCTGCTTGAGAGCGGCGATCATCTTGGCCGAGCTGCCATCCCCCCAACTCTGCGGCTCGTTAAGCGCAGCGCCCAGTTGTCTGGCCGCCAGTGCGCGCCGGGCAGCGAAATCGGCCGGTTGCTGACCCGGATGGCGCTGCGCAAGCGCCTGTTCCACGCCGGACAGCACCCGGTTTTGCAGGTAGCGGTTGCGGGCCAGATCGGGCGCTTGCAGCGCCGTTTTGCTCTCCCCCTTGAGCCAGTCGGCAGGGATCAGGCGGCGCAGCGCGGACCAGCTTTTCACATCCTGTGGCACCAGCAGTCGCTCGCCCCAGAGATAGAGGTGAGAGGCGCCGATCAGCCGCTTGCCATCCGGTACCGCCGCCAGCTTGCTCTCGAGCGAGACCAGCTCGCCCCGGGCCTGCAACCAGCTGCGATAGGCCTTGGCCGCCGCCAGCCAGTCATTGCCCGGTTGCAGCGACACCGCCACCTCATAGGGGTCAGCCAGATTGAGGCGATTGACGCTGTGGGTCGCCGTAAGGGCAATGCCATCTTGCTTGGGGGCAAAGGTGAGCCGGTTGTTGAAGGGGTTGGCAAAGAGGATCGCCAGCTGCTGATCGCCGTGATCCAGCCCAACCACCGGCAGGGTCAGATTATCCGTGGTGTTGATCCCCTGATACTCCTGCGCCAGCGCCTTGCGCCACGCAGTGTGGGTAGCCGGAATGCGAAATCCCTCGTGGATCGGCAGCATCAGCGCCTGCGCCCCTGCCGGTACCCGCGGCCACACCAGCTCGCCAGCAGTTGCACGGCTGAGGGTAAGGATCAGACGGTTACCCTCAAGGCGAGCCAAGGCACGTACCTCGCCATCGGCGCGGGTCAGCCAGCTGACACGCTCCCCCTCCTGCTGCAGAGCGGTGACCGGCTGACGCGGGCCGGGAGAGGAGATGAGAAGGTGCTGGCCCGAGGGCAGCACAGCCTCGGCCGCCAGGGTGGCGGGATCCAGCTCGATGCGCCACTGATCGTTGGCCAGAGTCAGCGCCTCGGCAGGCAGGGAGAACAGCGGTGCCAACAGCAGCAGCGGGCGGATCCAGCTCGCTAATTCGGAAAGAAGAGTCATGGTCTGTGATTCCTGATAACACACGGGAATCGCCATTTCAGCAGATTGGCCGCCTGCGATTGTCAGGCCAATGTCAGGATTGCGTGCAACTGACCATCACGACGACCATTACTCAACCGGCCCCGCCTGACTGTGGCTTAGCTGCAACACCAGCTGGCCGCGCTGGCGGGTCTGCACCAGCGAAAGGGTACGCCAGCTGTCGGGCGTGGCGGCAGGCCAACCCACCTTGCCATCGAGAGGCAGGCGGTTCCACCAGAGCAGGGAGTATTGCGGGCGAGCCAGCACCGTCTGCTCAAGCCAGAGCGGCGTACAGGAAGCGGGATTGGCGGGGGGATTGGCTACCGCCTGCGGCGAGCGGGAGAGCCAGTCCAGATCCTGCACCGCAGGCAGTGGCAGCGCCACCTGCCAACGCTGGCCCGCCACCGTCAGCCGCAGCTGATAGAGTCCGGCTGGTAAAGGCATCGGCAGATCGGCCCCCACGACCCTGACCCCCTCACTCCCTTCCGCCTCCCACTGGGCACCTGCCAACCGGTTGTGGCCAGCGGGATCGACAAGTTCAGCGGCGGTGATGGACCCCTCTCCGGTCAACTGCACCCGATAGTCCCGCAACAGCGGCGCATCGCGCTGGATCAGCTCAAGGCGCAGCTCCCTCACCCCATCAGGCAGAGTGAGCGGGAAATCCTTGCCGCAGTGCTGGGCACTGAGCGCAGCCAGCATCCCCTGCCAACTACGGCGCTCGGCATCGCTGTTAAGGCCAGGCCATGCCTGCTGCAAAGATTGCCAGGCGTGCCGGTTATCCCCCTGCAACAGCGCCAACGTAGCCGGTTGCAGCGGGTCGGCGCGATCGGTTTCCAAGAGGCGACCGGTTGCCATCACACAGCTTGCGTTTAGCAAGCCGACGCTTAGAGCCAACAGCAGTCCAGCCCGCGTTGCATGCATCACGTTGGCACCTCCAGCCGGTAGCCGATGCCGCGCACCGTCTCGATGGCCAGTCCGGGCAGCTTCTGGCGCAGTTGCAGAATATGGGTATCAACCGTGCGAGTGGAGGGAAACGCCTGATAGCCCCATACCCGGTTGAGGATCTCCTCCCGGCTCAGCACCCGCCCCGCCATCCGCACCAGCAGGGTGAGCAGGGCAAACTCGGTGGGGGTAAAGCTCACCTCCGCATCCTGCCAGCTCGCCTGCATTCGGGCGGGATGAAGCTGCAAGCCGCCCAGCGCCTGAGTGCCATCCCCCAACTGGCGCAGCTGGGCCCGGATCCGCGCCAGCAGCTCGTCGTGGGAGAAGGGTTTGGTCAGGTAGTCGCGCGCCCCCGCATCGAGCCCGGCCACCCGATCGCTCACCTCCACCCTTGCGGTGAGCACGATCACCGGCAGCGCCTTGCGCGCCAGCCACTGGGGTAGCCAGTCGAGGGCATCCCCCTCCGGCATGGTGCGATCCAGCAGCACCAGATCCGCCGCCAGCCACTGCTGCTCCGCCGCAGTCAGGGTGTCGCACCAGAGGCAGCAATACCCTTCCCGGGTCAGATAGCGTTGCAGGTTCTCCGCCAGCAGCGCCTCGTCTTCGACAAGCAAGATGGTCTTCATGATTCGGGGTCGCTCCAGAGTTGGCAGGGCAGCGTCAGGGTAAAGGTAGTGGGCGGGCCGGATAGGGTGAGGCGCCCGCCAAGACGGCGCAGCAGATGGCGCACGATGGCAAGCCCCAGCCCCAAACCCTCGGCGCGGGCACCGCGGTGCAGCAAGGTGGCGAGCCGGTAATTTGGCAGCTCGCCGCCATCGCTGACCGCGAGGATCAAACGCCCCGCCTGCCAGCTGGCACAGATCCGAACCGGCGCGCGGCCATGCTGGCTGGCGTTACGCAGCAGGTTGTCGAGGGCAAGATCGAGCCAGTAGAAGGGGAGCGCCAGAGTCATCTCCCGCTCAAGGCAGAAGATGGCGTCATGCCGCTCGCAAGCCAGGGTGAGCCACTCGGTGAGACTAACCGCCACCCGCTCATCTTCGAGAGTCTCTGCCGCCAGATAGTGGCGACTGGCCTGCGCCAGCTGATGCAGGCGGGCGACACTGCCCAGCAGTTGCCCCACGCTCTGCTGGGCGGAAGCGGGCAGCCGGTCGAAATCGTGGCGCAGCTCCTCGCTGATGCCGGAGAGCGCCATGATGGGAGTGCGCAGCTCGTGGGTCAGCATCTGCAACGCGACGCGCCGCTCCCGCAGCAGGCGCCAGCGCTGCCAGCTGGCCCACCCGAGCAGCAGGATAAAGCCAAGCGTGCTGGCCAGCGCCAGCCACTGCCAGCCAAGCGTGGGGCGAGTATTGAAGCAGACCGCTCCGACTCGTTCTTCACAAGTACCAGCGGTACGACTATCCAGCGTTACACCAAGCCGCTCGGCCAGCGGTTGCCACTGCCCTGCGCCATAACGACGCCACTGCCCATCGGCAAGCAGCCAGAGCTGACCCGATTGCAGCAGCCAGCGATCCCCCCGCAGCAGGGCGTCGAGGTTGTCATCGCCGAGCTCACCGAGCTGCCCCAACTGATCTCGCCGCTCCCGCACATGGAGCAGAGCGTCGAGCCCGGCCGCCGGATGACCTGCCAGCCAGCGGGCAGCGCTGGAGCCACCCAACGGATAGACGGGGTGAGCGGCAAACCAGCTGGTCGAGGGCTTAGCTCCTTGGCCACAAAGCGCCCTCAGCAGCGGCAGCCACTCGGCGGGCAAGTCATTCTCTGTCCCGCACTCCTGCTGGTAGCGATAGATGGCCTGCAGCTGGCGCAGCGGATAGCGCTGCCAGGCGGGATAGAGGGAGTCGGGAGCAATCAGGCGACGGTCGAGCCGCTGTACCTCGTCAAGGGGCAGCGCCTGTTCGGGAGCCTGCCTGGCCAGCTCGCCAGCCAGACGATCCGCCAGCGGCCCGGCCAGCACGGGATATGCCATGCCGCAGCAGATCAGGGAGCAGAGCAGCAGGATCAGGCGCATGGGTTCAACTCGAGATGACTCCGGATCAAGGCGCAGCAGGTCACTGCGCCATAAAAAATGTCAGCGCCATTTTTCAATGGCGCTGACATCCGGTCAACCGCTAACGGCATTGGCGCGGCTCCCGCCAGCCCATATGAACCGTCACCTATTTGAACAGCCCCTTGAGCAGCTGGTCGGCTACCCCTTTGACGGCTTCATTGTCGGCCTTGTCACCCAGCAGCTTCTTGAGGCCGCGTTCGGCCTCCTTGCGCGCCTTATCCTCCAGCAGCTTGTTGTTGCTGAGCAGTGCCTTTACGTCGAGCTGGTAGCTGGGGGCCTGCCAGTGACCGCCGATCCGCACCGGAATGGTTATCTCTTTGAGCTCATCCACATCCTTGCCTCCCTGCCCCTTGCTGCTCTCGACAATGGAGGTGAGGAACAGGAAGTCGAGGCTCTCCGGCACCAGCGCCGTCTGCCCCTCCCCCTTGACCCGCAAAGCCGGGGCAAAGAGCTGGATGTCGTTGCTGCGGGCGATGCCGTCGGCAATCTGGAAGCTGGCGGTGAGGGCGCTGAAGTCGGTCTTGCGCGCCTCCTTCACCTGCTCGGCCCCCTTGCCGGTGAGGGTGGCCCGCGCCTCGCGGATCATCTCCGGCAGGTTGATGCCATGCAGGGCGCCGTCGCTCAGCTTCAAGGTCACCTTGCCCTGCATTCCGTTGCGCAGTGCCAGAGGAGAGAGACCACGCCCCTGCACCTGCACATCGAGATCGCCCTTGCCCTCCAGCAGATCACTCTGGGCCAGAGTCTGCAGCAAGGGACGAATGTTCACTCCGGTCACCTGATTGTGCACCTTGTAGGTGGCGGGTTGCTGGCGCGCGTCGAGAACTCCTTTCGCGTTTACCTGACCGCCCGCCACGGTCGCGCTGAACTGTTTGAGCGTCAGCAGTCCCTTGGCCAGAGCCACCTGCAGATCGACTGCGCCGAGATCCAGCCCTTTCAGACGCAGGCTGCCGAGTTGCAAGCGGCCATCCAGATCCAGTCCCTTGAGCGCGCCCAGATCCGGTTCAACCGCGGAGAGGGCTTCGCTCTTGCCGGTTACCGCTTTATTGTCACTTGCAGCGGTATTGGAAGCACCGGCCGCCGGTTTGTCCTCTTTCGCCTGTGCGGTCGTGGTCGGTACCGATTTGGCGAGCCACTTGTCGAAATCCAGCTTCTCCCCCTTGAGATCGAAGGTGATTACGGGGACAGCGCCAAGCTGCACGGTTCCATCACCACTCAACAGCGCCTCATCAGCACTCATCACCAGCTTGCTCAGGGTAATCAACTGCTTGTCGAGCTCGGCACGGGCAAAACCGGCCAGTTTCAGCTTCATCTGCGAGCGCGGCAGCACATCACCTTCCAGCGCTGCGGTCAGCACCATATCGGAGAGTTCGGCAAGCTTCATCTCTTTATCGAGCCGTCCCTTGAGCGTTCCTTCCAGCGAACCAGCCAGTGAAGCTTGCTGCCCCTCTACCTTGGCACCCTTCAGCGCCAACTGTAGTGGTCAACTAAATCCGGACACTTGGTTAGGCCGAACCTCGGCTTTTGCTGGCGGTATCCCGTCATTGTATTG